>DASZCR010000018.1:0-21905 GCA_035942915.1 Pyrinomonadaceae bacterium | reverse complement strand
GCGTGGTGCCTTCGGGAATAAGGCGTTTAGGTCTTCCACCAGAGCATCTAAATCACGCGACGGGATGATTAAAGCCCTTTCTTTAACAAGCCAGTTAATTGTATCGACAAAGGCATCGTAAATTTCGACATTAACTTCATGTTGTGCTATTAGCGAACCGGCCTGCTCTGGCACTAAATCCACTGAAAGAAATTGCTCGTAGTAACCTCGGGTTAACTTAACGTACACTCCGAAATAGCCTTGCCCGGCGTCCTCCAAAGTCGCCTTCGGATCTTCGATCCTCTTTGCAGCTACTGTTGCTTGCGCAGTCAGGCGCCGAAGTAACATCGACTTCCCAGTACCGCGTCCCGCTTCGATGAATACGTTATCTGCCTTGCGCTGTATGGAATCCCACTCGGGGGAGCTATGAAATAAGCGCGCCAGCAGGCCATAGTTATGATTAAAATCCTCGGCCCGCCGTAAAAGAAAGGGATTTATATATACCTGATCTTCTATTCGGTGTTTTGCCGGCGGTGCCGTGTGCGTCAGGCGGTCGAAGGACTGCTGCCATGTGCCAAGAGCGAAACTGGTAAGACTTCGTAGCTGCTCGGAGAGACCGTCTATCTTTGTATCGACTCCCGAAATGTCGCCCGTAATGCGCTCGAAACCCTCCTGCACGTTGGTGTTGAGAGTAGACACCCTGTCCAGTTGCTCCTCGTTTTGTACGAGTAGGATTTCATTAGCAACTTGGTCGTACTCGCTTATCCGCTTCCACATATCTCGGATAGCCGCATCGAGTATTGTTCTGTAAATGGGTGTGAACTCCGAGGGGGGGCAGGTTGCGCCGGGGGTGTTAACGGCGCCATCAAGCAAAGGAAGTAAAGCCGGGGCCAGTTCATCTCTGGTATGAATGTTCAATTCGACGCTCGAAAGTTCTTCCTTGAAAACTTCGCTCACGAACTGAGGGTCGCCGTCGGGGCAGAGGTGTTTGAGACGTGCAATGTGAAATTGAAAATACCCGTCAACAAGTTCAGTCAGCACATCTTCTAAGCTAACTCTACCGTCTAGATAGTCACGGAGGTCCTTCAAAGCGGACGCGGTGCCTATCGCGGTTCCCCAAATTGTGAGGATAACTTCTAGTAAAGCCAAAGCTCTTTCTCTTACAGGCGTGAAATCGTGGAACTGTCGTCAGGTTGCTGGCGCGCTGAAGCACTATGCTGACACAAAAACAGGCATCTGCCGCCAGAGCGCGGGCATAATACCATCATTTCTGTAAATGAAACAGACTCTGTCAATACCCAGTTAGGCAGGTTCTTTGAGGTCATGAAGGTGAAGATAAAAGTTAGGCTGCTGCCCTAGGAAGCGCCGCAGCCAATGTCTTTTGCTCAGAATAAAGTCGGCCATAAAGGACCCGGCTTCTTTTTTCAGTTACCAACTTTATTCCCTAGTTGCCAACTTTGTTCCCGAGTTACCGACTTTATTCCCGCCGGACACGAGAAGCATTTGATGAAGCGCTGACGTCAGAGGCGCATCGGCATGACGACGTAGCGGTAGTCGTAGCCATCGTCGGAGATGGGGCGCAGTTGCGCCTGAGAGTTTCCGTCCTTGAACTCGAAGGCTATGGAGCCCTCGTTGGAGACGTTGAGGAAATCTTGCAGGTATGCGGCATTAAAGCCGATTTCGACTTCGTCGCCGGCGTAGTCAATGGCGACGGTCTCGCGCGCCTCGCCTTCCTCTGCCGTCTGTGAACTGATGTGGAGGTTGCCGGGGACGAGGTGCAGGCGGATGGCGTGTGAGCGGTCGTCGGCCATGAGG
Source organism: Pyrinomonadaceae bacterium (assembly GCA_035942915.1). Taxonomy (GTDB): domain Bacteria; phylum Acidobacteriota; class Blastocatellia; order Pyrinomonadales; family Pyrinomonadaceae; genus DASZCR01. The sequence continues at coordinate 20,111 of DASZCR010000018.1, read as the reverse complement.
GCGACGCGGCGAATGGCCTGAGAGAGAGAGGGCGCGTCGAAGACGGCCTTTTTGTCGTTGCCTTTGGGCATGACCATCTCGTAGTTCGGAAACTGTCCGGCCAGCGTGCGCGAGACGAGCAGGCGCTGCCCGACCTCGAAGTAGATGTGGTTCTCGTCTGCGCCGAGGCCGATTTCGCCCTCGTAGGCGCTCATCAGTTTCGTCAGTTCGCCCAGAGTCTTGCGCGGGATAAGCACGTCGAGATTTTCCGTCGGCGGATTCGCTCCCAAATCTTCGCGCTCGATGAAGGCGAGGCGGTGGCCGTCGGTCGTCACCATCCGCGCGCCAGACTTGGCGAGCATGAATTTTGCGCCTGAGAGCGTGTAACGCGACTCTTCGAGCGTGATGGCGAAGATGGTGCGGTCGATGAGCGTCTTCAGCAGGTAAGCAGGCATCTTCACGGGCGCGGTCTTGAAGGTCGGCACTTCGGGGAAGGATTCGCGCTCGACGCCTGCGATGCGGAAATTCGAACGCTCGCACTTGACGCTCGCCCAGTTGTTCTCGTCCTTACGAAAATTGACGGGCGCATCCGGGAGCACGCGCACAATCTCGAAGAGCTTGCGCGCGCCGACGCACATCGCGCCCGGCGTCTTAATGTCGGCTTCGGCCTCGCAACGCAGCGTCACGTCGAGGTCTGTGCCCGTCATGCGAATCGTGTTCTCGCCGATTGACTCGATAAGGATATTCGAGAGGGCGGGGATGGTGTTCTTCTTCTCGACCGTGCCCTGAACAAAACCGAGTTCCTTCTGGAGAGCACCCTTGCTGATACTGAATTCCATTGACTAAAGACTCCTCTAAGAGATGTTTTGCGAAAGGATTTTAAACCAACTCTGTGACGACAAAAGCGGACGCGCCTTTTACTTCTTATACTAATTTAATACCTTCTATTTATATCTAGTAGTAGTAGTAGGGCCTGTGGAAATGTGGAAAACCGACCTTACTGTTGTCATCAAAGGTTTTATTTTCCACAGGGGCTGTGGAAATCGCTGTGGAAATCTTTGGCTTTCTGTGGGAAAAGTCGTCCGGCCGAAAGTTTTCCACATTTCCACAGCCCCCCTTTTTAGACAGCCTGTGGAAATGTGGAAAACTTGAGGTTAAATATAAGTATCTAAAGAGCTTAGCTTAAAACAGGGCTGTGGAAAAGTTTTCAAGTGAAATCTCCGTAACTACTTGCAAAGATTGTCCATAAGGTCGCTGACGACCCTGTGGAAATTGTGATCCTTCGAAACGAGCGCCTCAATCTTCTCGACCGAGTGGATGACGGTCGTGTGGTGCTTGCCTCCGAACTCTCTCCCGATTTCGGGGAAACTGTGTTTAGTCAGGCGCTTGCAGAGGTACATCGCCACCTGTCGCGGGACGGCAATCTGGCGCGCGTTATTCTTCGACTTCAGGTCGTCGATTTTCAGACGGTAATGGGCTGCGACGGCCTTCTGTATCTGCTCGATGGTGATGCCTGCCGGCTGGTCGTCTTCGGCGATGTTGCGGATGGCGTCCTGCGCCAGCATCTTCGAGATGGGCAGACCGCGCAGAGACGAGATGGCAACCAGACGGACGAGCGAGCCTTCGAGTTCGCGGATGTTGCTCTTGACCTTGCCTGCGATGAAGAAGGCCACATCATCCGGCAACTGTACGCCGTCGAGGTCTGCCTTGCGCTTGAGGATGGCGACTTTGGTTTCGAGGTCGGGCGGCTCCATGTCCGCGATGAGACCCCACTCGAAACGCGAGTGGAGCCGCTCTTCGAGGGTTGGAATCTCGCGCGGCGGGCAGTCGGAGGTGATGACAATCTGCTTCTGCCCGTCGTAGAGCGCGTTGAAAGTATGGAAAAACTCCTCCTGCGTGCGCTCCTTGCCCGCCATAAACTGGATGTCGTCCATCAGTAGCACGTCGATGGAGCGATATTTCTCACGAAAAGTCTGCGCCTTGTCGTAGCGGATGGCGTTAATCAACTCGTTCATGAACTTTTCGGCAGAGATGTATGAGAGACGCAGATAGCGGTTGCGCTCCTTAATCGAATGGCCGATGGCGTGCATGAGGTGAGTTTTGCCCAGACCGACCCCACCGTAAATGTAGAGCGGATTATATGTTTTGCCGGGGGCTTCGGCGACGGCGAGGGCTGCGGCGTGCGCAAACTGGTTGCAAGAGCCGACGACGAAGGTCTGGAAAGAGCATTTGGGGTTGAGCGAATGTTCGAGCGGCTCAATATCGACGAAGGTGGTCGCGCCCGGCGTCAGTCCGTCCGACTCGGCCGCCTCCAGCAGCGAAAACAGGCTCGACGTTTTATCCTTGCCCGTTTTCGCGTTTCCACCCTCGCTCATTCCGAAAGCATCTTTCTCCTCGTCCTTATCCGCATCGACAGCGGGCTGCGCGCCGCCCTCCTCCTCGACCGTCCAATCCACCTCGTAAGAGGCCATGTTGACCTCTTCAAGCGAGGCGTCGAGCACATCGGAATAGTTGGTGCTGACCCAATCCTTCACTACCTGATTGGGCGCGCGCAGGTGCAAGACCTGCTCCGCATCGTCGCAACCGTCGAAGTGGATAGGGCGAATCCACGTCTCGAAGCTCTGGCGGTTAAGCCGCTTCTCGACGGCGTGTAGGATGTCGCTCCAAATTCTATTCTCGATGGATGTGCTCATCAGTCTCGTCCGTTCTCGGTAGATAAGCCAGTTAAACCTCTACAGGAAAAACTGACCCAAAAGAGTACAAGAACAACTTTAAGTTGCTCATGCTCTCCTTTGAGCAATGCGCCGGAAGATATTGCATTTTCGCCCTTTCGGTCGCTTTTTGACTCCCCTTTTTGAAAGTTTTCCACAGAGTTTTCCACAGCCCTGTGGAAAACTCTGGAAACTTAAAGTGAAGCTTTAAGTGTTTTACTTTCAATTAGTTACGGGTTTTAAAAGCATCCGAAACGGGCGGGAGACTAGCACAAGGGCGTGAGGGATGCAAGAGAAATCCACAGGTTTCGAGAAATATTTTCGGGCGGTCAGAAAGGGAGTCTTCGCCCCTCGAAAACCGCTTGATATTTCCTAGAAAAATTGAGCGTGTGGACTGTTTTGAGACACGGGCAGTCCGGCCTTCGGATGACCGGGAGCGAGGATTTTTCAGGAGGCGCCTCATCAGAAAAACGTCTGCGGGTGGCTTGAGCGGCCTCGCGTTTCTTGACAGAAAGCCTAGCGGAAGTTAGTCTTATCCCTTTCGTCTGAGGAGAGAATGACCGACTATGCCGAAGCGCACATTCCAACCGAACAACCGTCGCCGCGCGAAGACGCACGGCTTCAGGGCTCGCATGGCGACCAAGAACGGCCGTCTGGTGCTCAAGAGACGCCGCGCCAAGGGGCGCAAACGCCTGACACCGGCGCATTACTGAGCGGGCGCGGGCGGTGTCTGCCGAAGGGCGCACGCCTGCGCAATCCAGCGCAGTTTCGTGCCAACTACGAGGGCGGACGCCGTTTCGACGGCTCTCTGATGACGGCGTTCGTGCTGGCTAACGAGACGGGCGAACAACGTCTGGGCATTACGGCCTCGCGCAAAATGGCGCGCCGCGCCGTCGAACGCAACCGTGCCAAGAGGCTTCTGCGCGAAGCCTTTCGCCTGAGCGGGGCGCAGATGGACGGGCTCACGCGCGGTTACGATTGGGTCTTGAATGCGCGCCGCTCGCTGTTGAAAGTTAAAGTCGAGTCTGCTTTGCAGGAGTTTCAGTCAATCGTGGGGCGCGTCAGCGCCAGCGAGCGTGAGGCCGAACGGGTCGTGTGAGGCGATGAAGAGCCTGCTTTTATTGCTGCTCAGATTTTACAAGGCGGCCGTCTCGCCTCTGCTTCCTCCGGCCTGCCGTTTCTTTCCGACCTGTTCGGAGTATGCCTCGGAAGCGATTGAGCGTTACGGAGCAGTGCGCGGCGGCTGGATGAGCGTCCGCCGTCTCTCGCGTTGTCATCCTTTTCACAGAGGCGGCTACGACCCCGTCAAGTGACATTTCCGGCTGTGGTCGGCAGATAGGATTTTTTCAAACAGCCGTCGCGGGTGTTCGTATTAAACTTCATGGAACAGAAGCGCCTTTTACTTGCCTTAGTCCTTTCCGCCGTCATCCTTATTGGTTGGAGCTATCTTTTCCCTCCGCCGCCTCCGACGAAAAATAACGCCAACAACGCGAACGCTCAGCAGCAGTCTGCCCAAACGCCTGCGCCTGAGACCCCTGCGCCGACCGAAGCTGCGACGAACGCTCAAACAGACCCATCAACGACTGTCGTTGACGATGCTCCACAGCGGACTCTGACCATCTCGACGCCGCTCTACGAAACCCGTCTGGACTCGCGCGGCGCGGTTGCGACGAGTTGGATTATCAAGACCTACAGAGACCCTGAAACGAAGCGCGAGCGCAAACTCTACTCCATCGCCAGCACGAAGGAGCGAGAGCAGCAGCTTCAGTTAATCCCGCAGGAAGCAAACCTGCCGGAATCTCTCAGAGGAAAGCCGCGCACGCAGCCGCTCCAACTATCGGCGGGAGAGGCCGTGCTCGATGTCCCGCTCGGCTCGCGCAACTACCGCACAGGCGACATCGCGGGCGAAGGCGATGCCGTCCTTGAGTTGAAGCCGGGCGAGGAGCGCCGCGTCGAACTCAAGATGACTGACCCTGCGAGTGGTCTCGACGTGACGAAGGCGCTGACCTTCAAGGCCGATAGCTACAACGTCGTCCTTGAAACCAGAGTCACGCGAAACGGCCAGCCGCTTCCCAACGTGAAGATGGCCGTCGGCCCGAACATCGGCGACCAGGGAACACCGCATTACACTTTCTATCAGGTTGCGCCCGAAGCGGTCGCTGTCGGCGGCGAGAAAACGATGCGTCTGACTGCATCGGAGATTGCCGGTAACAAAGAGAACGCGGAGGTCAACGGGGAGAAGGTTCAGAGGATTGGCGGACAAGTCGATTGGGCGAGCGTCGGCGATACATATTTTGCGATGGCGCTCGTTCTGCCGCGACCGATTGAGGGGCTGGAATATCGTACGCAGAAGTACGAACATGTCTCCGACGGCAACAAGGAGGAGCGTCACCTGATAACGGCCCACGTGCCTGTCCCGACCGATGGCGCGCCGACGCCGCTCTTCGTCGGGCCGAAAGACCATTACCTGCTCAACAGCATCAGCGAAGAACTCTCCGCTGCGCATGGTGGCCGCCCCGTCGACCTCGAAGAACTCATCAACTACGGTTGGTTTTCAAGCATCTCTCGCCCGCTCGCACGCCCGATTCTCTGGTCGATTAAGCATCTCAACCAACTGACGGGCAGCTACGGCGTCGCCATCATCCTCTTTACGATTATCATCTACACGCTCTTTTTCCCGCTCAAGTGGCGCTCGTCGAAGTCGATGAAGAAGGCGCAGAAACTCGCGCCGCGGATGAAAGAGTTGCAGGAAAAAATCAAGGGGATGAAGCAGAACGACCCCCGCCTGAAAGAGTTGCAGATGGAGCAACTGCGTCTGATGAAGGAGGGAAATCCTCTCGGCGGCTGTCTGCCGCTGCTGATTCAGATGCCTTTTCTTTTCGCGCTCTACAGCGCGATAACCATCTCGATAGACTTTCGCGCGGCTTCGTTTCTCTGGATGCCTGACCTCTCCGCATCAGACCCTATCCACCTGCTGCCCTTCCTGATGGCAGGCTCGATGGTCGTGCTGCAACTGATTACACCAGCGCCGTCGGCCGACCCCTTGCAGCGTAAGATGATGGCCGTCGTGCTCCCGCTGATGATGCTCTACATGCTGTGGAGCGCACCTTCGGGGTTGCTCGTCTACTGGCTCGTCGGCAACATCGTCGGCTTCAGTCAACAGTTGTTGATTAACCGACTCGTCAAATCTGAAGACGACGAAGAGCCGCCGGAAAAGAATCGTGCTGAGACGCGTCCGCGCAAAAGCGGGCCGACGAAAAAACTGAGCGCGGCGCGCGCTTCGCAGACCTGAAACTCAGATTAGGTATTGACGAGATGAAACAGGTTTTTGATGACGCGCAGGATTTTCTCAACGCCGTTTTCGACGGCGCGAAGTTCGATTTGCGCGCGACGGCCAGCGAGTTTGAAGGCGGCTGCATGCTCGACATCGAAGGCTCGGACGCGCCTCTGCTGCGCGCCGAAGGCGGCGAACTCCTCGACGCGCTCGAACATCTCGTTAACCAATCTTTCGGTCGCGGTCTGGCGCACGGTCAACGCTTCGTCTGCGACGTGGACAGCTTCCGCGCGATGCGTGAGGCCGAGTTGCGCGCGATGGCGAGACATGCTGCCGAACGCGTCCGCGCCTCCGGCGTCGCCTTCACCTTCGGCCCCATGAACGCCAACGAGCGGCGCGTCATCCATCTCACGCTTGCCGCCGAAGTAGACCTCGCCACAGAATCAATCGGCGAAGGCAATGCGCGCCGCCTCAAAGTCAGTTTGAAGAAAGCCCCCAAACACTAAGACCGTTCGCGAAGCGCTCGTCGGTCGCGACCGCGCTGCGCGAGCCTTCTCTTTCCACGCTGCCAAAAACTTGCAAGCAACAGACACCATCGTTGCTCTCTCGACGCCGCCCGGTCGCGGCGGCATCGGCGTTATCCGCATTAGCGGACAGCACGCGCTCCCCCTCGCGCGCCGTCTGCTGCGCGACGAAAGCTTCGCACCTGAACCGAACCGCGTCGCGCTGAGAAACATCTACGACGAAGGCTCGGAGGCGCAGGTTATCGACCGCGCTCTCGTCACCTACTTCAAAGCCCCGCACTCCTTCACCGGCGAAGATGTCCTTGAGCTAAGCTGTCACGGCTCGCCCACGCTCCTGCTGCACATCCTCGACCGCTTGCTCAACGAGGGAGCACGCGCGGCCGACCCCGGCGAATTCACCCTCCGCGCTCTCTCGAACGGCCGTCTCAATCTCAGCCAGGCCGAAGCCATCCGCGACCTCATCGACGCGCAGACCTACGCTGCCGTTCGTCAGGCCGCGCGCCAACTCGGCGGCGAACTCTCCGCACGTCTCAAGCCCGTCAAAAGTGCGCTGCTCGAAATCATCGTCCCGCTCGAATCCTCGCTCGAATTTGTCGAGGACGACCTGCCTGAAGACGTGACACGACAGGTCGGCGAAAAGCTCTCCGAACTCGCCCGAAGAGTCGACACGCTGGCACAGACTTTCCGCGCCGGTCGTCTCCTGAAAGAGGGTCTGAAGGTCACGCTGGCCGGTCGCCCGAATGTGGGTAAGTCCAGTGTTTTCAATAGATTGCTGGCTGCGGATAGAGCTATTGTGACAGATGTTCCCGGTACCACACGTGATAGTTTAAGTGAAGTTTTGAGTCTGGACGGCGTGCCTGTGCTGCTCACGGACACGGCGGGCGTGCGCGCCTCCGGCGACCAGATTGAACAACTCGGCATTGAGCGCACGCGCCGCGCCATCGTAGATGCAGACCTCGTGGTCGTCATTCTCGATGGTTCTCAGCCTCTGACGAAGGAGGATGAGGAAGTGCTCGACCAGACAGCAGCGAGCCGTCACCTCATCGCCCTCAACAAAAGCGACCTTGCAACGTTTGACCTCGCGCACGTCAGCGCACGCACAAACGGCTCTCCGCTCGTTCCCGTCTCCGCGAAGACCGGCGCGGGGCTTGAACGGCTTTGTGCTGCTATAATGGAGCCGTTCGTCAATCGAGAGACACATGAAACCGGCTTTCTGATAACGAACGCGCGCCACTTCGACCTCTTGCGGCGCACGGCCGAAGCGCTGCGCCGCTCCGAAGATTTGGTTCGCCAACGCGCCAGCGAGGAGCTACTGTTGGTCGGTCTCTACGACGCCCTCCGTTTTCTCGGAGAGATTACCGGCGAGACGACTCCGGATGATGTTTTGACGCAGATTTTCTCAACTTTCTGCATAGGGAAATGAGGATGAGCTTCGACGAGGCTTTTGATGTAATCGTGATTGGCGCAGGCCACGCCGGATGTGAGGCCGCTTCAGCCGCCGCACGCATGGGCGCAGAGACAGCGCTCGTCACTCTCAGTCTGGATTTAATCGGACAAATGTCCTGCAATCCAGCGGTCGGAGGTGTAGCTAAAGGCCATCTCGTGCGCGAAATAGACGCCCTCGGCGGCATCATGGGACGCGTCATCGACCGGACGGGCATCCAGTTTCGTCTCCTCAACCGCTCACGCGGCCCTGCCGTCCAGGCACCACGCGCACAGGCAGACCGCGCACTCTATCGCACGGAGATGCGCCACACGCTCGAAGCGACCCCGAATTTACATTTAAGACAAGGGCTCGTCGTCGATTTGATCATCGAAAATGGAAAAGTGTGTGGCGTGGAACTGCAAGATTCTCGTCGGCTGAGGGCTCAGGCTGTCGTGATGGCGACAGGAACCTTCCTCAACGGCCTCATCCACACGGGCAGACGCACCTACACAGCCGGTCGCGCCGGGGAACCTGCCTCCATCGAACTCGCGGAAAGTCTAAAGCGGCTCGGCTTCCCCGTCGGGCGTCTGAAAACCGGCACGCCTCCACGTCTGGACGGACGGACGATTGATTGGTCTGTCTTCGAACCACAGCCTGCTGATGAGCGTCCCGTGCCCTTCTCCTTCTCGACGGAAAGTATTGAACAGCCTCAAATTACGTGCTTTATCGGCTATACCTCCGAGCATGTCCACGATGCTATCCGCGCCAACCTCAACGAATCTCCGCTCTATTCCGGGCAGATTAAAGGCGTCGGCCCGCGCTATTGCCCCTCCATCGAGGATAAGGTTGTCAAATTCCCGGATAAGAATCGCCACCAGCTATTTCTTGAGCCTGAAGGTCACGATACAAACGAGGTCTATCTCAACGGATTCTCCACTTCCCTGCCGTCTGAGCTGCAACAGGAACTGGTACACAAAATCCCCGGCCTCGAAGAAGCGCGCATCATCCGCCCCGGCTACGCCATCGAGTATGATTTCGTAGACCCGCGCGAACTCACGCATTTCCTGCAAACTACGAGAGTTAAAGGACTTTTCTTCGCCGGGCAGATAAACGGCACGACCGGCTATGAGGAGGCCGCCTGTCAAGGGTTGCTTGCAGGCGTCAACGCCGCACTCTACGTGCAAGGGCGTGAAGGTTTCCGTCTCTCACGTGAGGAGTCTTACATCGGCGTCCTCATCGACGACCTGATTACGCAGGGCGTCGACGAACCCTACCGCATGTTCACCTCCCGCGCCGAATACCGTCTAGCTCTACGCTACGACACGGCCGACTCACGTCTCTCTCCGCACGGCCGCGAATTCGGTCTGGTCGGCGATACCGAATGGGAAAAGTTCCAGAGTCGGCGGGACAATCTGACGAAACTGCGAACCTCCCTTGAACAGACGCGCTTCAAACGCTCCGATTCGACCTACTCAGCCGTTTCCGCCCTTTTGGGCAGAGATTTGGGCGACTCTTTCACGCTTGCACAACTGGTTCACTATCCGTACGTCGATGGAGACCTCATTGAGCGCCTTCTGCCTTCAGATGTCCGTTCCGATATCACACGCGCCGAACTCGACACAGCTCTGGCCGATATCCTCTACGCAGGCTACGTCAACACGCAGCGCAATAGCTTCGAACGTCTGCATCATTACGACCATCTACGCCTACCCTCTGACTTCAATTTCCGGCAGATTAGCGGCCTTTCCCACGAGATGGTCGAGCGGCTTGAGAGGGTTCGTCCTCAGACCTTTGGTCATGCGCGTCGCATCCCCGGTCTCACACCGGGCGCTCTCTCCACACTCCTCTTCCAGTTGAAACTGCACAAAGCGGCCTGAAAAACCGCTCTCCGCAGCCGACCGTTTCACGTGACACATTGATGCGAAACCCCTATGTGTCACGTGAAACGGTCATTTTTCAGCCAATTTTCAAGCTCCCGGCGGCTCGTATATGCAATTGTTGCCTGCCTGAGTGCTTAAAATTGTGGCCGTCCCGGTGCGTTTTATGATAATTTGGCTGCCGTTTAGGAAACCGCGCTGAAGGAACAGAGAATGGCGAAAATTATCGCGGTGGCGAATCAAAAAGGGGGCGTGGGAAAGACTACCACCTCCGTTAATCTGGCCGCCGCACTCGCGGTCTCCGAAATGCGCGTCCTATTGGTGGATACAGACCCACAGGCCAACGCCACCTCCGGCGTCGGTGTTCAGCGCGGCAGCTTCCGGCGCAGCCTCTACCACGCGCTCGTGCTCAACGAACCGCTCGTCAACATCATTCAGAACACGGAAATCCCACTGCTCAAAGTCCTTCCGTCAGACAAGAATCTGATTGGCGCTGAGGTGGAGTTGGTAGACCAGGAGAGGCGCGAGTACAGGTTACAGGATGCCCTGCGCCCGCTCAGGGACGATTACGACTTCATCATCATCGACTGCCCTCCCTCGCTCGGACTGCTGACGCTCAACGCTCTGACGGCTGCCAGTTCCCTGCTGGTTCCGATTCAATGCGAGTATTACGCACTCGAAGGCGTGACCGAACTGTTCGACACTCTGGCGCGCATCAGACGTTCTCTCAACCCGGGACTGACGATTGAGGGGCTGTTGCTGACGATGTACGACGAAAGGACGAACCTTTCAGCCGCTGTGGCAGCCGATTTGAGAGACTTTTACGGAAGTCAGGTTTTTGAAGCGGTGATACCCCGTAATGTGCGTCTGGCGGAAGCGCCAAGTTACGGTAAACCTATTATCCTCTATGATATACGGTCTCGCGGGGCGGAAAGCTATCTACAGTTGGCAAAGGAGATAATGGCTCATGACAAGAAGAGTTCTCGGCCGGGGCTTGAGCGCACTGCTGTCGGACTCGCCGGCGACGCCCAGTGAGGAGATGATTGAAGTCGATATCGACTTCATTGAGCCGAACAGTCTCCAACCCCGCACCAACTTCGACGAGGAACGTCTTGAAAATTTAGCCCAATCAATCCGCTCTAACGGCATCATTCAACCACTCGTCATCAGACGACAGGACGGCGGCCGCTATCAGTTGATAGCCGGCGAGAGAAGGTGGCGCGCCGCGCAACGCGCAGGACTTCAGAGAGTCCCGGCCATCGTACGGGACATCCCGGAGGATAAGATTTTAGAGCTTGCGCTTATCGAGAACATTCAGCGACAAGAACTTAACGCGATTGAAGAGGCACAGGCCTATAAGAGACTTATCGAGACTCTTGGTCTGACACAGGAAGTGGTCGCACAACGCGTTGGACGCGACCGCACGTTTATCACTAACTACTTACGACTCTTACGTTTACCCGAAGATATTCAACGCCTTGTGGAGCAGGAAAAGCTCTCTATGGGACACGCGCGAGCTCTACTGGGGGTTGACGACCCGGATGTGCAGAGACGTGTTGCGCGAAACATTGTGGAGCAGGGGATGTCCGTGCGTGATACCGAGCGTGCCATCAAGAGAATTATAAACGGTGCGAACCCGGCCGAGGCGGCCGTGCGGACGGCCGCTCCGCGTCAGGACGCGAATGTGAAAGCGGCCGAGTCTAAATTGCGTCGACGTTTCGGGACGCAGGTTCGCATTTCTGTCAGTCAAAGCGGCGAGGGAGGAAAAATCGAGATTGAGTATTACAGCCAGAAAGACCTCCAGCGCCTCTACGAACTGCTGATGCCGTCTCACGAATCTGATTAGCCGAAAATCAATCTTAAATTTTAAAATGAAATCCCGATACATAGGCGCTAAGTGCTTTAAAATGTGTAGCGTTTAAAAAGTAAATTGGGGTTTTAGGATGTCTAGATGTTGATATTGGGAAGGTCGCTGTGAGGGGCGTCTGAAGGGGTTTTGCGAGTGAAGAAGGGACGAAGAATACTCACTTCTGAGCGTAAAAATCTGCGGAGTTCTATCGAGAGCGTTCCTTGACGCTCTGCAAAATCGCGTGTTAAACTCCTAACCTTTTGGCACGCAAGCAAATTCAGCACTTATCATTAAATGTAACCGAGGTCTTGAGTCCTCAGTCCGACCTTTACTCATTATGGTCTTTTTAGGTTTCGCAGAATCCATCCAACTCGTACCCGACGGGACGCTTTTCCTGCACATCGCGATTATTTTGGTGATGGTCTTTGTGTTGAACAAGACCCTCTACAAGCCTATCAATCGCGTACTTGAGGAGCGCGAGCGGCGGACGCACGGGCGTACGGGCGAGGCGCGCGATATTTTGCGTCGGGTTGATGAGAGCCTCACGCGCTACGAATATTCTCTGCGCGAGGCGAGGACGCAAGGTTATCGCCTGCTGGAACAGCAGCGTGGTGAGGCGATGCGTGAGCGCCAGCGTCGTCTGGAAGCGGTGAGGGAAGATGCCGGACACGAGATAGAGGAGCAGAAGGCGGCCATCCGCACGCAGGCGGAGGAGGCGCGCGCCACACTCGGCAATGAGGCGCGCCGTGTCGCGTCGAGCGTCAGTTCGCAGATTCTCGGTCGTCCGGTCGGCTAACGGGCGGTCTGTTTGCGTGAAATTGTCTACATCAATCTAAATCAATCTAAACTCTTATGGCATTTGCTTGGGCGAGCATGTTGGCGTTGGCGGCGGCGGAGGGCGGCGCACAGTCGTCTTTTCTCCCTGACTTGCAGACGTGGGCGAAGATAGCCAATCTCTTACTCTTTGTCGGGCTGATGGTCTACTTTCTGCGTCGGCCGCTCAGCGAATCTCTGCGCGCGCGGCGCGAAGGTATCAGGCGTGACCTGATGCGCGCACAGGAGGAGCGCAACGCGGCGCTCGCTAAGTTGGAGGAGGTCGATGCGCGTCTGACGAAGTTGGACGCGGAGGTCGCGGCCATCCGTGCGCAGGCTGAGAGGGAAGCGGCCGAGGAGAGAGCGCGTATCGAACGCGCGACGGAGGAGGATGCGCGGAAGTTGCGCGAGCAGGCGCAACGAGAGATTGAGAGCGCGGCGAAGACTGCGCGCGTCGAGTTGCGTCGCTTCGCAGCCGAAGAGAGCGTCCGTCTGGCCGAAGATTTAATTCGCCGCGACATGCGGCCGGAAGACGATACGCGTCTGGTGAAAGAGTACGTCGAAGATTTGGGGGGCATCAAGCGTTGAGCGTGCAGGCGATAGCGCGTCGTTATGCTGCGGCGCTGGCGGACGTAGTGATGGCGCGCGGCGAAGCCCGCGAGGTGCAGGAGGAGTTGTCGGCGTGGGAGGAGATGACGCAGGCGAACCCGCAACTGCTTGAAGTCTTCCGCAACCCGACGATTCCTTACGAACAGAAACGGCGCGTCGTCGGTGCGCTCGTCGAACGCACGCGCCCGCGTCAGACGACGGCCAACTTCATACAGGTTCTTCTTCAGAATCATCGTCTGGCCGACCTTGCGGAAATCAACAAAAACTTCGCACAGGAACTTGACCGCCGTTCGGGAACGGTCTCGGCTCAGGTGACGACGGCGCGACCCGTACCGCCGCAGGAGCAGGAAGCATTGCGCGCGCGGCTCGGCGAGTTGACGCGCAGCAACGTCCGTCTGCAGTTTGATGTCGACGAGAGTTTAATCGGCGGCATCGTGACGCGTATCGGCTCGACCGTCTATGACGGCTCGGTGCGCAACCAACTCGAACAGATTAAACACCGCATGGCGGGCGAGCAGTAACGTTCGGCAGCAAACGTCAACGGCTTGAACGAAGCCGCTCGCACGCGAACCGATTTCGGGATTAGCAACACAATCAGGTCAAAACTTATGGAAACGATTCGAGCCAACGAGATTAGCGATATTATTCGCCAGCAGATAGAGAATTTCGAGACCGGCGTGACCGTCACGGAAGTCGGCACGGTCATCAAAATCGGCGACGGCATCGCCGAAGTTCACGGCCTCGAAAAAGTGATGGCGGGCGAACTGCTTGAGTTTCCGCATGACGTGCGCGGGCTGGCCTTGAATCTCGAAGAGGACAAGGTCGGCGTCGTGCTCTTCGGCGAGTTTCAGGCCGTCAAGGAAGGCGACACGGTCAAGCGCACGGGACGCATCATGAGCATCCCTGTCGGCGACGCGCTCATCGGCCGCGTCGTCAACGCGCTCGGCGTGCCCGACGACGACCGAGGCCCCATCACCACCGATGCCTACAATCCGCTGGAACGCATCGCGCCCGGCGTCGTTGACCGGCAGCCCGTCAAAGAGCCTTTGCAGACGGGTCTGAAGGCTATCGACTCGATGGTTCCCATCGGTCGCGGACAGCGCGAACTGATTATCGGCGACCGGCAGACGGGCAAGACGGCCGTCGCGCTTGACGCCATCATCAACCAGCGCGGCAAGGACGTTATCTGCATCTACGTCGCCATCGGTCAGAAGAAGTCAACGGTCGCGCAGGTCATCAAGACGCTGCAAGACTTCGGTGCGATGGACTACTCCATCGTCGTCAGCGCGACCGCCTCCGACCCGGCCGCGATGCAATATCTCGCCCCCTACGCGGGCGCGGCCATCGGCGAATACTTCCGCGACACCGGCCGCCACGTCCTGACCGTCTACGACGACCTCTCGAAGCACGCGGCCGCCTACCGCGAAATCTCTCTGCTGCTCCGGCGTCCGCCCGGACGCGAAGCTTATCCCGGCGACGTTTTCTATCTGCACTCGCGCCTGCTTGAGCGCGCGGCGAAACTCTCGGACGCCAATGGCGGCGGCTCTCTGACGAGTCTGCCCATCATCGAGACGCAGGCCGGCGACATCTCTGCCTACATCCCGACCAACGTTATCTCGATTACCGACGGACAGATTTTCCTCGAAGCAGACCTCTTCAACAGCGGCATCCGTCCGGCCATCAACGTCGGCAACTCCGTGTCGCGCGTCGGCGGTTCGGCGCAGATTAAGGCGATGAAGCAGGTGGCCGGAACGCTCCGCCTCGACCTCGCGCAGTTCCGCGAGTTGCAGGCCTTCGCGCAGTTCGGCTCCGACCTCGACAAAGCGACGCAGGCGCAACTCTCGCGCGGCCAACGGCTCATCGAAATTCTCAAGCAGCCGCAGTATCAACCGATGGACGTGGAAAAGCAGGTGCTCATCATCTGGGCGGCGACGAGCGGTCAACTCGACGACGTGCCGGTCGAGGATGTGCGCCGCTTCGAGTCAGACTTCATGCGCTTTATGGAGACCACGCACGGCGGTCTGTTGCACACCATCCGCGAGAAGAAGGCGCTCAGCGACGAACTCAAGGGAGAACTCGCGCAGGCCGTCAGCGACTTCAAGCTGTCGTGGCAGGAGAGAGGCTTCAACCCGCAGCCTGACCCGCCGACGCCGCCCGACCCGACGCGCGCCAGTGCCGCCGCCGGTTCTTAAAGTTGAAGACCTTACCAGACGCGCGGGGAAGTTTTGAGACCTCCACGCGCGTCGCTTCTTGTTAACTTATGGCAAACCTCTTAGACATCCGACGCCGTATCAAGTCGGTCAAGAACACGCAGCAGATTACGAAGGCCATGAAGATGGTCTCGGCCGCGAAATTGAAGCGCGCGCAAGACCGCGTCGTCTCCGCGCGCCCCTTCGCCACGAAGATGACGGAGGTTTTGACCGAACTCGCTTCTCACACGGACGAAGACTTTCATCATCCGCTGCTCGACGCGCGCGGCGACGAGCGTTACCTGCTCGTGCTGATTACGGCCGACAAGGGTCTGGCCGGGGCTTTCAACGCCAATCTTATCAAGGCCGCGCAAGCCTTCATCCGCGAGCACGACGCGCAGGCGGTCGAACTGCTCGCCGTCGGCCGTAAAGGGCGCGACTTCTTCCGCCGTCGCAACGTCCAGATAGTCGGCGAAAACGTCGGCCTCACGGGCAAGGGGCGCATCGAGTATGCAGAGGCGATGGATGTGGCGCGCGACATCATCCGTCGTTTCACCGAAGATGAAGGCATCGATAAAGTCTTCATCATCTACAACGAATTTCGCTCCGTGCTTTCGCAACGCGTCGTCGTCGAACAGATTCTGCCGGTCGCGCGCGTCGTGGAGGAGACAACGGACGAAGGCGCGACGGACGGGCGCGCGCCGCAGCAGCAGAGCTTCGTCGGCTACATCTACGAGCAGCCGCCGGAGGAATTGTTCAGCCAACTGTTGCCGCGTCTTATTGAAACGCAGGTTTACCGCGCGCTGCTTGAGTCGGTCGCATCCGAACAGGGCGCGCGCATGACGGCGATGGACGCCGCGTCGAAGAACGCGGGTGAACTCATCAGCACGTTGACGCTCAACATGAACCGCATCCGTCAGGCAGGCATCACGCGCGAGATTATCGAAATCGTCTCAGGCGCAGCGGCGCTCTAGCCGCGACCGCACGCGCAGTTAGTTTGCCGGAGCAGGGAAGCGACGCACAACGGCGTGGCTTCCCTTTTTCGTTTGATGAGAGCGACGCTGTCTGAAATGGAAGCGGGCGAGAGGTCGAAGTGGCGCGCGCGGCTGTGGCGCTACGGGCCGGTCGTCGTCTGGATGTCTGTCATCTTCTTCGCCTCGACCGGCAGCCTCTCGGCGTCGAACACGTCGCGCATCGTGCGTCCACTTCTGCTGTGGCTGTTTCCAGACATTACCGAAGAAGGGTTGATGCAGGCGCACTTCCTCGTGCGTAAAGGCGCGCACCTGACCGAATATGCCATCCTTGCGATGCTCGCTGCGCGCGCTTTCCTCACGTCTGCGAACGCGCGTCTGCGCCATTTCTGGTACGCCTTCGCACTGGCGCTCGTCGTGGCTTATGCGCTGCTCGACGAGTTTCATCAGAGCTTCGTGCAGACGCGGACGGGGACGATTTACGATAGCCTGATTGACATCACGGGCGGCGCGTGCGGACTGCTGTTGGTGTGGGCTTGGCGCAAGCGGCGCGGGGCGCGCGCGGGGAAGTGATGAGTCAGACGCGCCCGTGCTATGCTTTCAGGCGAAGCGTCTTCCCCGGATGTCTCACAGCCACAGGACTGATTTCCTTATGCTCAGAGGTTTGCAGCAGCCGCGCCGCGTCGTTATCACGGGCTTGGGCTGCGTGACGCCGCTCGGCGTCGGTCGCGATGCTTTCTGGCGCGCGCTCGTCGAAGGTCGAAGCGGTGTGCGCCGCATCGAAAGCTTTGACGTGTCTGATTCGCCCGTCAAGATTGCGGCCGAGGTGCGCGACTTCGACTGGGAGCGCGAGCTTCATGCGAAAGACCGACGCCACGTTGCGCGCACCGTGCCGCTGGCGCTCGCCGCCGCGCGCGAAGCGGTCGCCGACGCGGGACTTCAGACCGAAGATTTCAGTCTCGAAGAACGGCGCGGGATGGGCGTCGTGATTGGCACGGGCGGCGGCGGACTCGCTTTCACAGAAGCGCAGTACGGGCACTACTTCCGACGCGAGATGACGAGCGTCAGCGTCTACACCATCCCCTCCTCGACGCACGGCGGACTCTCCTCCGAAATCTCGATGGCACTCTCTCTGCGCGGCCTCTCGCATGTCGTCTCCACAGGCTGCACGAGTTCGACCGACGCGCTCGCTTATGCAGCGCAGCACGTCGCGCTCGGCCGACAGGAAGTGATGATTGCGGGTGGCGCGGACGCGCCGCTCGCGCCCGGCATCTTTGCCGGATTCAATCTGATGAAAGTGATGACGGGCGAGTGGAACGACGAGCCGGAGCGTGCGTCGCGCCCCTTCTCGCGCGACCGTTCAGGGATGGTCTTGGGCGAAGGCTCTTGGCTCTACGTGCTCGAAGAATATGAACGAGCGATGCGACGCGGGGCGCGCGTCTATGCCGAAGTAACAGGCTACGGCGCAACCTGCGACGCCTATCATCGCGTGCGACTCGAAGACACGGGCGAAGAGCCCGCGCGCGCCATGCGACTCGCGCTCGCGGACGCCTGCCGCACGCCCGAAGAGGTGGACTACGTCAACCTTCACGGCACTGCGACCATGCTCAACGACCGCATCGAGACGCAGGCCGTCAAACTCGCGCTCGGCGACGAAGCGGCGCGTCGCATCTCGATGTCTGCGACGAAATCGCAGATTGGACATCCGCAAGGCGCATCGGGCGCGGCCGGTCTGGCGGCGGCGCTCTGCGCGTTGACGACAAGCCTCGTCCCGCCGACCATCAATCTCGACGTGCCCGACCCGGAATGTGACCTCGACTACACGCCGCACCGCGCGCGCGAGCGCAACGTGCGCGTCGCTCTCTGCAACTGCATCGGCTTCGGCTCAAAGAACAGCGCGCTCGTCGTCGAGAAGCTTTAGAGTCTATTTGAAGACGGCCGCGCAGGCATCATTCATCCTTCGACGAAGGCCATAGTTTTGAAGTTCGATGACAGATAAAACCACACCTCTCATTCGTCTTGCAGATGCGTCTGACGCCGCATTGCTGGCCGAACTCGGCGCGCGCACCTTCACGGAAACATTCGCGGCCGACAATCGCCCCGAAGATATGGCCGCTTATCTCGCCTCCGCCTTCACTGAGGCGCGTCTCGCAGAGGAGTTGTCAGACCCGCGCGCGACCTTTCTGATTGCAGAGATTGAAGGGCGCGCGGGCGCATACGCGAAGCTGCATGCGGGCGACGCTCCGGCGTGCGTCACGCCCGACAGGCCGATTGAGTTGGCGCGTCTGTACGCGGCGCGCGAGTGGTTGGGGCGCGGCGTCGGCGAGGCGTTGATGCGCGCCTGCGTCGAGGAGGCGCAGCGCGGCGCGTATCGGACGGTCTGGCTCGGCGTCTGGGAGCGCAACTGGCGCGCGCAGGCTTTCTATCGCAGGTGGGGATTCCGCGAAGTCGGCTCGCACGTCTTCATGCTCGGCGAGGATGTGCAGACAGACCTGTTGATGGAACGCGCGCTCGACGGCGTGGACGATGCTCTTTAACGAAAACGGCGCGTCTCACGTTTTTATGTTCGCACGATTCCGCCAGCGCAGCTACGACTTGGAGAACCTCGACCTCGGCACGTACACGCACGAGGAGTACGAGGGCTGTCTCGTCGAACTGCGTCGAGTCAACCGTTGGCTCGGCGATGCGCGTGCGCTCAGACGTTCGTTCCTCCCGGTCGTGCGACGCGCGCGCGTGCGCGAGTTCTCGGCGCTCGACGTGGGCGCAGGCTCCGGCGAGTTGCTGCGCGTCGCGGCACTGTGGGCGCGCGGTGAAGGACGCCGTGCGCTCTTAGTCGGCCTTGAGTTGAACGAGCGTTCGGCGCGCAGCATCCTTGAGGAGTCGGCGGAGTTTGGCGAGATAAGCGCCGTGCGCGGCGACGCCTTGCGCCTGCCTTTCGCGACAGACGCTTTCGACTACTGCATCTGCTCGCTCTTCACGCACCACTTCAGAGACGAGGGCGTCGTCGCCGTCATCTCCGAGATGGCGCGCGTCGCACGTCGCGGCATCTTCGTCATCGACCTGCACAGGCATCCGCTCGCCTATCTCTTCTTCAGGACGGCGGCGCGCCTCTTCCTCCATAATCGACTCATACGCGAAGACGGCGCGCTCTCCATCCTGCGCTCCTTCAAGCCCGACGAACTGCGCCGTCTGGCCGCACGCGCACACCTCAGAGAGGTTAAGATTGAACGTCGCTTCCCCTATCGACTCGTGCTCAGCGGCCGCAAACAAGCGACAGAGAAGTGATAGGTGATAGGTAATAGGTGATAGGAAGGAAGTGATAGGTGATGGATGATAGGAAGGAAGTGATAGGTGATGGGTGATAGGTGATAGGAGAAGACAGGTTTTCTCTTATCACCTATCACCCATCACCTATCACTTCACTTTATTGATGGTGCCGCGACAGGAGGGGGCTTTGCAGCGGCAGCGTTTGGAGTCCGAGTGGTAGGTTGAGACGTAGTCGAGTGTGATCTCTTCGCCGGGGCAGATGTCGCGCAACGCGATGAAGAGGATGTGGCCGTAGAGGATTTTCATGTAGCTGTTGGGCTCGCACGAGTGGTTGATGTAGTGCGTGCCGTTGCCGCCCCGGCTGCCGTCGAGACTCCAATACTGGTTGATGGCGCAGATTCTCAGCTTGCGTCGCGTGCGCAGGCGGCGCGCGACCTCGCGGCGCGAGATGCGCTCGCCCGTGTACTCGGCGATCTTGCGCCCCTTCGGGAAGTAGGTGGTGGCGAAGCAGCCGCGCCCGTTGATGGGCGAGTCGGCGATGCGGAGGCCGGGGGCGAGTTTCATCTCTGTCGGTCGTCGAAAAGGGCGTCGGCGAGAGGTCGGGAAAAGATGTCGAAAAATT
>DASZCR010000017.1:0-3135 GCA_035942915.1 Pyrinomonadaceae bacterium | reverse complement strand
GGACGAGGCCATTCGCTTCGCCGCCTCGCGTCTACAGGCTGTGAAGAACGAGCACGGCGGAGAGGCCATCGGGGTCGTCGGCAGCCCGCGCCTGACGAACGAAGCCAACTACGCGCTCCTGAAGTTTGCGCGTGAAGTCGTCGGCACGCCGAACTACACGGCGACCGAAGCCTTCACGCTCGCGCCCTTCTTCGAGCATCTGGGCGCACCGCTCGCCACACACCGCGACATCCGACGCGCCAAGACGATTATTCTCATCGGCGGCGAGCCGGAAGAGTTGCAGCCTTTGACGGGCAGGCAGATTCGGCAGGCCGTGCGCAACGGCGGCGCGCGTCTCGCCATCGTCAACAGCCGCGAGATTCGTCTGCGCCAGCAGGCCGCGCAGTTCATACACGTCCGCGAGGGTTCGGAAGATGCGGCCGTGCTGGCGCTGGCGTCGGCGGGCGAGGCGGAACTGGCCGCGCGCAAACTCGGCGTCGAGACGGGCGAGTTGGAAGCTCTGCGACGCCTCGTCGAAGAGACGCAAGGCGACGTGGTCGTGATGTTCGGCGGCGAGTTGAGCGCGGAGGCGCAAGCAGTGCTCGCGCAACTGCCTGCGGCCTTCGGCGAACGCGAAGGGCGTCGTTTGCTCTTCCACCCGCTGCCGCTCTTCAACAACAGTCTCGGCGTGCACGACCTCGGCTTGATGTCGGGCGCGATGAATCCGCTTGAGATTCTCGACGCAGCGGGGTCGAGCCTGCGCGCGCTCTACGTCGCCGGCAGTTTCCTTCCCGAACATTTCGCGGGACGCGAAGGGGCGCTCTCGAAACTCGATTTCCTCGTCGTGCAGGAGTTGTTCCCGACGGCGACGACGGAGCACGCGGATGTCGTCTTCCCGGCTGCCTCGTTCGCCGAAGTTGATGGCACGTTCACGAACAACGACGGCCTCGTGCAACGCGTTCGTCAGTCAATCCCGCCCGTGCATCAGGCGAAGGCCGACTGGATTATCACGTCCATGCTGGCCGATGCTCTCGGCGTTGACTTCGGCTTCCAGATGTCTTCAAGCGCCGTCTTTCGCGAAATCGCCGAGCGCGTGCCCGCATACGCGGGGCTGCGCTATCCCCTGCTCAAAGACGAGTCGCAGCCGGTGCAGGCGAAATACGAACTCAAGGGCGGCGGCGACGGCGGCCGCGCACAACTCGGCGCGCTCATCGAGAGCGTGCGCGAACTCGGAGAGTCGGGCGAGCGGCACAGTGGCACGCCGCCGGTCGGGCACGAGTTGTTCAAGGTGGGCACGCTGACGGGCAAAGTCCCGCAGTTTCACCTGCTCGCCGCAGGCAATCCAGAGCCGCCCGACGTGCTCATCTCCCCCCTCTATCAGATTACACTCGACGGAAGCCTCCGCCGCGAAGCCGCGACGGCGGGAGACTGATAAGAACGTGATAGGTGATAGGTGATGGGTGATAGGATAAAAATCCGGTTTTCTCTTATCACCCATCACCTATCACCTATCACCCATCATTAACTTATGGACTGGCTAAACAATCTCATCGGGGCGGACGTGGCGCGCGCGCTCGGACAGATGCTCGGCATCAACATCGCGTTCGTCGTCGTGCTGTTGATAGTCGCTTACACGGTGCTTGCAGAGCGGCGCGTGCTCGGCTTCATACAGGGACGGCTCGGCCCGAACCGCGTCGGCTATGGCGGCCTCCTGCAACCGTTCGCAGACCTCCTCAAGTTCATCTTCAAAGAGGAGATTGTGCCCGACAAGGCGACGCGCTTCGTCTATTTCCTCGCGCCCATTATCGCCATCACGGCGGCGCTGATGACGATTATCGTCTACCCGTTCGGCCCGACCGTAAACCTGCCCTTCATCGGGCCGGTCTCTTTCGTCGTCGCGCGTTTCGACGTGGCGCTGCTCTACGTGCTGGCGATAACTTCGGTCGGCGTCTACGGCATCGCGCTCGCCGGTTGGTCTTCCAACAGCAAGTACAGTCTGATGGGCGGCCTGCGCGCGTCGGCGCAGATGATTTCTTACGAACTGAGTCTAGGGCTGTCACTCGTCGGCGTCGTGCTGCTGTCGGGAACGCTCGACCTGTTCGAGATTGTTGACCAGCAGAAGGGCTGGTTCGGCCTTCAGTGGAACATCATCTATCAACCGCTCGGCTTCATCATCTATCTCATCTCGGCCATCGCGGAGACGAACCGCGTCCCGTTCGACCTGCCCGAAGCGGAGACGGAACTGGTTGCGGGCTTCCACACGGAATACTCGGCGCTCAAGTTCGCGCTCTTCTTCATGGCCGAGTACGTCAATATGTTCACCGTCTCGGTGCTGGCGACGACGCTCTTTCTCGGCGGCTATAACGGCCCCGGCGTCGAGCAACTGCCCTTCCTCGGCATCATCTACTTTCTGTTGAAAGTTCTCTTCTTTCTGTTCCTCTACATCTGGCTGCGCGGGACGCTCCCGCGTTTCCGCTTCGACCAGTTGATGAACTTCGGCTGGAAATTTCTGCTGCCGGTCGCCATCCTGAACGTGATTCTGACGGCGACCGCAGCCTTCTTCTGGCTGCAATAGCTCAAGATGCGCACACTGAATCTTTCCGAGACGTTGCCGATGCTGCTGTTCGTCCTCTTCGGCGGACTGGCAATAGGCTGTGCCGTGTCGATGGTGGCGCAGCGCAATCCACTCTACAGCGCCGTCTCTTTAATCGGCGTCTTCGCCGCGCTGGCGTGCCTCTACCTGTTGCTGGCCGCGCCCTTCATCGCCGCCGTGCAGATTATCGTCTACGCGGGAGCCATCATGGTGCTGGTCGTCTTCGTCATCATGCTGCTGAACGTCGAGGAGGAGGCGCGGCGTCCTGTACGCCGGACGCATCTGGCCTTCCTCGGCGTATTGCTCGGCGCGGTGCTCGTCGGCGAGGCGCTCTTCATGCTGACCATCGGCGGGCGCACGCAGATTGCTCCGCAGCCCGCCTCGCGCGAGGTCGGGCTGACGACTTCCATCGGGACGGGGCTGTTTACGGAATACCTGCTCCCCTTCGAGATAACGTCTGTGCTGATTCTGATGGCGCTCGTCGGTGCTATCTCTCTGGCGCGACAGGTGAAACTGCTCGACGCGCGCAGCTTCGCGGGCGGCGGACTGGCAATCGAGACGGG
>DASZCR010000016.1:0-53217 GCA_035942915.1 Pyrinomonadaceae bacterium | reverse complement strand
CTCGCCGCCCCGTCTCTCACCTGCGCATCGCAGCTTCCGCTCAGAGGCTACGACGTATCAGGTAAGACATCTTGACGAAGAAGGTGCGACCGTTGCGCCGGAAACCGGGTTCGAGGCTTCCCGTGAACGGGTTCAAGAAGTTGCGGTTGAGGTCGTCGTTGTAGCCGGCGTAGAAGGCCGTGCCCGGATTCGGCGTCCAGCCGAGAAGGAACTGCCCGCGATAGTTCGACGACAGAGACGAGTAGTCGAGCCGCCCGCGCGCAAAGAGGAAGCGCGTGAACTGATAGGTCGAGCGCAGGCTGTAGATGTTCGAGTCGAAGGCGAGACGGCCGTTATCGCGGCGCGTCAGGCGATTCTTCTGGAAGCTGAAGCTCACGTTCAGTTCGTTGGTCGGCTTATAGGTCACGTCGCCGTTGGTGTAGAGCAGGTTGGCCGCGCCGGGGTCGAGCGGCGCGTCCGGGTCGGCGAGCGCGGCGGGGCTGACGCGCGGAAAGCGCGGCCCTGCGCCGAAGTCGAAATCATGCTCACCCCAACGATAGCCGAAGAAGTAGAAGAACGAGACCTGCTTGATGGGCGTCGAACCGGCGTAGGCGAAGACGTTGCGCGAGCGGACGGAATCTTCCGAGCGCCCTCCGGCAAATGAAGGCTCGTCGAACTCGAAGGCGAAGACGCGCTCGTAGCCGAAGTTGTAACCGGCGCGGATGAAGGTCTGGCGTTGAAGGTCTGGGCCAATCTGGAACTCATCGTTCCAGTTCTGCATCCGCCCCTGCCAGTCTGCGTTGCCGCCGAGGTAGTTGTAGAAAGTCCAACGGACGATGCGCGCTTTCGGCTTCGGGTCGGTGTTGTAGCTGACGTTCGAGTTGTGATTGTTGGTGTTGGTGCGACGCGTGAAGCCCACGTCGGAGATGTAGCCGGAGGTGCGGCCGACGCCGTTGAAGTTGATGCTCAGATTCCGTCCGTTCTTATCGAAGCTGTAGGAGTAGGCGAAGCCGTTCCGGGTGCGGCACACGTCGTTGAACTCCTCTTCGGCGAGCGAGCACCGACGCGCGTTCGTGCCGAGCACTTGAAACTCCATCGTCGTCTGCTTGTTGAAGCGGATGCGCGAATCGAAGCCGCCGACGTAGTTGCTACGGTCGAGGAAGTTGTACGAAGTCGCGAGCAGACCGATGGTGTTCTCCTTGCCCACGTCGCGCTTGAGACGCAGGATGCCGATAGTAGCGTTCCTGTCGTCGAGTCGGCCGATGGCCGAGGGCAGGGCTTCGGGGTCGAAGCGTTTGTCGTCCTCGAAGTTGCCGGGCGCGTTGTCGGAGGCGACGAGGATGCCGAAGGAGTTGCGCCCGCGTTTGCCCGTCAGTTTGGCGGCGATATCCGGGTCAACGATGGTGCGCGTATGGACGGCGGCAATCTGCGTGCGGAAGATGTCGATGCCTTCAAGGAAGAAGGGACGTTTCTCCTCGAAGAAGATGGGGAAACGCTGGTTCGCCGTGTTGACTGTGGCGTCGGCCTCGACCTGCGCGAAGTCTGGATTGAGGGCGAGGTCGAGCGTCATGGTCGGCGAGATGCCCCACTTGGCCGTCAGGCCGGGGTCGAGTTCGACGGGCTGGTTGACGAACTTGCCGGGGTCTGCGAAGCCGCGCGAAGCAACGTCGGCGCGGCTGATGCGACGCACGTGCTTGCCGGTTTCGGAGATGGTCAGGCTCGGTATCAGTTCAAGCGAGCGTTCGGTGGAGATGCCTTCGAGGCCGGTGATGCGTCCGGCCTGATTGAGCGTGCCCGACTTGTCGCGCGAGATGGGCATCCACGAATCGAGTTCGTCGTTGAAGCGGTCGATGTTGCGCCAGACGTGCAAGCCCCAGACCTTGTCCTTCCCTGCCTCGTAGCGCAGAGACTTGAACGGCACGGCGACCTCGACAATCCAGCCGTCCTCCGTGATAGTGCCTTTCGACTCCATCACGATATCGACGCTGAAGTCGACGCCCTGATTCTCTGTGTGGATACCGTCCTGCTGGACGCCGAGCGGGTTGAAGCCGAGGACGTAAGCCTTGCGCTGGTCGTTGAAGGTGTCGAGAAAGACGCGGATGTTGTCTTCGCCGAAGACGTTGTCGCGGCGCGCGACGGTCGCACGCACCTTCGACGGCTCGTCGTAGCAATGAAAGGCGAAGTAGAGAAACTTCGAGTCGTAGCCGATTCTCACTTCGGTCGGCTTCGAGGGCGCGATGTTGTCGCCGGGGTTGAACTGATAGAAGTCTTTGAAGAGCGCGGCCGTCTTCCAGACTTCGTCGTCCAGTTTACCGTCGATGACGGGCGGTCGGTCGAAGCGCGTCAGGCGGACGGGATTGGCTTTCTCCTCCGGCAGCACAAACGCCGAAGATTTGATGGCAGGCGCGTCGCCGCTCGCTTTCGTCTCCGTCTTCTTCTCCGTCTTCGCGTCGTCTTTCGTCTCGGCTTTGGCTACGTCCTTGTCCTCTTTCTTCGCGTCCTTCTTCTTAGCGTCTTTCTTCGACGTGTCGGTCGGCGCGAGCGAGAACAGGTTGCCTTGCTGCGCGAAGACGTGCAGTTGGCAGACGACGAGAGCGATGAACAGGGGTAGGGCTTTTTTCATGGCGAGTTCTCACTTACTTTGGGGGAGAAGACTTCAGCGCGATGGCGACGACGTGCGTCTGTAGAAGACTCTGGCGAGCGTCGCGTCCGCGAGTTTGATGTTGACGCCCTCGACGATGAGACCGAAGGCGCGCTCGCCGTTCAGTACGCGGTCGACGAACTCGGCCTCGAAACGCGCCGTCTCGCCGTCCTCGTAAACTTTCGTTCCCGTCAGTTTCGAGCCTGCGAGCACGACATCGTTGATATCGGCGCGGCGTCCTTCTTCCGTGCTGACAATCCTGAGCGCGCCGTTGGCGTCAACTTCGACATCGATGATGTAGGAGGGTTCGACGCCGACGTAGCGCCCGGCGTACTCGCGCGCGTCCTGTTTGACGACAGGCTCGAAACGCTTCTCTTTGTGCTTGCGGGGCTTGATTTTCTGCGCACCGAAACTCACCGTGCAGAAAGCCAGCAAGGTCAACAGGATGGCGGCTGTTTTTCTCATAGCACCTCTGAAAGCGGAAACGCTCTGCAATAGCTCGCGCGGTTTGGCGGCCTGTTAATCTCAAAACACCGCCCGTTGCCTCTTCGTGGCAGGAAATCTCGCGCGTCCCGAAGTTTTTTTTCGCCCTTCAAAGACTACTACTCGTCTGCGGCCGGTTTCGTTGAGCGTTCGGTTACTTGCCGAGCAGTTCCTTGAAGAACTCGACGGCGCGCGGGTCGCCCGATTCGCCGAGGCGTCGAATCGCCTGCTGACGCACGACCTGACTCTGGTGTGTGCGCGCGATTTTGATGAGCAGCGGAACGGCCTCGTCGGCGGGACGTTCGCCGATGGCGCGCACGGCCTGTATCTGAACTTCCGTGTCTGTGTCGGAGGCTGTCGCCGTCTCGGTCAGCATGTCGAGGCTGCGACGCCCGGCGCGTTCACCGATGAGATGGATGGCCTGAGAGCGAAGGGGGCGACTATCGGCGCGACGCGCCACCTCGAAGAGTTTGTCTTCGGCGCGCGTGCTCTTCATCTCCGAGAAGGCGTGGAGAATTTGCGAGCGGACGCGCGTGTTCTGGTCGGCCTCGTACAGTTTCATCAACTCGTCAACGACCGACTCCGTGCCGCGTTCGCCGAGACGGTGGATAGCCTGCGCACGCACTTCAGGACTCGTGCCGGTGCGCGCTATCTCAAGCAGCTTGGCTTCGGCGCGCGGGAACTTCATTTCGGAGAGCGTGTGCAGGATGGCCGTCTGGATGTGCGGGTCGGCGTTGGCGGCCGCGTAGATTTTCATCAGTTCGTCGATGATGGATTCGCGGCGCGCGTCGCCGAGTTGGTGGATGGCTGCGCGGCGCGCCTCGCGTTCGGCGTCGCTGCGCGCGATTTTGAGAAGAAAGTTGAGAGCGCCTTCCTCGTCTTCGTTATCGGCGGCGGCGTGGATGATGCCGATGCGTACGTGACGGTCGGTGACCGTGTCGTAGAGTCCCTGCAAGGTGGCGAGCGCCGTGCGGTCGCGGCTTGCGCCGATGGCGTGTGCGGCGGCGCGGCGCAACTCCTTGTTCTCGGATTCGTCGCGGACGATGTCGGAGAGGAACTGCTGTTGACCGCCGACCTGACCGAGCCAGTAGACGGCCGTCGCGCGCACCTTCGTGACGAACTGACGACGCGCGAAATTCCTGAGCTGGTCGGCGACGCGTGCGTCGTCGTGGAGCGCGACGGCGAGCGTGGCGTGTTCGGCGACGAGCATCCGCGCGTGTTGCTGCGGCGGAGTCGTCGCGTACTGTTCGACGAGGCCGCGCAGGTAGTCGAGGCTCTCTTCGTTGCCGGCGCGACCGAACCAGTAGACGGGGTAACGGCTGTACTCGCGTTTGCGTTCGAGGTTGTAAACCTCGATGCGCGTCGGCGCGGCCGTCACGTCGGCCGACGGGTCGCGCAGAACGAAGATGCCGAGGTTGCGCGTCTCGACGGTGCGCCCCTGCGATGTGCCGACGAAGACGTGTGTGCTGCCGATGGAGTTCATCGAGCCGTGAAACTCGCCGACCTGCGGGTCGATGGCGACGCCGGGTCGCACGTCGAACGAGTAGGCCGACCAATAGGGCGTCTGCGGCGAGGCGGCGCGCGCGCGACGACGTGCCTCCTCCATCTTCGCCGTCAGGCTCGCGCCCTCGACCGTGATGAAGGCGACGGGCGGAGTCGTGCTCTGTTGCTGCGTCGTTTGTGCGGCGGCTTCGGTGCTGCCGGATGATGTGCCTATCAGAGCGCCGGAGAGACCGGCGAGGAGAAGGAGTGCGAGGAGGGCGGAAAGCCCCTTCCATATGGTGCTCATAACTTTGCTCCGGGATGCTATTTGAGAATCTCTTCCAAGAACTTCAACGCTTCGGGGTCGCGCGATTCGCCGATGAGGCGGATGGCGTACTTGCGCAACTCGACCGAAGTGTCGCGCCGCGCCACGTCAATCAGCTTGCGCAAGCCCGCCTTCTGGTGCGACTCGGCGAAGGCGCGCAGGAGGGCTTTCCTTATCTCCGGGTTCTGCTCCGTGTCGTAGAGCGAGACGAGCATCTCGACCGATTGCGCGTCCGAGTGCTCGGCGATGATGCGGATGGCCTGCGCGCGCAGTTCGACGTTGGTTTCCGAGCGCGCCGCTTCGACCAGTTTGGCGCGTGCGCGCGGAATGTTTCCCATGTCGCCGAAGGTGCGGAGAATCTGCCGACGGATATCGAGTTCGCGTTCGGAGTTGTACATCTTCAACAACTCTTCGGCGATGGTGTCGTCGGCGCGGTCTGCGAGCCAGCGAATCGCGCCCTGTCGAAACTCTGCATCCTCGCCGCGCGTGCCGCGCGCCACTTCGAGAAGGATTTGACGTGCGCGCGGGTCGCTCATGTCGGCCAGCGTGCGCAGGATTTGGCGTTTGATTTCGCGGTCGGTTTCGGTCTGGTACATCCGCACGAGAGGCTCGTAGGCATTTGCGCCGAGCGCATCGGAGAGCCAGCGGATGGCCGTCTTACGCAGTTCGGGCGAAGGCTCTGATTGCGCGATTTCAAGCAGGCGCGCCGCGGCGCGCGGGCTGTTGTGCATGTCTGCAAACGAGCGCAGGATTCTCAGCCTGACCTGCGTGTCGCGCTCGCCCGCATAGATGGACGAGAGCGCGTCGTAGACGGCGTCGCCGCCGATGTCGCCGAGGCGATGGATAGCCAGCATCCGAAGTTCGGCGTCCTGCCCGCTGCGCGCGATTTCGAGCAGGGCGGGGACGGCGCGTTGGCCGCCGTGCGAGCCGAGCAGCGAGACGGCCGCCTCTCTCATCGTCCGCGTCGCGGTCGAGCCAGGCTTGAGCCATTCGACGACGTAGGCGATAGCGCGTTCCTCGTCGGCCTCGAAGAGGCTTTGCAGGGCGACAATCTTCAGTTCATCGGTCTTCTTGCTCTCGATGACGGCCGTTTGCACTTCGCCGCCCTCAGTCAGATGCGGCGCAATCTCGACGACCATCGCCTCCGCCTCGTCAGCCCAGCTCGACTTGGGATAGTTCTTGAGCAGGATGCCGAGTTGACGACCGGCCTCGCGGAACATGCCCTGCTGCTTGTAGGCATAGGCGAGCCAGTAGAGTGCGGCGTCTACGTCGCGGTCTTTCGGGAAGCTGTCAACGAAGTTGCGAAACTTCTCGGCCGCGCGCGCCCACTGCGCGTTCTCAATCAGGTCGCGCCCCTCGCGGAACGTCTTCATCGAAGGTGAGTCGGACGATTGCACGAAGCGCGACAGCTTGAGCAGGTCTTGGTCGAGCGTGACGGCGCGGGCGCTGGTGTGCGGCCAGAGGGTGGCCGCGACGGCGACGAGCGCGAGCAGTGCGCAGAGCGCCGAGGCCGCGACCCGTGCGCGTCGGCGGCGTTCGTTGATGGCGTGCGTAGACGTATTAGACATGCGTTCTATCTCTCTCTCCTGAAGACTTGTTTGAAAGCGTCGGACGATTACTCTCAAGTTCGGATTAACGGGCGGCGGCGACGCTCACCTGAAGCATGGCGACGATGTTCTTGCGCTCCATGCGCTGGCGGATGGCGAGCACTTCATCGCCTTCGGGACGGTCGGGCAAATTGGCGATGTCGATGAGAATCGGTTCGAGGCTACTGAGCACGCGCTCGACCGGAAGGTCGCCCTTCGTCGCCGCCTCGCGCCGGAGCACGATGTTGCGATAGAGCAACTTCTGCGAGCGCCGACGCTCTTCGGCGAGGTCGGACGCGCCGCGTGCGCCCGCAAGCCTTACGTTTCTGAACGAGCGCAGCAACAGTTGCGCCTGCTCGACGTGGCGCGTCGCGGCCAGCGGGCTGTCGATGTGAAACTCGCGGCCGAGTTTCGATTCCGCATCAGCCGCGCCTTCATCGAGACGGCGCGGAGACAACTCGACGCTCGCCAGCATCGCCTCGCTCTGCGCTTCCGTCGTCTCTGCCCTGCGCGGCTCGCGTCCCGTCTCGCCTGCGACGACCGCAGCGCGCGCCCTCTCAAAGCGCACACGCACGCTCTTCGTCAACTCGCGTCGTCGCGGTCTGGCTTCCGCCGCGCCGCCTGTCTCACGCGCACCGTCGCCGTCGGCTCTCACCTGTTCGCTCTGCGTGACGATGGCCGGCACATGCGCCTGCTCGGAGGCGGGACGGGGCTGCGAGTCGGCGATGGTCGGCGCGGCGGGCGGCGTCGGCGCGTTGCGCCACAGGATGAGACCGAAGAGCGCGCCCGCGACGATGAGGACGCAGGCGGCAGCCCACGCCTGCGCGTTGGCGCGCACGCCTAAGAGAGCCGCGAGACGCTCGCCGAAACGTGCGCCGCGAGGCGACGTGACGAAGGGCTTCGCGTCGCGCTTCTCAAACGCGGCGGTGGCGAGAATCTCTGCGAGGGCGGCGCGTTGGGTGCGCGGGTCGAGGTCGGCGCGGTAAGCGGAGATGTGCGCGCGCAGGTGTAGAAAATCCTCTCGCGCCTGTCGGCAGACGACGCACGCGCGCAGATGATGTTCGGCCGTCTCGGCCTCGTCGCGCGCCAACTCGCCGTCGATGAGCAGGGAGATTTTTTCAGTCCACTCGCAGTTCATAAGACTTCTCGCACGGTGTTGTTTGCCGTCAGCTTCCGACCGTTTTCGCCAACTCGCGCTCGGCGCGTCCCCACTTGCGGCGCAGAGCCTCGCGCGCACGAAAGACATCGACCTTGACCTTGCCTTCGGAAACGTCGAGCACGCGCGCAATCTCGCGGTAGCTCATCTCCTCCTGCTCGCGCAGGATGAGCGCGGCGCGCTGATGTTCGGGCAGCGACTTGAGCATCTCCAAAACTATCTCGCGGCGCTCGGCCATCTCCAATTCCTGTTCCGGGTTCGGCACGCGCCCGCCGCGAAAGGCATCGACGACTCGCCCGAAGAGGCGCGCGCGCGTCTGCGCTTTGGTCAGTTCGTTTAAGGCGAAGTTGCGCGCGACGCGAAAGAGCCAGAAGCGCGCTTCGCCGGGAGCGAAGCTGTTGAGTCCTTGCCGGTAGAGTTGCATGAAACTTTCCTGCGCGATGTCAGGCGCAACGCCCGCGCGCCCCGCCAGCATGCATTCCAGAAAGCGGCAGAGGCTTGGGTAGAACTCCTCGAAGAAGTTCGCAAAGTCTTCGTCTTCGCCCGTCATACAAACGCTGTACGTCTCATAAAACAGTCGAGCGCGGTGAAAGTTACAAAAAAAATTCGTCAGCCGATTTCGTCAGACAAAAGAGCGCACCCGATTCTGTACGAATCGGGTGCGCTCGGTGTTGGTTGATTGTGAAGTTCTTCGGCTCGCGCCGAGACGGACAGCCCTGACTAGGGCAGCGCCTCAAGGTTGATGAAGAACTTGAAGGTGCCCGTCTGCTGGAGTCCCAACAGGAAGCGGACGCTGATGCTCTGACCGGCCGCGAGCGGATTCGCCAGCGTGATGGTTCCGGCCGAGAGCGTTGAGTTGAACGCGCCACCGTTGGGTTGAGAGGGCGGCTCTTCGAGCGTCGTGCCCTCAATCGTGATGGTGCAGGGCGTGACCCCGCCGGGGCAGGTCGCCGGGTCGTTGATGCCGCTGACGACCACCGGCGTCGAAGTTCTTGCGCGCATGTCGGCGAAGCCGGAAGGCGCGGGGAACGTCGTGATGTCGATGATGCGGAAGCGCAGGCGCGTGACCGGCGCACCCGTGTTGTTCGTGTAGCGACGACGGATGTCGAGCGTGCCGAACGTCGAGTTGTTGGC
Source organism: Pyrinomonadaceae bacterium (assembly GCA_035942915.1). Classification (GTDB taxonomy): domain Bacteria; phylum Acidobacteriota; class Blastocatellia; order Pyrinomonadales; family Pyrinomonadaceae; genus DASZCR01. The sequence continues at coordinate 44,431 of DASZCR010000016.1, read as the reverse complement.
CGGGTCGGACGTGGTGTCGCGCACGCGGTTGGGCGGCGAAGCGGCCGAGACGGTCGAGTCAACCGAGAACGCGCCGAACGAACTGTTGCGCTGGATGGGCGAGGAGAGATTCTCCGGCCCCGGCGCTCCGAGACGTTGACCCGCACCGGCCGAAGTGCCGTTGGTATCGACGAAGATGAAGTCCGCAGCGTTGTCGTCCGTGTCCTTCGGCAGACCGAGCATCGGGCACGGCCCCAGAGTGGTGATTGAACCGCCCTTGCCGCAGAGGTCGCGGTAGAAGGAGTGGTCAATCGAGAACGGCGTCAGTGTCGGAAGGCCCGTGCCCTCGACATAGGCGGAAGGCGGCGTCGTGGTGAAACCGACCGAGTCGATGCGAGTGGTCGCGTCGAGCGTGGTAGCGGAACGGAAAATCGCCACGCCGTTGTTGTCTGGAATGTCTGTCGTGTAGGTGGCATCACCTGTGGCGGTCGTGCCGTTGCCTGCCGGATAAGCGGCGAGCGAGTAGCCGACCGAGTTGACGCAGAGGTAATGGCCGCCCGCCGGAATCACCGTGCCGTTCGGGATGGTGCAGCGGATGACGTTGTCCTGCGCGGCGACGGCGTATCCGGCCGAGCCGTCGATGGTGTTGACGGTGTGGGACGCGCCTGTGTTGTTGTAGATTTCGATGAACTCATCGTTCGCGCCGTTCGGCCCGCGCACGCGGAACTCGCTGATGAGCAGGTCGCCGAGACCGGCCGGAGCGGTGACTTTCGCCCACCACGTTCCCCAACGGCTGTTGTTGGTTGTCGTGTTGGCGTTCGGGACGGTACGCGTACCGGCGTACTCCTGAAGCGTCCACAGGTCGCGGTCGTTAACGGGGTCAATAACCGAATGGCTGTAATCACCCCACCTGTTCCTCGTGCCGCTAAAGGCCTTCGAGTAGTAGTCCTCGCCCTCTTTGTAGATGACGGGGTCGCGCGTCGTGCCGGCCGGGTCTGTGCCGAGGCGCACAGAGTAACCGGCGTCGGCGAAGTCGTCAGACTCGAACTCCGAGTAACCGACAATCATGTCGTCGTTATCGTTGACGGCGACGGACGGATAGGCATACCAGGAGCCTCCGTTCGTGGCCGTCGCGGTCGCGTCGTCAACGCGTCCGCCGTCGAAGAATGCGCCGGTCGTGGCGGTCACCGCCGTCCACTGTGCGGCCGTGCGGTCGATGGTCGTAGCGGTGCGTCCGGCCGGGAGACCGATGGTCTGCCCGTACCAGAGCCGCCCGTTGCGGAAGACGACGTTGGAGCGGATGAAGGCGTCGCCGGAGTCGATGCGGCGTAAGGTGGTCGGGCAGGTCGTGCCCGGCACACCGACGCAGGTCTGCGGCAATGTGTCAGCGCCGGGCTGTGTCCACCCGCCGCCCGGTCGCGTCAGGACGCCTGTTGCGCCGAGCGTCGGGGCGGTCGGAGGTGCGCCCGTGATGTTGAAGACCCTGTAGGTTGCGCCGCCGCTGCTGACGTGGGCGACGAAGTAGAGCACGTTCTCCGTCGGCGAGTAGGTCGTCGCCGGGTGCAGGCAGAACGAGCCGGCCGTAGCACCTGAGACGCTGAAGGTGAAAGAATTGTTGACGCCTGAGCGCAGTTGCGGATAGTCCATGAGGACGCCGCGACCGGCAATGAAGGCGTTGGTGTTGCTGGTGAAATGGTTCCACGTCACGGCCACCCAGTTCTTGTTGAAGCCGAGCATGGGGAAGTCAGCCCACTCGCCGCCGGCATTGCAACCGGCCGCGCCCGCCGCACAACCGACGATGAAGCGGAAGAGCGTGTAGGTGCCTTGCGGGTCGGAAGTGTTCGAGATGCCGACGAGCACGGAGGAGTTGGCGGTCTGCGCGTTCGAGACGGCGGCGACGAGCCAGCGGTTGTTGTAGCGGTCGTAGAGCACGCGCGGGTCGAAGACGCCAGTCGCGCCGGTCGAAGCCCAGAAGGCATCAATCGAGACGACGCTCAGGCGCGCGCCCGTCGTCTTGTCGTGGACGACGTAGTTGTTGTTGACGTGCGTGACGACTTTGTCGATGCCGACCGCGCCGGTCGTGTCGGGCGGGATGGTGAACGTCCCCGAAGGGCCGCCGCCTTTGGCCTCGTCGAACTCACCCTGAAAGCTGGTCGAAGGACTGGGCGAGGGGACGGCCGGGCCGGGGATGGTGTCGCCGCCGTTCATGGACGGCGTGGGAACGCTGTCGCCGCCGCCGACGCTGGCAACGCCCGCCGTGTCCTGCTCCTGAATCGACATCGGAGCGGGAATCTCCTGAAAGGCTGTGACGCGGTTGCGCACCGTGCGCCGCGCCTCTTGCGAGACCAGTTCTCTGACGTTGACGACCGAACGCATGACGCGCTCGCCCGCGACTCTCGACGTGGGGACAGACAAAGGCTGAGAACCTTCGACTGGAACGGGCGCGGGCGCAATCTGCGCGCGCACCGAAAGATTGCTGAAAGTGAACAGGCTTTGTCCGGCCAGCAGCATCAAGCAGAGCGCCGAGCGTGTCAAGAGCCTGAGAGTTTCGTCAAATCTGGTGGGTCGCTTCGGTCTTCGCAGCCCCGGAGATGTCCGCGTCAAAGCTGCGAGCGACCGAGCGAGGGGATTGCTACTTCTCATTGAAGGTTCTCCTCGTGTGGAATCGGGTTTAGTGGGCTTTCGGTCACACTTCAAAGACACGGCCAGCGCCGGGGGCAAAAATCGCGGATAGCCCCCCGCGTTTCACTGACTCGCTAACAAGCCGAGACGTGGTGTGACATCTGTAGAAATCAAAAGCGAAATTTAAGGAATGACCGGCAAGAAGAACTGCTCTTCTTCGTGCACCCTTCGTGCGGTAATTTCGTGAAACGGGTTTGCCGTTGGCATCTGCCCTGGACGGGCTACGAGTTGAATCGCGCCTTCAGCGGGTTTCCGTCGATTTACGGCGACTGATAGTAGACCAAGTGCCCCCGAATGGCAATATCCGGGCGGTAGGGTCGCCGTATTTTTTTACAGGTTGGCTCGGTTACTGACGTGTGCGCGCGGGTCTTTCGGGTCGCGGCGGCAAGGGGCTGCCGACCTGCGCCAGACCTTTCGTGCAACGCCCCGTTTCGAGGTTGACGCCGCCCGTCAACAGAAACGGCTTCTTCTTCCCGCCCGGTTTGACGATGTCCATCTGCGCCGACGACCCGGCGGCGGGAGCGGACGATGCTGATGGCGAGGCGGGCGCGGGCGTAGCGCTCTTCGTGGCGGGCGGCGTTTCGGGTGGCGGCAGAGAAAGCGCCGTGAAGACGAGCGCGGCGCGCGGCGGTCGCCCCGTCGCCTGATAGACCACGCCGCCGCTCTCGAACTCTCCGATGCAAGACTTCATGATGCGTTCGGCCTGCCGTCGCGTGATGGTGCGACGGATGTCGTGCGCCGAGACGAGCGTCTGCCCGACCGTGTGCGTGTAGACGCGACGGCCGCGCGCGTCCGTGTAGAAGCCTATGGAATCGATGAGCGTGGCCTCGTGCTCGCCGGTCGTGAAGCGCCAGACGACGCGGCGGTCGCTGATTGAGTCGAAGACCTGCGCCAGTTTGAAGTGCGCGTCGAAGTATGGCTCGCTGATGCCGGTCGAAAGAATGGTCTGCCGGGAGGCGCGTACCAGTTGCGCCTCGGACGGCGTCAACGTAGACGCGTCACTTGTCTGCGGCGACGGCGCGGCAGTGGCTTGCGGCGCGGTGTTGCTCTGTTGTGCGAAAGCGTCGGCCTGCGCGAACAAGAGACACAGGGCGAGAGCGGTTATCAGTGCGGACAGTTTTCTTGAGGTCGTCATGTTCAAATGAAAAATGAAAGAGGCGACCCTGAATCGTGATGGCCGCCATGATTCTGAAAGAAGCCTCTACGGCGCGGGGAGAACCGGCGGGCGGCATTATAGCAACCCCGCGCCCGTTTGCACGACGGACGCGGGGCTGTAGCTTGCGCGCGAACTTTGGCGCGCCGTTTACTGCTGACGCGGACGGACGGTGACGAAGCCGCTCGTGCCGCGACTGTGGACGAGGAGAAGGAGGGGGCGACCCGTCGTGCGATTGAGCGCCGCCGTGATGTCTGCGACCGAGCGCACCGGCTGACGGTTGACCTCGACAATCACGTCGCCCTCGCGGATGCCCGCGTTGGCTGCCGGGCCGGACGGGTCAACGTCGGTGACGGCAAGCCCCTGCACGTTGCTCTCGATTCTCAGGCGCGCCGCCAGTTCCGGCGTCAGCGGTTCGAGCGTCAGGCCGAGACGTCCAGTGCCGCCGCGACGCGCTGCGTCTGCGTTACCCTGCCCGTCTCCGCCGTTGGCATCGGCCGTCTCCGGCATGAACTCGCCGAGCGTGGCGCGCAACTGCTGTTCACGTTCGTCGCGCAAGACCGTGAGCGAAACTTCCGTGCCGGGCGCGGTCGCCGCGACGCGGTTGCGGAAGGTGTTCGGGTCATCGACGCGCTGGCCGTTAATGGCCGTCACCACGTCGCCGACTTTGAGTCCAGCGCGCTCGGCCGCTTTGCCCGCCTGCACCTGACTGACAATCACGCCGCGCGGCTCCTGCATGCCGAGGCTCGCCGCCAAGTCGCTCGTCACCTTCTGGACGATGATGCCGAGTTGGCCGCGACGCACCTTGCCCGTCTTGACCAACTGCTCCATGACGCTCTTCGCCATGTTCGACGGAATGGCGAAGCCGATGCCGATGGACATCCCCGTCGAAGAGAGAATCTGCGAGTTGATGCCGATGAGTTCGCCGGAGGTGCTGACGAGCGCGCCGCCGGAGTTGCCGCGATTGATGGGAGCATCCGTCTGTAGGAAGTCCTCGAAGTTGCCGCTGCCCGGCCCCGTCTGACGCCCCTTGGCCGAGATGATGCCCATCGTCACGGTCTGACCGACATCGAGCGGATTGCCGATGGCGAGCACGACATCTCCGACGCGGACGCGGTCGGAGTCGCCCAACTGCATGTAGGGCAGCGTGCCGCCTTCGATTTTCAGAACGGCGAGGTCGCTCGGCTGGTCTGTGCCGACCACCTTGGCGTCGAGCGTGCGGTTGTCGCCGAGTTCGACGCGGATGTTTTCAGCGCCGTCGATGACGTGATGATTCGTCAGAATGTAGCCGTCAGGGCTGACGATGACGCCGGAGCCTGTCCCGCGTTGGAGACGCTCCTGCGGCGCTTCGTCTTCCTGCCCTCTGGGCGTGCGTCGTCCCTGTCCGAAGAAGTCTCGGAAGAACGGGTCATCGGCGAAAGGAAACTGCTGGCTGGCTCTGACGCGCTTTTCGGCGCGAATGGTGACGACGGCCGGTGCGACGCGGCTCACCACGTCGGCATAAGAGTTCTGCGCCGTCGCCGCGACCGGCGCGGAGGCGTTGGCGTCCGCCGACGGGGCGGGAACCGACGCGGCCGTGCTGCCCTTCTGGCACGCGCCGACGACGAGGACGACGGCGACGGCCAGCCACACGCGCGCCAGACGCGCGGCGCGCTCTCTGCTCTGTGAAACGAAATTACTCATAATTCGACTTACACCCCCGATATCGCTTTTATCAATTATTCGCCCGTCGAACTGTCGCGTCGCGGCGGGCAAAGCTTAAAACCACACCTATTTGATGAGCGAGACGGCGCGCGCGTTTGCAAGCCCCCCTCCGGCGCGGGTTTTTGGCGTCTCCCGCGTGAAATTCTATTTTCACGCGGGAGACAGCGAGCATGATAATTGTTGAGAGGTTCTTGCTTTAGAGGCTGCGTGCGCTGAAGGTGTCGCCCTGTCGGATGTCGCCCGTCTCCAAACCGCGCCGGAACCAGCGGACGCGCTGCGCCGAAGTGCCGTGCGTGAAGGAGTCCGGCACGACGTAGCCCTGACCCTGCTGCTGGAGTCGGTCGTCGCCGATGGCCGTCGCCGCGTTCAGAGCCTCTTCGATGTCGCCCGGTTCGAGCAGCCCGCGTCGCTGCGCGTAGTGCGCCCAGACGCCCGCGTAGAAGTCCGCCTGTAGTTCGAGCCTGACGGAGAGTTGGTTGGCCTCTCGCTCGCTCATCCGCTGCTGCATCTGGTGCACACGGTCGGACGTGCCGAGCAGGTGTTGGACGTGATGGCCGACCTCGTGCGCGATGACGTAAGCCTGCGCGAAATCGCCCGGCGCTTGAAAGCGCGAACGCAACTCGCGGTAGAAAGAGAGGTCGATGTAGACGCGCTCGTCGCCGGAGCAATAGAAGGGGCCGATGGCCGACCCGGCGACGCCGCAGGCCGACTCCACCTGGTCTGTAAAGAGGACGAGGCGCGGTTCACGATACTGCTCGCCCGCACGTCTGAACTGCTCGTTCCACACGTCTTCCGTCTCGGCCAAAACGACCTTGACGAACTGCGTCAGTTCGTCCTCCTCCGGGTTCGTCGGCCGCTGCTGCTGCGACGCTCCGCCCGGCTGGCTCGTCCCCTGTTCGAGCACTTGTCGCGGGTCGCCGCCGAAGAGCAAGGCCAGCACGGCGAGCACGACCGCGCCGAGTCCACCGCCGACGGCCATCCCCCCGCGCGACATCCCGCGACGGTCTTCCACGTTGCCGCTCTGACGCCTGTCCCTCCAACGCATCCTTCTCTGGCTCCTCTTTTTTTCCGGAGTTATAACACGCGCGCTCGCAATCTCGTAGCGGCAGAGACAAATCCTCCGCCCGTTCTTTCATTATTAAAGAGACGGGCGGAGGAGGATTCGTTCCTGCCGCGACAGTCGGGTCTCGCTCCGGTTTAGTAGCCTGTGACGGCGAACCAGCGCCCGGCCGCATTGGTGACGAAGATAATCGGCGCGAAGCAGCGCGCGGGCAGCGTCACGACGGCGTCAATGTCTGAATCGCCGGTGGTCGAGGCCGGAAACTCCTCTGTGAAGACGTTGGTGACGGCGGGTGCGCCCGTCGCGTCGATGGTCTGGCAACTGACAGCGCCCTTAAACGTCGCCGACGGGTTCGCGCCCGTCGATTCGAGCACCAGCCCTCGGACGCGTATTCTCAACCTTCCGTCGCGTCGAAGTTCGCCGCGCCCCTCGTCGATAATCCAGTTTGCGCCGCCGCCCGGAATCCCGCGAATAGCATTGGTCGGCCCACGAAAAGGGCCTGAGACTCCGGCCATGTCCCTGAACGACAGAATATCTTTGTCCGATTGCGCGCTCGTCGAAAGCGAAACAAGCGAGAGCGCGGCCAGCAGCATCATCGCGGATACGATTTTTCTCATGCGTCACTACTCCTTGTCCGTCGGGTGAACGTTAAGGCGAATTAGGTTGCGAGGTTGATTTTGCGTGCGCACGGATATTAACACGAACGCGCAGCGGCGGAAGTTGTCGGCTAGACAAAGCGCGAAATGCCAGCCTATGCTGTCGGCGCATCTTGAGCCACGAGCGCGCGGGCGACGGAGACCAGATGGAACGGAGCGATGCGGAATTGATAGAGGGCTGTCGCCGGGGCGAGGAGGCCGCTTGGGAGGCGCTCGTCGCACGCTATCAGCGTCTCATCTACGCCATCCCGCGCCGCGCCGGGCTTGACGAAGACCGCGCGGCCGAAGTCTTTCAGGACGTGTTCGCCACGCTCCTCGAAAGCCTCTCCAACATCTCCCAACCGGAACGTTTGCAGGCGTGGCTGGTGACGACCGCCAAGCGCAAGTCGTGGCGTCTCATCCGGCGCGAAAGCTCGACGCGCTCGTTCAGCACAGACGACGAGACGCAGGAGACCGAGATGTCGAACCTCGCCGACTCGGCCTTGCTGCCCGACGAGGCCATGCGTCAACTCGAAGAGCAGCACCTCGTCCGCCTCTCGCTCGCAGAGTTGGACGAACGCTGCCGGACGCTGCTGACCATCCTCTTCTACAGCACAGACCCCGTCCCCTACTCCGAGATTGCCGCGCGTCTGGGCACGTCCGAAGGCAGCATCGGGCCGACGCGTGCGCGCTGCCTGCGTAAATTGCAGACCGTGCTGCAACAAAAAGGGCTTTAATGCGATGTATTTCGCCGCTCCGGTGCGGCACTGTTAGGTCGAGTCAGGTAGCGAAACCCCCTCTTTCGCGGAGTTAAAATGATGAGAATGACGCCCAATCACATCTCCTTCGAGCGCCTTGCAGAGATGGCCGAAGGACGCTTCACGGCCGCCGCAGGCCAGCCGGAGACTGCTCATCTCGCGGACTGCCGTCGCTGCGCCGACGAACTGGCGCGCCTTGAGCGCACCATTCAACTGATGCGTGCCGACACCTCGACCGACGCGCCGCGCGACGTGCTTTCGCAGACCGTACAGATGTTCCGCGCACGTTTTCCCCGGCGCGAAGCCGCCTCGCTCGTCAAGCGAGTGATGGCGGCACTCACTTTCGACAGCGCGCAACTTGCGCCCGCCTTCGGCGTCCGCTCCGGCGCTCAGACGGCCGAAGCGCGACAGCTTCTCTTCAGCGCGGGCGAAACGGACGTTGACCTGCGTCTCGCCTCCGGCGACAGCGGATGGACAATCTCCGGTCAGATTCTCGGCGAGTGCGAGGGCGGCCGCGTCGAGATTGAAAGCGTCGCGGGCGGCGCTGCGGCAGGCGGCGAGGGCGCGCGCGCAGACCTCAACGAGTTGTGCGAGTTTACGCTCCCGCCCGTCCCTTCCGGCAGCTACAAGCTGCGCCTGCACATCAACGACATGGAAGTCGAAGTGCCCGAACTACAGTTGCGCTGACGAGAGCGCGCAGAACGATAGTCCAAGTGCGAGCACGGTCGTCGGGAAGTCCGGCGGCCGTGCTCGTTTTCGTCGGCGAAAATTTTTCGTTTCGTCGGCGAATTTTTTTTGACGGCCGCGTATTTTTCGCGCCCGTCGCGAGACTGTTAGCCCGCAACCATCGGGTACGCACCGCTTGGTTTGTGTGGCGCGGCGTGTTCGTTTGCGCGAGCTGAGTTTTGAGCGCGGACGTTCACACACGTCGGACGCAAACTTCAGTGTCACGAGCCGGGTGGTAGGAGGCTGGTAGGCGATGTCCGTCACGGGGAGAACGGACTCGACTGCCGGTCGGGTGATGCGGTCGCGCTGGCCGCGTCACCCTCTTTTTTTCTCCGCCTGAGATTGCCCGCCCGCCGCCCCTCCCGTCCACGCCGCCCGCCGCGCTTGACAGTCTGCGTCCTCTTCGTAGATGTTAGACGCCGTTTCCCAACTCACACTCGGCCGATTCTTCGAGGTGATGCCGATGAAGATTTTTCACGCGACCCTCTGCGCGCTGTTGTGCGTCGGCGCTGCGTTCTCGCAGGCCGCGTGCGGCAATCGCAGCAAGACGGACGCGCAAGCGGGAGGCGCTAACGCCTCGTCCAATAACGCCACAACCGCCGACGACGAACCGCGCGAGACCGCAGACAAATCCTCCGGAGTGGCAGGCACAGAGTCGGCTGAGGCGCTCGCGCTCGTCGAGAAGGGTTGGGAGGCTTATCGCAGCAACCGCGACGAGGAGGCGGCGGCCGCCTTCCGTCAGGCCGTCGAAATCGACCCCGACTTCGCCGAAGCGCACTACAAACTCGGCCTCGCCTACGACGCGCTGCAAAAGGACGAAGAGGCCGACAAGGCTTACGAGGAGGCCGTGCGCGCCTACCGCAAGTTCGTCGAGAGCCACGAAGATGATTGGGACGCTCACTACCATCTCGGACTCGCCCTGAGCAAGCTGCGCAAACACGACGAGGCCGTCAAAGCCTTCCGGCAGGCGACGAAACTCTCGCCCGAAGACAGCGACCTGTTCTACGAGTTGGGGCTGGCGCACAGCAAGGTGGCGCAGTACGACGAAGCCGTTACGGCGCTCAAGAAGGCGCTCGACCTGAACCCGGACAACTATCGCGCGCAGGAAGAACTCGAACGCGCGCAGGCCGGGAAGGTGCGTCGTGATGCCTTCCTCAAGCAGCAGGAGCGATTGCAAAAGCAGCAAGCGCAGAAGGGGCAGAAGAACGCCAACGCAAACGGCAACGCCAACGTCCCGCCGGCCAACACAGCAGCACCCGCGCCGACGCCTTCCGCTCCGTGAGCATCTGCCGACGCGCGTGCGTTCGTTATCAAGTTGTAAAAAAGCGCCGCCCGCCGGTTGTCTACGTCGGGTGCGTGCCGCTACTCTCGCTCTCAGGAGCCTGCTCGTCCCGATTTTCGCTTTCGCACTTTCGCCATTCGATTAACAGACCGGTATGAAGACGCACGACTCTCGACCTCGACGGCGCAGACGCGCCGCTCATGCTCCGACGCTCGCGCTGCTGCTCGTCGGCGCGTGTCTCTCGCTCTTGTGTGCGCCGCGCGCGGCCTCTGCGCAGCCGCGCCAGATGAACGGCGCGGAGATTGAAGCCGCGCTCAGGAAACTGACCGTCGTCGGCAGCGCGCTCTACGTCGCCGCACACCCTGACGACGAGAACACGGCGATGCTCGCCTATCTCTCGAACGAGCGCGCCGTGCGGACGGCTTACCTCTCCGTGACGCGCGGCGACGGCGGGCAGAATCTCATCGGCTCGGAGAAGGGCGCGGCGCTCGGACTCGTCCGCACGCAGGAGTTGCTCGCCGCGCGTCGCATCGACGGCGCGGAACAGTTCTTCACACGCGCGCTCGATTTCGGCTTCACCAAGTCGCCCGAAGAGACGCTCAGGATTTGGGGGCACGATGCCGTGCTCGCCGATGTCGTCTGGGTTATCCGTCGCTTTCGTCCAGACATCATCATCACGCGCTTTCCCACCACCGGCGAAGGTGGACACGGACAGCACACCGCTTCGGCCATTCTCGCCGCCGAAGCCTTCGACGCGGCCGGAGACCCCGCACGCTTCCCCGAACAACTCAGGCACGTCTCCGTCTGGCGGCCGAAGCGTCTCATGTGGAACGCCTTCTCCTTCGGCGCGACGCCGCGCCCGCCCGAAGGACGCAAGGTCGTCACCGTTGACCTCGGCACCTACAACGCGCTGCTCGGCCGTTCCTACAACGAGATTGCCGCCGCCAGTCGCAGCATGCACAAGAGTCAGGGTTTCGGCTCGGCCGAGCGGCGCGGCTCTGCGCCCAACTTCCTCGAAACGCAGAAGGGCGAAGTGGCCGAACGCGATATGTTCGACGGCGTCGATTTAACGTGGTCGCGCATCGCGGGCGGCGAACGCGTCGGGCGTCTGCTGGAAGAGGCGCGAGGCGCGTTCCGTCCCGCAGAGCCGCACGCGATTCTTCCGACGCTGCTGGCCGCACACGCAGAGATGTCGAAACTCCCGGCGGACGACCCGCTCATCGCGGCGAAGCGGCGCGAGTTGTTGAATGTGATTGCCGCCTCGGCCGGTCTGTGGATTGAAGCGACGGCCGCAGAGCCTTACGTGACGCCGGGCGGCGAGGCGCGCATCACGGCCACGCTCGTCAACCGTTCCGGCTTTCCGCTCCGCTTAGAGAGCGTCCGCACGCCTTACGGCGCACCGGCGGCAACGGCTGAGACGGCGGCTCTCATCGAGTTGAAGACCAACCAGCCGACGCAGAACGCCTTCACCGTGCGTCTGCCGGAAGCGGCCGAACCGAGTCAGCCCTACTGGCTCCGCGAAGAGCCCGGCGCGGGGCTCTTCCGCGTCGCAGACCCGACGCTTATCGGCACGCCGGAGAACCCGCCCGCCGTGCCCGTCCTCTTCACCCTCTCGACGCCCGACGGTCATCGCCTCATCTACGAGACGCCGACGCTCTACCGCTGGACAGACCGCGTGCGCGGCGAGCAGTATCGCCCGCTCGTCGTCGTCCCGCGCGCGGCCGTCGAGTTGGAGGAACGAGTCCTCATCTTTCCCGACGCCGCGCCCAAACGTGTGAGCGTGCGTGCGCGAACGAACGTCTCAAACTTCAACGGCACACTGCGCCTGCGTCTGCCAGCAGGCTGGCGTGCCGCGCCCGAAAGCGTCGCCGTCACACTCAAAGACCGCAACGATGAGACGACCGTTCCCTTCACCATCACGCCGCCCGCGAACGCCGGGAACGCGGCGCTCGCCGTCGAACTCGTCGAAGGCAACCACCTGCACGTGCGCGGCGTCGAGACCATCGACTATCAGCACATTCCCATCCAGACGCTCTTCCCGATGGCCGAGGCGCGACTCGTGCGCGTTGACGTGCAGCGGCGCGGCAACCACATCGGCTACGTGATGGGTTCGGGCGACGAGATACCGGAGGCGCTCAGGCAGGTCGGCTATCGCGTCACGCTGTTGTCGGATGAAGAGCTCGCTGAAGCAGACCTCAAGATGTTCGATGCCATCGTCGTCGGCGTGCGCGCCTACAACACGCGAACGGCGCTCAGGCGTCAGCAGCCGCGCCTGCTTGATTACGTGCGCGAGGGCGGCACGCTCGTCATCCAATACAACACGGTCGAGCAGTCGCTGGCGAACTTCCAGCTTGGCCCTTATCCCTTCAAGCTCTCGCAAGAGCGCGTCACGGTCGAAGAAGCGCCCGTCACGCTGCTTGCGCCGCAGGATGCGCTCTTGAATACGCCGAACCGCATCACGGCCGCAGACTTCGAGGGGTGGGTGCAGGAGCGCGGTCTGTACTTCGCTTCCGAATGGGACGCGCGCTATCAAACGCTCTGGGCGAGCCGCGACCCCGGCGAGACGGATAAACCGGGCGGCACGCTCGTCGCGCGCTACGGCAAGGGCACATACGTCTACACCGGCTACGCATGGTTTCGCCAGCTCCCGGCGGGCGTGCCCGGAGCTTATCGTCTGTTCGTCAATCTCATCTCGGCGGGGAAATAGCACGCGATGCCAAACGAACCACGTCGCCCTTCCGACACGCCTGACATGGCCGAGCCGCCGCCCTTCGGGCGGACGTGGGCGAGGCTCTACGTGCTCGTGCTCTTGAATCTGGCGGTGCTCGTCGTCCTCTTCTATCTCTTCAAGAGGGCTTTCGCATGAGGGCGCTCGATTGGGGAGTGCTCTGTGCGGCGGTTGTCGGCATCGTCGTCTACGGCGTCTGGAAAGGGAGACGCACGCGCGGCCTCGACGATTTTCTCGTCGCCGACCGCCAGATGCGCTGGCATCACGTCGCGCTCTCCATCATGGCGACGCAGGCCAGCGCGATTACCTTCCTCGCCACGCCGGGACAGGCTTACGCCGACGGGATGCGCTTCGTGCAGTTCTACTTCGGACTGCCCGTCGCGATGGTGATTCTCTCCATCACGGCCGTCCCCGTCTTCCATCGTCTCAAGGTCTACACGGCCTACGAATATCTCGAAACCCGTTTCGACGTGAAGACGCGCACGCTCGCCGCCGCGCTCTTTCTCATCCAGCGCGGACTCTCAACGGGCGTGTCAATCTACGCGCCGTCGGTGATTCTGTCGGTCATCATGGGATGGGACATCCGCCTCGTCATCCTGCTCATCGGCGGCTCCGTGACGCTTTACACGGCGATGGGCGGCGCGCGGGCGGTCGAGAATACGAACTTCCAGCAGTTCCTCCTCATCATGGGAGGGATGCTCATCGCCTTTATCACCATCATCCGCCTGCTGCCGTCGGACGTGTCGCTCTTTGAGGCCGCGCACGTCGCGGGCAAACTCGGACGACTCAACACGGTCGATTTCTCTTTCGACATCAAGAATCAATACAACTTCTGGTCGGGGCTTATCGGCGGCTGCTTCCTCGCGCTCTCCTACTTCGGCACAGACCAATCGCAGGTGCAGCGATACCTGACGGGCGAGTCCGTCGCGCAGAGCCGTCTCGGATTGCTCTTCAACGGGCTTGTCAAAGTGCCGATGCAGTTCTTCATCCTGCTCATCGGCGCGCTCGTCTTCGCCTTCTATCAGTTCACCACTCCGCCCGTCTTCTTCGACCCCGTTAAGGCCGAGCGCGCGCGCACGGGAGCGCACAGCGCGGAGTTCGCCGCGATTGAAGGGCAGTATGCCGAGGCGGCGGCTGCGCGACAGCAGGCGGCGCTCGAAGTCGTCGGCGCGGTGCGTTCAGGAGACGAGCGCGTGGTCGAGGAGGCGAGCGCGAGTTTGCGCGAGGCGCAGAAGCGTGCCGACGAGGTGCGCGCCTCGGCCGTCGGCGTCATCCGGCGCGACGACCCGAAGGCCGACGACACCAACTACGTCTTTCTCAACTTCGTCATCCACTTCATGCCCGCCGGGGTGACCGGGCTGGTTTTCGCGGCCGTCTTCTTCGCTTCGATGTCTTCGTGCGCGTCGGCGCTGAACGCGCTGGCCTCGACGACCGTCGTTGACGTGCAGCGACGCCTGCTCAAACGCGAAGCGGGCGAGCGTTACTACTTCCTGTGGTCGAAAGCGGCGACGGTCGGATGGGGTCTCTTTGCCGTCATGTTCGCGCAGTACGCGGGCGAACTCGGCTCGCTCGTCGAGGCCGTCAACCGTCTCGGCTCGCTCTTCTACGGGACGATTCTCGGCATCTTCCTGCTCGCCTTCTATGTCAAACGCGTCGGCGGCACGGCCACGTTTCTGTCGGCCGTCATCGGCGAAGCCGTCATCCTCTACTGCTTCTTCTACACGCCGGTCGCCTTCCTCTGGTACAACCTGATTGCGCCGCTCGTCATGATTCCCTCAGCCCTCATCATCGACCGCCTGCTCGCCACACGCGCTCAGGAAACTTAAAGGGCGAGACGGGGAAGCGAATGTCCCCGTCCCGCCCTCTGCGGCGTAGCCTGTTCGACTGTCGCCCTACATCTTCGACTTCAAGTCGGCGACGCGCTTTTCGAGGTCGGCGATGCTGTTGGCATCGACGCCGGAGTTGGGCGCTTTGGCTAACTGAAGCGCCTTCTCGGCAGCGGCCGCCGCTTCTGCGTTCTTTCCTTGAGCGGCGAGGACGCGCGACTTCATCGACATGTTGCCGACCGTCTCCTTCGTCTTGATGGACTTCTCAAGCCATTGCATGGCCTCGTCCATGGCGATGTTGTTCGTGAAGGCGTAACCGGCGGCCTGCAAAGGCGTGCGCCAGTCGTCGGGCTTGGCCGCCGCGATGGCCGCGCGCGCCTTCTGCAACGTCAGCGCCTTCACGTCCGGCACTTCGACCGTGAAGGGCACGGCCACCTTCTCCCAACGGATGTTGACGCGTGCGGAACTGTCTGTGACGGGGTCAACGCTGAAGGCCAGCCACTCCTGATTCTCGGCGACGCTCTGCGGCTTCACTTTGACTCTGAGCACGTCCTTCTTCTCGTCGTAGGCGAAGCTGCCCCACTGTCCGGGGTCGCCGTTGAAGATAACCGTCCACTCGTCGCGGCCGGGAATGGTGTGGAGGCTGTAGGTTCCGGCCGGAAGTTTCTGTCCGTTAATCATCACGTCGTCGGTGACGGCGAAGGTCGTCGCCTCGTTGGCTCCTGTGCGCCAGACGTGGCCGAAGGGAACGATGGGCGCATCCTTCTGGCGTACGCGCGCGTCGTCGAGCGTGGCGCTCGTGGTGGCCGCTCCGGCGGGCGGGTCGCCCCAGATTTTGCGCCCCTTCACGCCGGGACGGCTGTAGGTGATGGTGATGTCTGTGACGCCGATGGTCTGCATCACGCTCGCCTTCTGTGAGGGGCGCGGCGTGCGCACCTGCGCTTCGGCCGCGAGGCCGAGCGCGCAGACGATAGCGACGGCCGTCAGCAGATGAAGCCTCTTGAAGATGCTGTTCATGGCAAGTGTCTCCTCGAATGTGAAAGTAAAGGCTGTTTGAAATTTCGGTTCGGCGTGTGGCCTATCTTTGGTGTGCGTTATCTCAACACAAAACGGCGGTTTGCACAACCGGCAGGCGCGGGATTTTACAACTCGCTAACAAACGGCCGCGCGCGTGCGCCTGCGGTTTGAGTTTGCGCGCGCCGCGGTCGTAGGATGGCCTGCGAGATGAAGTCTCCAACGCTGAAAACGGGCTGCTGCGGTTTTCGCATGGCGCGCGCCGAGTACGTGCGCCGCTTTCCGGTCGTCGAGGTGCAGCAGACCTTCTACCAGCCGCCGCAAGTCTCGACGCTGCGGCGCTGGCGCGAGGATGCGCCCGCCGATTTCGAGTTTACGCTCAAGGCGTGGCAACTCATCACGCACGAGCCGCGCAGCCCGACCTACAAGCGGCTCAAACGCGAGCTGTCGGAGGAGGAACGCGAAGGGTGCGGCTCGTTTCGTCGGTCGCCGATTGTCGAAGAGGCGTGGCAGGTGACGCGCGCGTGCGCGGCGGCGCTCAAGGCGCGGCGCATCCTCTTTCAATGCCCGGCCAGTTTCCGTCCGACCTCCGAGAACCTGCGACGCCTGCGAGCCTTCTTCTCAAACATCGAACGCGGGCGTCTGGAACTGCTCTGGGAGCCGCGCGGCGACTGGCCGGCCGCGCTCGTCCGCGAGCTGTGCGACGAGTTGCGGCTCGTCCACGTCGTTGACCCTTTCGACGCGCGCACCGTCACGCCCACGAAGATTTACTTTCGCCTGCACGGCCGACGCGGCTGGCGCTATCAATACGAAGAGGACGAACTGCGCGAACTGCTCACGATGCTCCCGCGCACAGCCCGCCGCGCCGCCTACGTCCTCTTCAACAACGTCCGCATGAGCGAAGACGCCGCGCGACTTCAACAACTGGCCGCGCACCCGGACGACTGACCTCCGAAACCAAACGAGCGACGAGGAATTTTCCGAAGATGAACGACTCCGCTGCGACAACCAACCACGACGCGCAGACTCACGCAGAGCACAACCCTCTGGCGACCGCACGCCTCGCCTTCGTCGGCTGCGGCGTGATGGCCGAGGCGATTCTGGCCGGTCTCTTGCGGCGCGAACTCGTCGCGCCCGGACAGATTGCCGCGAGCCATCCGCGCGAGGCGCGCCGCCGTGAGTTGCGCGAGAGATACGGCGTGGAGGTTTATGAAAGCAATCGCGCCGCCGCAGACTTCACCGCCGCGCCGGAAGTCACACGTGAGGGACGCGACGCTTCAACGCAAGAGGGCGGCTCACTCGTCGTCCTCGCCGTCAAACCGCAGCGGCTCGGCGGCGTGCTCGAAGAGCTGCGCGGCGCGTTCAGCCCGCATCAACTCGTCGTCTCCATCGTCGCGGGCGCGCGTATCGAGACGATGGCCGACGCGCTCGCGCACCGCTCGATAGTGCGCGCGATGCCGAACACGCCCGCGCAGGTCGGCGCAGGCATGACGGCGTGGACGCCGACATCGGAAGTCTCCGAAGAGCAACTTCGTCAGGTGCGCGCGATGCTCGGCGCGTTGGGCAGCGAGATGCTCGTCGAAACCGAGAACATGATTGACATGGCGACCGCGCTGAGCGCGACGGGGCCGACCTACATCTTCATGATGATGGAGGCGCTCGTCGATGCGGGCGTCCACATGGGCTTCTCGCGCCACGTCGCGCAGGAGCTTGTCACGCAGACCATGCTCGGCTCCGTGCTCTTTGCGCGCAAGTCGCGCAAGCATCCGGCGGAGCTTCGCAACATGGTCACGTCGCCGGGCGGCACTTCGGCCGAGGCCATCTACCAGATGGAGAAAGGCTCTCTGCGCACGGTGCTCTCAAAGGCCGTCTACGCCGCCTACCAGCGTGCGGTCGCGCTCGGCGCGCGCAGCCGACCGGGGAGAGATTAAGAGACGACTGTTTTGAGCGCGCCCGCGCGTTCGGCCTCGTCGCCGAGCGCAAGAATCTCGCGGCGGATGGCTTTGCGTTCGGCGAGCAGTTGACGGAAGAAGCGTCTTTGCGTGATGAAGAAGGCGGCGGCGTTGAGACCGGCGAGGAAGCGGTCGAACTCTTCCGAGAAGCGCAGGGCGACGTAGCCCGCGAGCGGCGTGACGAGCAGCGCGGCGAGCGCCCACGCCCACCCGCCGAAGAGGTATGCGACGACAGAGAGGACGAGCCACGTCAGCGGGAAGAGGAGCGTCGCGGCGATGATTTTGATGGTCGAGAGCACGTCATCGTATTCGTTCGAGAGCTTGGTGGCGAGCAGCCCCGCGAGCCTGTAGGCCGGGTAGTGCGTGAGCGCGCCCGCGATGGCGAGCGGCGCAAGCAGCAGGAAGACGAGTGCGCGCGTCAGAAGGTGGCGCGCGCGCGTGTTTTTTGAGAGCGCGGAGGTGGACAGGTCGCGCGGGTCGTCGAAGCCCGCCTGTCGCAGTTCCTCCTCGTAGCGACGGATGCGCGCTTCGAGCGCGGCGAGCCGTTCGGGCGACTGCGCGCGGTGGAAGGCGTAAGCCTCGACGAAGCGTCGGCGCAGACGTAGCTCGCGCGCCAGACTCGGCGGCGCGTCTTCGTCTTCGGAGGAGAAGATGCGTTCGGCGCGTGCGATGGTCGAGAGCGCCTCGGCGTGCTCTGCGTTCAAGGTCGCTTCGCGCAATGACTCGGCGATACGGTCGGAGAGGGCGCGCACGGCCTCGCGCGGCGGCTCGCCGTCTGCGGCCGCCTCGACCGGCTCGACCTTGAGCGGCTCGCCGAAGTAGAGCAGGGCGGAACTGCGAAAGGCCGTCTTCGCCGTGTAGTAGAGACCGGCCGGGACGATTTTGAGGTCGAGCGCGCCGCCGCTGGCAGAGGCCGCGCCGAGCGCGATGCGCGCCGCGCCCGACTTGAGCGGGCGCAAACTCGGCTCGTTGTGCGAGACGCCTTCGGGGCAGATGGCAATCGTGCCGCCGCGCCGCAAGAGCGCGTGCGAACGCTCGAAGGTTTCGCGGTTGCGCGAGGTGTCTGCGCCCTCGTCCTGTTTGCGATAGACGGGGATGGCCTCCATCGCGCGCACGAAATAGCCGAGGACGGGCGTCTTAAACAGCGGCGACTTGGCGAGAAAAGAGACGGGGCGCGGCGCGTAGCAGAGCAGGAAGGCCGGGTCAACCAGCCCGTTCGGATGGTTGAGCACGAAGAGGCACGCGCCCTCGCGCGGCACGCGCTCAAGCCCTGCCACCTCGATGCGCCGGAAGAAGACGCGCAAGGCGAAGCGCAAGACCAACGTGATGACTTTCCTCACCAGCAAGAGCTCTTCCCTGCTCCTTCCCGCCGACGGATTCGGACGAAGGAGATTCTACTAAAAAGTCAGGCCGCTTTTGAGCGCGCAGTGTGTCGCTCCCAAAAGCGTCACATGCGAAAGCGTGCGCCGGGAGTTCTGAGACGAAGTCTCTCGGCGCACGCTCGCGGAGTTGAAGGCTGGCAGAACGGTTAGCGGTGGACGCTGGCCGGTTCGTTCGGGTCGTGGACTCTCGGCATCCAGTCGCGGCTCTCGTAGTCGGAGAGCGTAAAGGCAATCATCACGGCCAGCCAGAAGAAGCCGGAGACGACTATCACCATGTTGAGGCGCGAGCCGTAGCGGACGTGCATGAAGAAGAGGACGACCAGCAGCGCCTTCGCGACGGCGATGGTCATGGCGATGATGTCGTTGAAAGGGCCGAAGTCGATGCGCGCGGCGACAACCGTCAGCAACGTTCCCAACATCAACGCCCCGAAGACGGCGAAGTAGATTTTTCTTGAAACGATGTGTTCCGACATAAACCCCTCAAAACGATTGCTTCAACGGCTCATCGCCTTGTCGCGTCACTGCTTCATTGCTTCACATGAGCCGCCGAGTCAATGAATCAACCCTCCTAGTGTCCCCCGCCGAAGTGCGCGCCGAGCAGGTAGAGCAGAGGGAAGAGGAAAATCCACACGATATCGACGAAGTGCCAGTAGAGTCCGAACAGTTCGACCGGCGCGTAATACTCCGGCGAGTAAGCCCCGCGCCAAGCCTTCCACATAATCGGCAGCAGGATGGCGATGCCGATAATCATGTGCAGCGCGTGCAAGCCCGTCATGGCGAAGTAAATCCAGTAGAACATCTGTATGTTCTCGACCGCGATGGTGTGCGGGAAGGCGTCGGGGGCTGGGGCGAACCACCCGCGCACGGGAAACAGGCGGTCGTGCCACTTGTCCGTGTACTCGATGGCTTTGACGACGAGGAAGACCGTGCCGAGCAGGGCTGTCAGACCCATGAAGAGCAACTGTGTGCGTCGCTCACGACCAATCTGCGCCGCCCAGACGGCGAGCGCCATCGTCAGACTGCTACAGATGAGGACGACGGTGTTGAAGGCTCCGAGTTTCCAGTTGAGGTGGCTGCTCGCCGCCGCAAAGGCCATCGGGTACTTGGTGCGGTAGACGAGGTAGGCGAGGAAGAGCCCGCCGAAGAACATCACCTCCTGAACGAGGAAGACCCACATGCCGAGCGTCCCGGCCTCGCGCTGCTGCTCCATGTTGTCGAAGTGGTGCGCGAGCGCCGTGTGCGCCGAAGAGTGCGGCGCGTGCGTCGTGTGCATGGTGTCGCTGGTTGCCAAGACTGCTACTCCTTATCCTTGCCGTGTTCGAGCGTTTCGGGCGCGACGCGGTTGCGCGGATGTCCGGGGTCGGCCGGTTGGTCGGCCGTCTCACCCGGCCCGACGATACGCATCTCTTCCACAGGTCGAAACTCATAAGCCTCCCACGTCACGACCGGCGTCTTCCTGAAGTTCTCGGTGGGCGGAGGCGACGTGGTGCGCCATTCAAGCCCGGTGCCCGGCCAGGGGTTGGCGGGCGCGAAACGCCCGTAGCGCATCGACCAGACGAAGTAGATGGCCGGGATGATGAAGCCGACGGCGAGAATCGACGCCCCCGCCGAACTCATCACGTGCAGGACTTGCCAGATGGGCTGGTCGAGCGGATAGGCGTGATAGCGCCGCGGCATACCCATGTAGCCGAGCAGGAACTGCGGGAAGAACGTCAGGTTGAAGCCGACGAAGACGACCAGCGCCGAGAAACGCCCCCATCCTTCCGGGTACATGCGCCCCGTAATCTTCGGCCACCAGAAGTGCATCCCACCGAGGTAGCCCATGACCGCGCCGCCGACCATGATGTAGTGGAAGTGTGCGACGACGAAGTAGGTGTCGTGCAGGTGCACGTCGAGTCCTGTCGCGGCGAGGAACAGTCCGGTCATGCCGCCGATGATGAAGAGGCCGATGAAGGCGAACGCGTAGAGCATCGGCGTGTCGTAGGAGATTGAGCCGCGATAGAAGGTCGCCGTCCAGTTGAAGACCTTGACGGCCGACGGAATGGCGACGGCGAAACTGAGCAGCGAGAAGACCAGCCCGGCGTAGACCGACTGTCCCGACACGAACATATGATGCCCCCAGACGAGGAAGCCGAAGACCGCGATGGCGATAGAGGAGAAGGCCACGAACGAGTAGCCGAAAATCGGCTTGCGCGAGAAGGTCGCGACCAACTCCGAGATGACGCCC
This sequence comes from Pyrinomonadaceae bacterium, assembly GCA_035942915.1. Classification (GTDB taxonomy): domain Bacteria; phylum Acidobacteriota; class Blastocatellia; order Pyrinomonadales; family Pyrinomonadaceae; genus DASZCR01. The sequence goes on along the minus strand of DASZCR010000016.1, from coordinate 23,323 downwards.
ATCGAGGGCAGAATCATGATGTAGACGGCCGGGTGCGAGTAGAACCAGAAGAGATGCTGGAAGAGCACTGGGTCGCCGCCGAGCGCCGGGTCGAAGATGCCGATGCGCGCCAGCCGTTCAAGCGCGAGCAGCAGCACGGTGATGGCAATCACGGGCGTGCCGAGAATAAAGATGAGGCTCGTCGCGTAGTGCGACCAGATAAAGAGCGGCAGGCGAAACCAAGTCATCCCCGGCGCACGCATCGTGTGGATGGTGACGATGAAGTTCAGCCCCGTCAGAATCGAAGAGAAGCCGTTGATGAAGATGCCCAGCCCGGCCATCACGACGTAGGTGTTCGAGAAGGTCGAGGAGAACGGCGTGTAGAAAGTCCAACCCGTATCGACCCCGCCGAGCAGGAGCGCCCAGAAGGTCATCACGCCCCCCACCATGTAGATGTACCAACTGAGCAGATTGAGCCGGGGGAAGGCGAGGTCTTTCGCGCCAATCATGAGCGGGATGAGAAAGTTTCCGAGCACGGCCGGGATAGACGGAATCAGGAAGAAAAAGACCATCAAGATGCCGTGATGCGTGAACAGCTTGTTATAGGTCTGCGACTGCACGAGGTCGCCCGCTGGTGTCAGCAACTCGACGCGGATGGCGACGGCATAAGCCCCGCCGAGCAGGAAGAAGAAGGAGATTGAAGCGAGATAGAGAAGCGCGATGCGCTTGTGATCCAGCGTCAAGAGCCAAGACTTGATGCCGTAGTCCGCGTTGAGATAGTTGACGTGCGGGTGGCGCGCACGCGACTCCCCGACCCTCGTCCCCGGTGTAACTGCTGCTGTGCTCATAAATTCATTCGTCCTGAAAGACTCTTAACACAAGACCAATTGTCTGACACTTCCGCCGCCGCGTGCGACTGCCGGGCTGCGCTCCGGGCGCACCGTTTACTCTTCGGGCGGCGGGTTCTGGCTGCTGCCGCGTTCGGGTGTCGGCCGCGTCCGCCCGGTCGAAGATGCGCCGCCTGCGCCTTGCTGCTGTGTGCCTGCGCCGCCGGTCGTCGAGCGCCCTCCTGCGCCGCGCGGGTCGGTCGGCGCGAGCGGGTTCGAGCGTTGCACGTCGGGCGCGGTGCCGGTGGTGGTCGTCGCGCCCCCGCCTGCGCCGCCGGTTGCGCCGCCCGCGCCGCTTGAGCCTTCAGCGTTGTCGCCGAGCGAGCGGATGTAGGCTATCAGTTGCAGTATCTGCTCCTCAGAGAGTTGTCCCTGATAGGTCGGCATGATGGACGGGCGCGCAAAACCGGCGACGATTTTGGCCTGCGAGTTGAGAATCGACTCGCGTATGTATGCCTCGTCGGCCACGACCGACTCGCCCGTGTCTAAGGGCTGCGGCTTACCGAAGAGCCCGGCCAGCGTCGGCCCGCGCCCCTGCTTGTCGTCCTGATGGCACGACGCGCAGCCGCGTTCCTGAAAGACCTTCTGCCCCTGCGAGGCCGCCGAATCGGTCGCCCCGCCAGAGAGCCATTGTTGATATTCGGTCGGCTCCATGACGACGACCCAACCAATCATCCCCGAATGGTTCGTGCCGCAATACTCCGCGCAGAACAGGTAGTAACGGCCGGGCTTGGTCGCCTCGAACCACGTCTGCGTGTAGCGCCCCGGCACCACGTCGGCCTTGATGCGGAAGGCCGGGACGTAGAACGAGTGAATCACGTCCTCAGTCGTCATCGTCAGCTTGACGCGCGCGCCGACGGGAACGTGCAGTTCGTTAATCTCGCGCTGGCCTTCGGCGTGCTGGAACTTCCACATCCACTGTTTGCCGACGACGTAAATCTCCATCGCTTCGTTCGGGATGCGATAGAGTTTGAAGTAGACGCTGGCGCTCCACGCGAAAATCGTCATCGCAATGAGCAGCGGAATGATTGACCACGCCGATTCCAGAATCATCGAGCCGTGAACGGGGCGCGGCACTTCCATCGCGTTGCGGCGGCGATAGCGGATGGCGAAGTAGATGATGAGCGCGCTGATGGCGACCGAGAAGAAGAGCGTCAGGAGGACAAGGTAGAGGTAGAGCGCATCCACCTCGCCCGCGAAAGACGACGCCTGTTCGGGCGCAAACGGCACCCATACTTGCTGCAATAACTGCATGACGTTTAAGCAGTCCCTCCTGCGTTGACGCTCTCGCCGAGACCTTCCCGTTCGTCGTCCTCGCTGTCGCTCGCCGGCCGCTTGTACCGCCGCAAGAGCAGAAGCATCACGACGAGGCCGACGAGGGTCGCCACGCCCGCCAGACGCACGATGTTCATCACGACGGGCGCGTAGCCGCCGACCGTCGGGTCGTAGTGATAGCAGTAAAGTATTAACTTATCGACGGGCGAGCCTATCTTGCCCGCAGACGCTTCGACCAAACTGAGGCGCAAGTCTTTCGGCGCATACTCGATGCCGTAGAAGTAGTGCGAGAGGCGGCCTTCCGGCGTGGCGACCATGATGGCGCTCGCGTGCGCGAACTGATTCGAGCGCGCATCCCAGACGTACTTGAAGCCGGTGGCTTCGGCGAGCCGGTCGATTGACTGCTTGCGCCCCGTCAGAAAATGCCAGCCGCGCTCTGCGCCCGCGCGTTTGTAACGCGCCAGATAAGTCTCCTTCTTGCGCGCGGCCAACTCCGGCGTCTCGCGCTCGTCGAAGCTGACGGTGACGACGCGGAACTCCTCGCCAGCCGTGAACTTGAGCGCGAGGAGCGAGCCGGTCAACCCGTTCAAGACCTGATTGCAGAGCATCGGGCACTCGTAATAGACGAGCGCGAGGACGACCGGCTTGCCGTCCTTGAAGTATTCCGAGAGCGCGACTTCGCGCCCCGCCTCGTCGCGGAAGAGGGCGTCGAGCGGCAGTTGCGAATCGAGCTTCTGTTCAATCTCGACCTGCTTGAGCACGTCGGGCGTGCCGCCCTGCGGCAGAGAGCTTTCGGGCGGTCGCCCGTATTGAGCGAACGCCTGCGCGGCGTTCAGGAGGCAGAGGGCAAAAGTTAAAAGGCACAAGGCCGAGACGCGCGCGCATGGTCGTCGTCGCGCCGCCCACTGACTGAAAGCATCATGTGGCGTCATCGTCGTCTTCACTTCTTCCTTGTGTCCCTCTCCCTTGGTCTCGAACTTCATTTGTGTTTCTGCTCCGGCTGCTGCCCCGAACTCGAACCCGAAGGCATCTGTTCGCCTGCGGCGGGCGCGGCGGCGTTTCCGCCCTGCTGCGGCGGTGCCTGCTGCGTCTGCATCGGCGTCTGCGCGCCGGTCTTCATCTGCTGCCGCCGCAGGTAAAGAGCCATCGCGTCTTCGACCGGCATCCGCACCGTTCCGGCCGCCTCGTCTACCCAACCGTAGGTCGTCAACTCCTGCTCCCAAATCTGGCGCAGCGTTTCATATTCGGCCTGCGGCTCTTTCAACATGAGGTCGACGCGTGAGCCGTCCGGGCGCGTCACGCCGAAGCCGGGCGCGGCTTGCAGGCGCGGCTCAGGCGGGAGAATCTCCGCGCCCTGTCGCGCCAGCGGCGAGGTCGGCAACTCGGACTCGCGCGCCCTGCGCTCGAAGAAGTTGAAGAGCAGCCACATCAAGAGGCTGACGACGAGGCACATCACGAAGAGCCCGCCGACGAACTTCGCAATCGGGCCAACCGCCACGTCCGACTCTTCGTGTGCCACGTCCGGGTTGCTGATGTGCGACACGTCCGGCGTGCGATGGATGTCGTCTTGGAGCCTGTGCCTGTGTCCAGCCATAACATCTTCCCTTTTTCCCTTTAAAACTTTTCCTGCTTCAGTGGTGCGCCCCGGCGGCCGACAGCGCGCCTTCGAGTTCGGGCGCGCCGAGCGGCACGAGCGGGCGCGCCGCGAGTTGCCCTAAGAAGTACCAGAGCCAGATGCCGCCGACGCCGATGGTGGCGAGAAACATCGTCAGGAAATCGACCGGATTGAGTCCCGCGCCGTGTTCGGGCTGCCCGGCCGGCGTCGCGGCCGGAGCAAACAGGAAGATTAAATCGATGACGCGCATCACCAGCAGCAGCACGGCCACGCGCCGCAGAGTCCGCCCCGAACGCTTCAGGTCGCGCGAGAGCAGCAGCGCAAACGGCAGCGCGAAGTGGAACAGGATGATGGCTAAACCGACGTACTGCCAGCCGCCGCGCAGACGCCGCAGGTAGAACGGAATCTCTTCCGGCAGATTCCCCGACCACGTGATGAGAAACTGCGAGAAAGAGAAGTAGGCGAAGAGCATCACGAAGGCCAGCAGGAGTTTGCCGTAGTCGTGGAAGTGGCGCGGCTGATAGACGTTGGCGAGTTCGCCGTGTCGCGCCAGCATCGCGGCCATCGTGATAGTGAAGGCGAGCGCCGACAATCCCCACCCGGCCATCACGATGAGGCCGTAGATGGTCGAGAACCAATGCGGCTCAAGCGACATTCCCCAGTCGATGGAGGCAAACGTCACCGTCAGTCCGAAGAGCAGCAATCCGGGGCCGCTCAGGTCTTGCAGTTTGCGCCTCACGCGCGGGTCGCCCGTGTGGTCTTGTTCGACCGACCAGCGGTTGAGGAAGTAGACCAGCCCGAACCAGACGGCGAAGTAGAAGACGTAGCGCGCGATGAAGAAAGGAATGTTGAGATAGGCGCTCTTATGGCGCATCGCGTCATCTGAAGCGACGTATTCGTGATTCGACCACTCGTAGAGCGCGTGGCCGTGCGGGTGGACGAAGAGCGAGACGATGATGGGCAGCCCAAGCAGCGCGAGCAGCGGAATCGTGCGCGTCGCCGCTTCGAGGATGCGCCGGATGATTAAGCCCCACGCGCCGCCCGCCATGTGTTGCAGCATCAGGATGGCGAGACTGCCGACGGCCAGTCCTGTGCAGAAGAAGAAGCCGACGAGGTAGGAGCGGAAGAACTGCACCGGCCCGTAGATGAGCGCGCCCCCCGCGCTCAGCAAGAGCGCCACGACGCCGACGCCGAGCGCGGGCATACGATAGCGCGCGACCTCGGCCGGGACTGTGTATCTGCTGGCCGCTTCCATCTTAGTGTCCTCCACCTCCTCCGTCGGCTCCTCCGGCGGCGGCCGGCGTTTGCGCGCCGCCCGCGCCGCCTGTACCGTTCGCGCCTCTCAACTGTCCGCGCTTATCGGGCGGCACGTCCGCTTCGGTCGCCCGCCGGCTCAGTTGCAGCACGCGCACGTAGGCGATGATTTTCCAACGGTCTTCGACGGCAATCATCGAAGCGTAGTCGGGCATCGCGCCGAAGCCGTTCGTAATCACGTCGAAGAAGTGGCTGGCGGCGGTCTGTCCTTCCTGCAACCGGTCGTCGTGAAAAGAGGGTGGACGCTGGAAGCCGCGCCGGACAATCATGCCGTCGGCGTTCCCCATCGGGCCATGACACATGGCGCAGAACTGCTCGTAGCGCGTCCGCCCCTGTCGCAACACGTCGGCCGTTATCTCGAACGGGAAAACGTCGGGGCCGCCCTGCGCGGCCGTCGTGTTGGCCGCACTGCCGCGCACGTTCACGTCGCCGCCCTGTTGTCCCGTCTGACTCGTCCGCCCCGCGCCCGCAGGCATCAGTGCGCCGCCCGTCTGTACGTTTGGCTGCGCGGCGCCAGTGCCGCCGGGCAGGACGCCCGTCTGCGAGCCGCTCAAGCCCGCGCCGCTCGCCGTCTGTCCGATGCCCGCGCCGCCCGTCCGCCCCGTGTAGAGCAGTGTGTTCTCTCTCAGTTGCCCGCGTGCGACCGTGCCTTCGACGAGAGGGCGCGACGCCTGCCCGTCTTTGAAAGACTGGCTCGGTTCGTAGACCTCGTAGCGCGGCTGGTCTTGCATGTCTTGCCGGCAGGCAAGAAGGAAAAAGGCGAAAGGTAGCAGGCAGACCGTCAGGAGCGCACGCCTCGACGCGCCGGGCGCGCTTCGCCCCCATGCCTCTCTGCTTCGTCCCTTCTCCTTGAACTCAGTGTTCGACATCATTCACCTCGCGTGCGCCTAAGCTTTGCAGGAACGTGCGCGTTTCGGCCGGGTCAAACTTCGGGTCGTTCGCCTGTATCAGCAGGAAGAAGCGGTCGCGCGAGGCGAGCGCGAAGTTCGGCGTGTTGAAGACCGGATGATACGGCTCCGGCAACCCGTTCAAAGCGAGCATGCCGAAGACGGCCGAGAGCGCCGCGCCCAAGACCGTACACTCGAAGGTAATCGGGATGAAGGCAGGCCAACTGTGCAGCGGTTTGCCGCCGACGTTCAAAGGGTAGTCGATGACGTGCGTGTAGAACTGCAACAGGTAGCCGGCGATGCCGCCGATGATGCCGCCGATGAGGACAATCATCGGCATCTTCGTCGAGTGGACGCCGATGGCCTCGGAGAGTTCCTCAATCGGATAAGGCGAGTAGGCGTCGAGCCGACGATAGCCCGCCTCGTAGGCGCGCGTGGCCGCCGCGACCACGTCGGTCGGATTGTCGAACTCGGCCATCATCCCGTAGGTCGGCGTGCGCGTTCGCCTTTTCATGCCGTTTTGTCCTCCTTGATTTCGGCCTCCGGCACGAGCGTCCGCATCTCGAAGATGGAGATGACGGGCAGGAATCTGAGGAAGAGAAACATCAGGAAGAAGAACAGGCCGATGGTGCCGAAGAACATCGAGAAGTCGAAGATGGTCGGCGAGTACATGCCCCACGAAGAGGGCAGGAAGTCGCGATGAAGACTTATCGGAATAATCACGAAGCGTTCGAGCCACATCCCGACGTTGACGAACATCGCAATCGCAAACAGCGCCAGCGTGCTGTGGCGCACACGCCTAATCCACAGCAGTTGCGGGACAATCACGTTGCAGACCATCAGCGCCCAGTAATAGAAAGCGTAGGGGCCGAAGAAGCGGTTGCGAATCATGAACTCTTCGTAGGTGTTGGCGCTGTACCAAGCCGTCCACGTCTCCATCATGTAGCCGTAGGCGACGATGAGGCCGGTCGCCAGCATCACCTTCGCCGAGTTGCGCAGGTGGCGCTGCGTGATGAAGTCTTCGAGGCCGTAGAGTTTTCTGAGCGGGATGACCAGCGTTAAGACCATCGCAAAGCCCGCGTAGATAGCTCCGGCGACGAAGTAGGGCGGGAAGATGGTGGCGTGCCAGCCCGGCACGATGCCGACGGCGAAGTCGAAGCTGACGATGGTGTGGACGGAGAGCACGAGCGGCGTCGAGAGTCCGGCGAGCAGGAGATAGGTCGCCTCGTAACGCGCCCAGTGGCGTGCGCTGCCGCGCCAGCCCAGTGCGGCCATGCCGTAGATGACGCGCCCCAGACGCGAGCGCGCGCGGTCGCGTAGCGTCGCCAAGTCGGGAATCAGTCCCGTGTACCAGAACAAGGCCGAGACGGTCGCGTAGGTCGAGACGGCGAAAACGTCCCACATCAGCGGGCTGCGAAACTGCGGCCACATCCCCATCGTGTTCGGATAGGGAAACATCCAGTAGGCGAGCCATGGCCGCCCCGTGTGCAGCAGCGGAAAGAGTCCGGCGCAGGCGACGGCAAACAGCGTCATCGCTTCGGCGAAGCGGTTGATGGAGGTGCGCCAGCCCTGCCGCAAGAGCAGCAGGATGGCCGAGATGAGCGTCCCGGCGTGGCCGATGCCAATCCACCAGACGAAGTTGATGATGTCGAACGACCAGCCGACGGGCTGGTTGTTGCCCCAGATGCCGATGCCGTTTAAGAGCAGCCAGACGATTGTGCCCTGAAGGATGCCGAAGACCATGAAGGAGAGCGCGAAGCCAATCCACCAGCCGATGGGCGTCCGCTTCCTGAGGACGATGGTGCTGATTTTGTCCGTCACCGAGCCGAAGGTGTGTCCCGGCTCGATGACGACCGGCGTCGTGTGAATCGCCACGTCGTCGTGCGGATTATCTACTCTCGACATAGACCTAGACCTTTAAGCCTTCCTCTCAAGAGCCGGGTTCGGGTTGCGCACCGACGCCAGATAAGTCGTGCGCGGACGCGTGTTCAGATCGTCGAGCAGGCCGTAGTTGCGCCGCTGCCCCTGAAGTCTGGCGACTTTGCTTGCGGGGTCGTTGAGGTCGCCGAAGATAATCGACTCGGTCGGACAGGTCGCCTGACAGGCCGTCACAATCTCGCCGTCTCTGACCCTGCGCCCCTCCTTCTCCGCTTCAATCTTGGCGTACTCGATGCGTTGGACGCAGTAGGTGCATTTCTCCATCACGCCGCGCGAACGCACGGACACTTCCGGGTTGCGCACCATCTTCATCGTCGGCGTGTTCCAGTCCTGATAGAGCAGGAAGTTGAAACGGCGCACCTTGTAGGGGCAGTTGTTGGAACAATAGCGCGTGCCGATGCAGCGGTTGTAAACCATGTCGTTCAAGCCCTCCGAGCTATGAACGGTGGCGTGGACGGGACAGACCGGCTCGCACGGCGCGTTCTCACAGTGCATGCAGGGCACGGGCATGAAGTAGACGCCGTCGGGGTTTTCGACCGCGCCCCGAAAGTATGCGTCCACTCTCAGCCAGTGCATCTCGCGCGAGCGCGCGACCTGCTCTTTGCCGACGACGGGGATGTTGTTTTCGGCCTGACAGGCGACGACGCAGGCGTTGCAGCCGACGCAGGTCGAGAGGTCTATCGCCATCCCCCACTTGTAGCCGCGATGCCCTTCCTCCTCACGCGGCTCGTAGTGCCACTGCGGGTAGATGGTTTCGCCGTGTTTGGGCGGGCGGTTCTCCCCGGCGGGCTTGGGCGGCTCTTCGCCCTCGCGGTCGTGCGCCAGTTCGGGGTTGTGCCGCCAGTCCTCGAACGTGCCCGCGCGCACAATCTCGCGCTTCTCCAACTGGAAGTGAATCTGCGTCGAGGCCAGCGAGTAGGTGTCGCCCGTCGGCTCGACTTCGAGTCCCGCGCCCGACCACATCGCATCGGAGGTGCGCAGGCGATAGGCGTCGAAGCCGACGATGGTGGCTTCGCGGTTGCCGCCGATGTGGCCGGAGCGTTCGCGCCCGTAGCCGAGATGGACGGTCACGACATCATCGGGCTGTCCCGGCGTAATCCAGACCGGCGCGGTCACCTCGCCACCGCGAAAGCGCAGGCGCACGCGGTCGGCCACAATCTCGCCGCCCTTTGCCGAGAGACGGTTGACGCGGCGCGGCGCTCCTTCCTGATAGGCTGCGCCGTCGGGCGCCGCGCCTAAGCCGAGCCGCTCGGCCGTCCCCGGACTGATGAGCGCGGCGTTGTCCCACGTCAGCTTCGTCAGAGGCTTCGGCAACTCTTGCAGCCAGCCGTTGTTGCTGAAGCGCCCGTCGAAGACAGAGGGGTCGGCGCGAAAGACTATCTCCATGCGGTTGCCGCCCGTCGGCGACGCAGGCGCGCCGCCCCCGCCGGTCTGCGGCGCGGTGGAGAAATCCGGGCGCACGCTGACGGCGCGGTCGCGCGCGGCCGTGTTGGCGATGAAGCCGTCATGGACGGCCTTGCGCCACGCCGTCTCGAAGGCTTCAGTCCGCGCGGGCGTCGCCGTCGGCGCAGGGTTGGCCGGTGAAGACGTGGCGGGCGTTACGCCTTGCGGCGCCGTCGTCTGTCCGCCTGTTTGTCCGGCGGTCTGCCCGTTGGTCGGCGCGGTTTGAGATGGAGGCTGTTGTCCGGTCGTCGTCGTGGTTGCCGGCGCGGCGCCGACGAGGCCGGGAACGCTGGGCGTCGAGGTCAGTTGCAGGCCGCCGCCCGCTGCGCCCTGCGTCATCCAGAAACCGCGCACGATGTCGTAGCCGGTGCGTTCGGGTCTGTCTGTGAAGGCGGCGAGAAATTCGTGCAGGCTCTTGTTGTTGTAGAGCGGCGCGATGAGCGGCTGGATGATGGAGACCGTGCCGTCGTGCGCGCGCGCATCGCTCCACGCTTCGAGGTAGTGTGTTTCGGGAATGTGCCAGTGGCACAACTCGGAGGTCTCGTCGTCGTAGAGACTGAGATGGACGCGCATCGGCACTCTGTCCATGCGCTTCTTGTCCAGCTTGAGGTCGACGGGCGTCGTGTAGACGGGATTGCCGCCGACGATGACGAGCATATCGACCTGACCGGCGTCGATGGCCGTCACGAGGTCGCGCAGGGAGGCGAGATGGTCTACGGCGTTGACTTCAATCGGGTCGGTATAGCGCACCGTCTGGCCGACGTTGCCGAGCGCAGCGTTCATCGCGTGCCCCATCGCGTGGATGAGCGGCGGTTGCTCGTCGCCGACGATGACGATGCTCCGGCCTCCGTGCGCGCGCAGGTCTTCGGTGACGGCCTCGACCCAACGCGCCTGTTCCGGCGTCAGTCCCATGCCGACGCCTCCGCCGACGCCCGCGACGCCGAGACCGGTGGCGATGGAGCGGACGATGCTCTCCATCAAACTCGGTCGCACGGCCAGCCGATGGTCTGCGCACAGCCCCGTGTTCGTCGGCGTCGATTCGACGACGTAGAGACGGTTGTTCTCTTCGGCGCGGCCGTCGAGGACGCGGCGCGTGTTGGCGAAGTCGCGCGCGTAGCGCAGAGAGCCGGGGCCGCAGGCGAGGAAGTCCGAGTCAATCGAGAGCACGCGCGCGGCACGCGTGAAGTCGTAAATCGTGTTGGCGAAGGAGCCGAAGGCCAACTGCGCGCCCGTTCCCGCGTTCGAGCCAGCAGGCTCGAAGGTGTGCCAGCGCGCGCCGGGAAAGCGCGTCGAAATCTCGCGCATCTGCGCGGCGGCGGTCGGCGAGGTAATCGTCTCCGTGAGAAACCGCAGACCCGACCCGGCCTTCGCGCGCTGCCCTTCAAGCTGCGTGCTCATCTCTGCGAGGAACGACGTGTAGGAGCGCACCGAGCCGCGATTCATGACCGTCTGCGAACGGTCAGGGTCGTAGAGCGAGAGGACGGAGGCTTGCGACCACACGTCGGTTGCGCCGAGCGAGACCGGATGCGTGTCGTTGCCTTCAATCTTCGTCGGCCGTCCCATGTTGCTGCGCACGAGCAACGGCGAGGCGACGCCCATCAGAGGCATCGCGGTGGCGAAATAGAGCGGGCGGCCGGGAACGAACTCCTCCGGCTGGCGGACGTAAGGGACGATGGTTTCGGGCGGCTGATAGGAGCAGCCTGTGAGACCGGCCAGAGCCAAAGACGCGCCCATCAACTTGAGGAAGCTGCGGCGGTCGGTCGCCTCGTCCCACTCGGCGGCGTGGCGCGGGAACTCGCGGTGCATCAGTTCGTCGAACTCGTCTGAAGCGGTCAACTCTTCGAGACTGCGCCAGTACTCGGCGCCGCGCGCCTGTTCGAGTCGGCGCTTGACCTCTTCGAGTTGGAGCGGCTTACGAATCTGATAGAGTTCGGGGAAGCTGTCTTTGATGTGCATCTGAAGTTACCCTAAGCGTTACCTGTGGCACGTCGAGCAACTGACGAGTTGCTCGCGGCTGCGCACCCTGTACTTCGCCTTCATCTCGCGCCCAACTTTGAGTTGCTCCTCGGACTTGTTCTCGCCGAGGTCGTTTTCAGCGTTCCAGGCCATGTTGTAAATCTCCTCCTTCGGCCGCAGAAAACGCTCCGGCTCACGGTGGCAGGACAGACACCACTCCATCTGCAAGGAGGCCTTCTGATAGACGGCGGGCATCAGGTCAACGCGGCCGTGACAAGAGGAGCAACCGACGCCTTTGGCGACGTGGATGCCGTGATTGAAGTAGACGAAGTCGGGCAGGTCGTGGACGCGCGTCCATTCGATGGGCTTGCCGTCGCGCCAACTGGCGCGGACGGGTTCGAGGTACGGGCTTTCCGACCAGATTTGCGAGTGGCAGTTCATGCAGGTCTTCGTCGGCGGCATCCCGGCCGTGTTCGACTGTTCGACCGACGTGTGGCAGTAGAGGCAACTGATGCCATCATCGCCGACGTGGTGCTTGTGCGAGAACTGGACGGGCTGCTGCCGCTCGATGTAAGCGCCGGTGTTGTAGGACGAGCGGTTGATTTCGGCGAGCACCCAGGCAGCGGCGGCGAGGATGAACAGTCCGCCGAAGATGCTCAGCTTCGCCAGCGTGTTGGTGCTGTGGTGAAAAATCTGCATCTGAAATGCACCTTTAGTCTCGATGACCTACGGAGTCTCGGCGAGCGCGGCGACAGAGCCGCCGGACGGTCTTGCAAATAGTCCTTCGGCGGATACAGTGCGCCGCCGAACCCGAACGGGCACGGACGCGCTCTCGTAGTGACGCGCGTCACCCGTTCCGGCTCATCTATCTCTCTATAAGAACTGCTTTGGTGTGCTAGTGATACTACTTTTTTACGGGATGGGCAAGCGCAGGCTCGAAATCTAATATGAATAATAACGGCGTGCGCGAATAAAGAAATCTAATATCCCCGGCCGCGACTACTCTGCCTCTGCCGCCCGGTCTCTTGTGCGCGAAACTTGTTTTGAAATTCTCACGCCGAGATGCCAAGAAGCTCAGCATTCAATCGCGCGGCTCGAAGGGCGAAAGGCCGGGGTTGCCGGCGCGTCGCCAGATGAAACCGTCGAGTACGTAATGCGTCACTTGCGGCAGCGCCAGCAGCGGCACGAAGAAGGTCTTGAGCCAGTCGAGACCTTCCCAACCCGCGCCGAACAACCACCCGCGCTCGTGCCACAGCCCTCTGTCCCACAACAGCTCTTCGGTGTAGGCCAGCAGCCAGAGCGTCATGAGGAAGAGGACGGGGCCGCGCGCGAGCAGACGGTAATGCCTGCCCGCCCCCTCGCGCCGCGTGCGCGCGTACCAATAGACGAGCACCATGTAGGGGACGCCGTGAATGACGACGTTTGTTACCGTGAAGGCGTAGTCCGAGTCGAACCAGACGATGCCGATGTACCAGCAGAGCGCGGTCGTCGCCACGACGATGTCCTTGCCGGGATTGCCGCGCCTGGAGACGAGCCACAGGTAGACCGAGCGGAGCGCGTAGACGCCGAGCGCCGTCCAGTAGAGCGGCTCGGCCACGCGTTCGACGAGCGCGGGCAAGGCTGCGAAGTCGCCCGACAGAAACCAGTTGAAGCGTCGCGGCAGATGCGCGTGCCAGTAGAGCAGCGGATAGACGGTCGCCGCATAGACGGCCGTCGTATCTATCCACCAGCCCCAACGCCCTCGCTCGCCCGCGCGTGCGCGATAGAGCGCGACCCATCCGTATTGCTGCCGCACGAAATGGAAGACGGCCAGATATGCCAGCACGCGCCAGAAGAGCCACTCGCCTTCCGAGTAGAGCGCCGCGCCGACCGCGTACCCGATGACGGGAACGAGCGCATAGAGCCACAGCCTGCGCTTCAACTCTTCCGTGTCGAGATAGACGCGAAAGGCCGTCGCATAGACGTGCGCCACATCGACGAGCAGGACGGCCGGAATCCACGTCCAATCGGGCGCGTCCGCATCAAGCACGCCCGCGCGTGCGCCGACCCACAGGAGCGCCAGCGAGACGAGCGCGCTGCCAAGAAACGCCGCCAGGTCTATCGACGGCGAAAAGAGCCAACGCCCGCGCACCCGCGCGCCGGACGCCTCACGAGCCGTCTTCTCATCACGCACGCGCGCGCCCGTCGTCGCCGCCGCACCTGCCGCCGTCTGAATGTTTTCAGGAGTCATCGAATCGAGAAGGCACTAATCGGACTTGAGCACGCCGCGTATCATAACCTTTCGCGGCGTGCTATGCTGCGCGAAAATTTTCGACCTCCCTTTGAGAGTTGACGTGATGGCCTACTGGCAGACAGCCGCCGCGAGCCTCTTCGTCGCGCCGCACTGGCCGGATGTGACGGCGAAACTGCTGTGGTTCGTCGTCGCCATCTGGGCGGCAGGCTTCCTCGTGACCGTCGTCGCACTCCTGCGCCAGAGGCTCATCGCTCCGACGACCGACGAGCGACTGAAGCGTGTGGACGCGCCGCTCGTCTCCGTGCTCGTTCCGGCCAGAGACGAGGCCGGACGCGTCTTGCGCGAATCTTTGCGCTCGCTGCTTGCGCAGGACTACGGAAACTTCGAGGTCTGCGTCGTTGACGACCGCTCGACCGACGCCACTCCGCGCATCCTGCGCACGCTCGCCGCAGAGGACGCGCGCCTGACGGTGGTGACCGGCGCAGAGACGCCCGCAGGCTGGCTCGGCAAACCTTACGCCATGCAGCAGGCGCTTGAACGTGCGCGCGGCGAGTGGGTGCTGGCGACCGATGCCGACATGATTTTTCACACGGCGGCGCTGCGCACGGCCGTCGCTTACGCCGACGCCTCAGGCTGCGACGCGCTCAGTTTCATCCCGCACTTCGAGGCCCTCTCCTTCTGGGAGCGCCTCTTCATCCCCGTCTGGTATTGGAGCCTGCTCGTTATCTACCCACTCGACATCGTCAACCATCCGCGCACGCCGCTCGCACTGGGCTTGGGCGGCTTCTTCCTGATGCGTCGCGCGGCTCTCGAACAGGTCGGCGGCTACGAGTCCGTGCGCGCAGAGGTGCTCGAAGACGTGCGCCTCGCAGAGACGCTCAAGCGCGCCGCCTTTCGCACGCGCGCCGAGTACGCGCCGCGACTCGTCTCGACGAGGATGTACACGAACCTGTCGGAGTTGTGGGAGAGCGCGACGAAGAACTGGTTCGCGGGCTTCAGGTTCTCGCACGCGCTCACGCTCTTCGGTCTGGCGTGGACGTTCACGGTCGCCGTCCTGCCTCCGCTGGCGGCGCTCGCCTGTCTGTTCGCCGTCTTGTTCGGCTCCAGCGCCGCGCAAGTGATTTCCATCTTCACTCCGGCCGCCGTCGCCTCCGTGTTGCAGGTGGCGTCGATGGCAGTTGTCAATCGGCGTTGCGGGGTGCCTGTCGCATACGCGACGGCCGCGCCGCTCGGCTTCGCTCTCAGTTGTGCCGTCATGTTCGACTCGGCCTTCCGCGTGACGACCGGGCGGGGCGTGCTCTGGAAAGGGCGCAGGATTTATGAACGCGAGGGCGTGCGTCCGCCGCGTGCGCGCGCCGGGAACTAGAGAGACTTCATCACGCAAACCGTCAGGAGACGACGAAACTCATGGAACAAGACCCGACGCAGACGCCGCCGACGCATGGCGTGAATCCGCTCCACCCGTCGCACCTGCCGCCCGCGCCCGGCTGGCCGATTCATCCCGTGATGATTACGACGGGACTCGAACTGCCCGGCTTTCGCATCCTACGCGTTCACGGCATCGTGCGCGGCCTCGTCGTTCGCTCGGCCGGATTCGGCGGCGGCATCGCCGCTTCGTTCGAGGCGCTCGGCGGCGGCAACGTCAAGACGATGGCGAACGTCTGCGAACGTGCGCGCGAAGAGGCCTTCTACCTCATGCTCCAACACGCCGCGCAGTTGAGCGCCAACGCCATCGTCGGCTTCCGCTACGACACGACCGAAGTCGGACAGGGACTCACGGAAGTCCTCGCCTACGGCACGGCCGTCTGGGTCGAAACCGTCGCGGCTTGAGCCGCGTGGCCGAAGACGAAAAGTTTTCCTACGCGTTTTCCACAGGTGTGCAAAAAGTTTCGCCCCGACGGGCAAACGCTTTTCTCTGAAACTCTCTTGACACGGCCGCCGACCACACGTATATTGCCCGCCCTGTCGCGCTTCTCAAGGGAACGCGACCGGCGCAGGAGACGACGAACGGACAGTGTGACGCTACCGTTCGAGGCGGGTGGACGCGGAAGTACACTTGCCATTGACGCCCCGCGTCGAAGCCGAAAGGCTTGCCTAGCTGAGAGTCTCCGGGAGGCGGCTCGCAGCGCCAAAGCGCCCGGATAAAAACGGGTTGCGCTCGTCGGAACTGATCAGCCGCACGGGTGGCATAAGTCGCTCGACTTCGGTCGAGCCTCGTTGCCGGAGACGTAACCGGCGGTGGAGGAAAGCCACCTCACCAAAAACCAAAGGGTACCGCATCAACATCAAGTTGATGTCAGACTCGTCCGTGAGAAGATGGGTCTAGGGCCGACCGGAGAGACGAACTGACCGCGAGCGAGTTCTCTTCGGAATATAAACAGGCGACTTCCACGCGCGTGTACATGCCGGAGTCGCCGCTCCCCTCAATCGCTTCGGCGATTTTGCAGGAGTCAGAAATTGCGCTGCATGTAAGCCCAAGTGGCCGAAGGCAGCGCAATTTCTTTTTTCACGCCCTCCGAATCCTCCGCCACTCATCCGCGCATACTCGCCACCGGCAGGCCGCGTGCGGCGAGCACTTCCTCGGCCGCGCGCAGACCATGGTCGAAAGCCTCCTCGAAGAGCGCGAGGCCGCTCAAGTCCGTGTGCGCGAAATGTATCCCGCGAAAAGGCTCGGAGGCGCGCGCAAGCGCACCACTGCGGATGAAGTTCGGGCGCGGACGCACCATCGCGTGCCCCCAACGCATCACGTCGAGGCGTTCGACCTGCGTGCGGATGTCCGGGTGCGCGCGCGAGAGGTCTGCGAGCGTGACATCAGCCCACCCGCGCCAGTCCGTGTCGAGCAGACGCGTGCGCGCCGCGCGCGGGTCTTCGTCGCAGAGCGGGTAGTAGTAGGTAAAGACGGTCGCTCCCCGGTCTAAGCCGCGCTGGTGCGTGGCGACGACGTAGCCGAGCGAAGGGCTTTCGTAAAGAACATTGTCCCACGCGAGCGGGAAGCTGCCGGGCAGGTCGCGCGGACGCGCGCGCAGAAAGAGGTTCGCCACCATCCACGCGCCGTACTGAAACTCCGCGACGTGTGCAGGTGTCGCGCCTTCGCGGTAGGGGCGTATCACGTGGCGCGTCAGGAAATGCGGCGCGGCGTAGACGACCTGCTCGGCGCGAAAGCCCCTCGCGCGCAAACCCTCGCGTTCGAGCGCGACGACATCGACGCCGCCATCTTCTGCGCGCGGCGCGATGTCTGCGACGGCCACTCCGAGACGCACACGCGCGCGCGCCTTCTCGTAGAGGTGTGCGACGAGACGGCCGTTTCCTTCCGGCCACGTAATGAGAGATTGCGCCTCCTCGCCGGGTCGGCCGACGCGCGAGGCGAAGTAGAAGAGTCCCGCCCACGCGCTCGTCTGCTCGATGGTCAGACCGTAATCGTCGCGGCAGGCGTAATCGACGAGCCAGCGCAGGCGCGCCGAAGTGTAACCGCGACGGCGCATCCACTCGGCCATCGTGAGGCGGTCGAGTGCCGTCAGTTCGGCGTCGTCCGAAGAGGCGCTGGCCGGGATGGCGAAGGCGCGTCGGCCGCGCGCATCGCGCCACCCCGCCCACGCCGACATCTCCGCGTTGAAGGCTTGAAACTGCGCGAGGTCTGCCGTGCTCGCTCCGGCGTGCAGGTAGAGTCCCTCATACCAGCGCCCTCGATAAAAGATGCGCTCTTCCGGGTCGCGGCAGAGGAACTGTTCGGCGACGATAGGCTCGCCCGCTTCGTCTCTGCCTTCGAGGACGCTCATCTCATCGAGCAGTTCGACGAGCGCGCGGTTCTCCTTGAGCGGCGCGGGCAGGTAGTGCGCGCCCCAGGGGTAAGGGACGACGACGCCTGTGCGTTCGCCGCTGCGCGCCGTCCCGCCCGGCGACGGTTCGAGTTCCAAGAGGACGAAATCCTCGAAACCTGCGCGGAGGAATCTCCACGCCGACGCAAGCCCCGCGATGCCGCCGCCGACGATGACGACGCCCGCCCTCTCCCACGCGTCCGCACCCGGCTCGATACGCGCCGCCCTGCCTCCGTCGCCGCCACCGCGCAGCCGATGGCCGAACGCGTCTGACGCGCCGACTATCTCGCCGTCGGGGAAACTCTCCGTCTCGGTGCGACGACAGGCGGCCAGCGCGGCGGGCAGACCGAGGAAGGCGGCGAGCAGTTCGCGTCTGCTGAGATTTCCTTTCGACATCAATCTCTCTGGACGCCTCTTACGCGTGGCCTTCGCCGCTGCCCTCGATTTCCAGACCGCAATGCGGGCAGCGCATCGTTTCGCGGCGAACGCGCTGCTTGCGCATCTCTTCGGTGAAACCGGAGGCGAGGATGCCGGTCGGCAGCGCAAACAATCCGACGCCGAGCACGGCTATCACCGCTCCGAGCAGTTTGCCGAACGGAGTGACGGGAAACACGTCTCCGTAGCCGACCGTCGTGAGCGTCGCCACGCCCCACCACATCGAGGCCGGGATGCTCGAAAACTTGTCCGGCTGCGCCTCGTTCTCCGCGTAATACATCGCGCTCGAAGCGAAGATGAGCATGATGACGACGACGAAGACCGTCACCAGCAGTTCCTCCTTCTTTGAACGCACCACGTCGTCGAGCGTCCGTAGAGAGGCCGAATAGCGCGCCAGTTTGAAGATGCGCAGCAGACGAAACAGACGCAGCGAGCGCACGAAGCGCAGGTCAACCGGAAGGAACTCCATGTAGAAGGGCAGCACGGCCATCAGGTCGACGAGCGCCAGCGGCGAGAGCGCGTAGCGCAGCCGCCCGCGCAGAGCGCCCGCGTATCGCGGGTCTGACGTACACGACCACAGACGCAACAGGTACTCGACCGTAAAGACCGTCACCGAGAAGCCTTCGAGCAGCGAGAAGAAGCGCGCAAACGGTCGCCCCAACTCTTCGACCGTCTCCAACATCACGGCGGCGACGTTGAAGACGATTAACGTCATGATGAAGATGACGAACAGACGGCTCGGCAAGTCCCTCGACGAAGGCAGTTCGACGATTTCAAAAGTCCGCCTTTTGAGTTTCGCGTACATCACGCTGGCGCGGCCGTCATTCGTAGCGCCGCCACTCGCTTTCGTAGTAGCGGACGAGCGATTGATTATCGAGACGGTTAATCTCGACAGGGACGGGCGCGAGGTCTGCCGAGAGCGCGAACATGGCGCTCAGTCCGGCGTCGTCGAGGAAGCGTAGTTCGACCGACGGCGCGCGCGAAGGCACGTCGAAGGGAACGAGGCGCGCAAGGGTAAAGCCCCAGACGCCGAACGACGGAACGGCCGTCGCATACGGTCGCACCTGAAAGCCTGCGGCCTCCAGCGTCCGCACGATGCACCAGTAGGAGGTGCGCGCAAACAGTGGCGAGGTGCATTGAATGGTGACGGCCGCTTCGGGCGTCAGGCGCGCTTTCAGCATCCGGTAGAAGCGCGTCGTGTAGAGTTTGCCGAGCGCGAACGTGTTCGGGTCGGGAAAGTCAATGATGACGGCGTCGAACTGTTCCTCAGCGCGTTCGAGCCAAATCATCGCGTCCTCGTTGACGACACGCACGCGCGGGTCGTCGAAGGCGTGACGGTTCAACTCGGCGAGCGATGGGAAACGGCGCGACAGGAGCGTCATGTCGGCGTCCAAATCGACGAGCGTGACGGCCTCGACCGATTGGTATTTGAGAATCTCGCGCAGCGCCAGTCCGTCGCCTCCGCCGAGGACGAGTACGCGACGCGGCGCGCCGCCCTGCGCTTCAACCATCGCCGGATGCACGAGCGCCTCGTGATAACGATACTCGTCCGTCGAACTGAATTGGAGGTTGCCGTTCAGAAACAGTTGAAAGCCCGCGCGCCCGCGCGTGACGACGATGCGCTGATAGTGCGTCGTCTTGGCGTAGACGATGTCGTCGGCAAACATCTGGTCTTCGGCGAGCGACGTGAGCGACTCGGCCTTGATGACGCCGACGACGAGCAGTGCCATGACGAGGACGGCGCGCCCGCGCAAGGCCGAGACGCTGCCGCGAATGAGCGGCCGCAGCAGCCACGTCGCCCACAGCGCGACTGAGGCGTTGAGTATCCCGAAGACGAGGCTGGTGCGGACGAGTCCGAGTCGTGGGACGAGGAAGAGCGGAAACAGCAGCGACGCGACGAGCGCGCCGATGTAGTCGAAGGCGAGGACGCGCGCGACCAACTCCTTGAAGTCGAGATGGTCTTTGAGAATCCGCATCAGCAGCGGGATTTCCAGCCCGACGAACGCGCCGATGAGAAAGACGACCGTGTAGAGGATGACCTGAAAGTAACTGAGGTTGGCGAAGGTCAGAAACAGCAGCGGCGCGCTCACGCCGCCGAGCAGTGCCACGCCCAACTCGACATCGACGAAGCGGCGCGCCAGCTCGCGCTCGATGAAGCGCGAGAGCCACGAGCCGACGCCCATCGCAAACAGGTAGATGCCGATGATGAGCGAGAACTGCGTCACCGAATCGCCGAGGACGTAAGAGGCGAGCGTGCCCGCGAGCAACTCGTAGACGAGGCCGCAGGTGGCGACGATGAGGACGTTCAGGAAAAGGACTGGCGTGCGGTTCATGTCGATTGCGGATGCGCGTCTCTTGCTGCCATCCGCACACAGCTTCACCCGTGAACGGCCGCCGAGACGATGAGCGCGATGCCGACGATAATCGAGGCAATCACGATGGCGAGCGCCGTGTTCTGGTCTTCCTCAAGCTCCTTGCGCACGGAGAAGGGCGAGACCTTGATGATAATCCAGTAGGCCAGCGCGAAGAGCAGGATACCGATGAGCGCGAAGACGAGCGTCGTCACGACCAGAGGCACGAGTTGGTCCATCGTGCGGCCTGAAGCGACCTGCGTCGGGGCTTGCACCTGCACGGGAACCTGCGCCTGTTGCAGAAGCAGCAGCGCCGCCCCCGCGAGAAGAGAGTTGAGCATCACTTTCCTCCACGATAACCGGAATGCCAGAAATGGAAAGAGCGGTAGCCGCCCGGCGAGTTGCGCACGTCCGGCGGCAGGAACTGTCGGCGCGGGCTGCCCACTTCCCAACCCTGCCACGCCGCCGCCACGTAGACGAGCAGCAGCCCGCCGCCAATCACCTTGTAAAGTTTACTGAGCATCAAGTCACCTCTAACTCTTCGTGCCCGCCGCGTTGAACTCGCTATCAGCCCAACGCCGGCTCTCGAAACTTATCTTCTTGATGAGGACGTAGAGCGGAACGAGCGAGAGCGCGCAGAGCAGGAGCAGGAAGTTGACGCCGCGCGCGACGTTCTGCTCGACGCGCACGATGACCATCGGCGGCGCGGCCTGATTCCACTTCTCCCACTGCACTTCGAGCCGCATCGTGTACGTCCCGCCCGGCAACGCGGAGATGTAAACATCCTCCTCGCCGCCGCCCTCCGACCAAGACTCGCCGCCGTCCGTGCCGTGATAATACTCGACGGGGAGGTCGAAGGCTTGGACGAGTCCGGTCGCTTCGTTAATCAAATCGCCTTCGACGAAAATCCAGTTGTTATCGACGTTGGCGCGCGCCGTCACGCGCAGATTCCGGTTGCCTTTAATCTCGAACGGCTCTGTGAAGATGACCTGCGAGCCTTCGCCGGCCGCAGCCGCAGGTGTGGCCGCAGGGACGGGGAGCGTGACGGTGCGACCGCCCGGCAGCGTGATGACGTTCGGCGTCGCAGAGGCCGCGGGCGCGGTCTGCACGGTAAAGGTCTGCTCGAAGACTTTCGTCGGTCGCTGTATCGAGAGCAGACCGCCGATGACGACGGCCGCCAGCATAAAGAGCGCCCAGTATTTGTAAACCCCTCTGTGCGGGAAAGGCTGATTGGGCGCGACGTTGGTCGGGCGCGGCAGGTTCTTCACCTGAAAGGTGCGCTCGACCTCTTTGACCGGCAGATACGTGCCGAGCGACCAGTTGACCTCCTGCGACTCCTGCCCCGCGCCCTGCCGCTTCCCTCTCCCGACGACGCCGGAGACTTCCATCGAGAGCATCTGCGGCGGGCTTACGTAATCGACGGCGCGCACCGTCTCGCCCACCTCCACCTTCCAGTAGAACTCGCCCGCCACGTACTCGACGCGCGCCGCCGCATCCTGAAAAATCCTGAAGGTCTTGCCCTTGTAGCTGACCGTCTTTTCGCTGGCCTGCACGTCGCCGGGCGAGACCGGCTCGACGAAACTCCAATGGCCGTCCGATTGAACGAGCCAGCGGAAGCCGACCGCAGGTTGATAGAGGAGATACTCCTGCCAGAAATACTTGACGCCCTCGAACTCGACGCTGCGCGTCATGAACCCGATGACGGTGTAGCGTTGACCGTCGAACTCGCCTTCCGCACCGAGTTTGATGTCCTGCGGATAGCCGACGGGTTCGAGCGCCTTGAGGAAACGCAGTTGCCCGCGATTGACATCGAGCAGCGAGCCGCAGTTCGGGCACGTCACGCGCTCCGTGTGGTCTGGCGCGCGCAGTTCGAGCGGGCCGCCGCAGTTCGGACACGAAAGCTGCGCGGCCGAAACGACGCGCGGCGCACGCTCGCGCCTGTGCGCCATATCGACGATGCCGAGTTCCGTCAGCCCGACTTCGCGCCCCGTAAAGACGAGCGGCATCTGTTCGCCGTAATCAATCGTGGCGAAGGCGCGGTTCAAACCCGCGAGGTCTGCATAGCGATAGATTTCGTTCGGGATGAGACGATAAGGAATCTCGCCCTCAGCGGCGACCATCAACGCCTCGCCCTTCTCCGTGACGACGAAAGGCATCGGCGCAGGAATCGACGGCACACTCGTGCCCACTTCGAGCGACTCGTAAGGCGGGACGAGACTCTGTCCCGGCATCTCCGTGCGGAAGGTCAGGTAGAAACGGCCTTGCGCCTCCGCCAGCCAGCCCCAACGACCGTCTGCAAAGGCCGCGTACCACTCGTCCCAGACGCCCCCTGCCGCGTGCCCTAGCTGCGCGCGCCCGGTCAACTCGAAGGCCATGCCCTCGTAGACGCCGCGCATCCCGATATCGAGCGGCGAGCCGGAATCGACCACGTCCGAAACTTTGCCGAGGTCTTCGAGCGCGCGGTCTGTCCGCGCCACCACCGAGTTGCAATACTCGCAGACGACCACGACGGACGAACCGCTCCTGAACGTCACCTGCGCGCCGCACGCGGGACAACCGGCCTGAAGCGTCGCCATCAGTCAACGCCTCCCGTCGCCGTCACGCGTCCGCCCATGCCTGACGCCGCCTGAGCGTCGCCTTCATCGACGCCCTCTGCAATGTCTTCGCCGTCGTCGTGTGCAAACTCCGCGCGTCTCTCGACGACGCGCACGGAGACGCTCGTCGCGCCGAGCGTCTCGCGCAAAATCGCCTCCCAGTTCCAGCGCGGACGCGCGCGGCAGCAGTAGAGATTGAAGGTCGCCGTTCCGAACTCAGGGTAGGTGTGACAGGCAAGGTGCGATTCCGAGAGGAGCGCGAGGCCGGTGACGCCACCCGGCTCCGGGAACTTGTGCCAGAACGGTAAGCCGACGACGCGCAGCTCCAGTTCGGCGATGGCGCGCTCGAAGACCGCGCGCAGACGCCCCACGTCGCGCAGGGCTTCCGGGTCGCAGTTCGACGCGTCCACCAGCCATTCGGTTCCGACAATCAGCATAGGAATGGATGTAAAGGCTTGTCTTCGGCGGAGGGCTTGACCCGCGCGCGCGATTCGGTTCGCGAAAAAGATTCGTCAAGAGCGTCGGCGGCGAGCATAGGATAAAAGAGCTTTCATTTGCAATAGTTGTTTATCTGAAAGCAGCGACACACACACATGGCCGC
>DASZCR010000015.1:0-6221 GCA_035942915.1 Pyrinomonadaceae bacterium | reverse complement strand
CTCCTCGACGCGTCTGCTTGAACTCGCCCTCGCGCGGCTCAAGGAATCGCTCGGCGACTATCATGCGGACGTGCTCGAACTTGAGAGCATCATGACGGCGCTGCGTAATCTTCCGCCGCGCACCGAACTGGACGCGGCCAGAGTCCGCGAGCGGCGACGCGAAAAGGATATCTCGAAGCGCAGGCTCGCCACGCTCGTCAAACAGAGCCACGACGCGCGCAAGGCCGTCCACGAAGCCGTGCTCGAAATCAACGGCGCGCGCGACGAGCCTGCCAGCTTCGACCGCCTCGAACAACTGCTCGACGAGCAGGCTTATCGTCTGAGCTACTGGCGCGTCGCCTCCGATGAGATTAACTATCGACGCTTCTTCGACATCAACGAACTGGCCGCCGTGCGCGTCGAAGAGCGACCTGTCTTCACGGCCGTCCACGAAGTCGTCTTCCGCCTGATGAAACAGGGACTCGTGACCGGCTTGCGAGTTGACCACGTTGACGGCCTCTTCGACCCGGAGAAGTACCTCGCGGACGTGCAGCGCGCCTGCGCCTCTGCCTTGAGCCACGCGCGTCTGCCGGAGACGGACGACGGCGGCGAAGAAGACGACGAAGACGAGGCGGCGTCCGACGGGTTGCCCTGCTACGTCATCGCCGAAAAGATTCTCGGCCACGACGAACTGCTGCGGCGCGAGTGGCCTGTTCACGGCACGACCGGCTACGACTTCATGAGCCTCTTAAACGGCGTCTTCGTCGAGCATCGTCACGCGCTGGCCTTTCGCGCGCTCTACGGAGACTTCACAGGCTCTCAGGTCAGCTTCGCAGACCTCCTCTACGAGTGCAAGAACCTGATTCTGCAAGTCGCCATGTCGAGCGAGTTGCACGTTCTCGCGCGGCGTCTGGAACGCATCTCGGAGCAGCACCGCTTCTCGCGCGACTTCACTTTCAACAGCCTGCTCGACGCGCTTCGAGAAGTCATCGCCTGCTTCCCCGTCTATCGCACCTACGTCCGGCGCAAGAGCGCGTCCGTCAGCCCCGACGACCGTCTCCACATCAACGCGGCCGTGCGCGCCGCCAAACGCCGCAATGCCGCCGTCAGCGAGTCGCTCTTCGACTTCGTCGCCTCCATCCTGATGCTCGCAGACCCGCCGGGTCTGACGAGCGCGCAGGTGGCCGAGCGGCGCGACTTCGTCATGCGCTTTCAGCAGTTGACCGGGCCGGTCACGGCTAAGGGGCTTGAAGATACCGGCTTTTATCGTTTCTACCCGCTTGCCTCGCTCAACGAGGTCGGCGGCGAACCGGCCATCTTCGGCACGCCGCTCGAACGCTTTCACCTGCGAAACCAAGACCGGCAGCAGGCGTGGCCGCACACGCTCAACGCCACCGCCACGCACGACACCAAACGCGGCGAGGACACGCGCGCACGCATCGACGTGCTCTCCGAAATTCCCGAAGAGTGGACGCGCGCGCTCCATCGCTGGCGCGAGATGAACCGCGCGCACAAGAGCAGCGCAGAGGGGCGCGAAATCCCCGACGCCAACGAGGAATATCTCATCTACCAGACGCTTGTCGGCACGTGGCCGCTCGCCGGCATGAACGAAGCGGAGCACGCACGCTACACGCAGCGCATCGTTGACTACATGAACAAGGCGCTCAAGGAGGCCAAAGTTCACACGAGTTGGATTAGCCCTCATGAAGCCTACGACGCGGCCGTGCGCGAGTTCGTCGGCGCCCTGCTTGCGCCCGGCGCAGAGAACAGATTCCTCGCCGACTTCGTCGAGTTTCAAAGGACGACGGCGCGCGCCGGTCTGTTCAATTCGTTGTCGCAGGTGCTCCTGAAGACGTGCGCGCCCGGCGTGCCGGACTTTTATCAGGGGACGGAGTTGTGGTCTTTCACGCTCGTTGACCCTGATAATCGTCATCCGGTCGATTACCAACTGCGGCGCGAGATGCTCGCTGCTCTGCGCGAGGAGGAGGAGACAGGCGGCAGCACGACGGCGCTCGTCAAGAGCCTCATTGCCGAGCCGGAGAACGGCCGCGTCAAGCTCTTTGTGACGAGCCGTGCTCTCAATTTCAGACGCGCGCGGCGCGAACTCTTCTCGCGCGGCGAATACGTGGCGCTCACGGCTGCCGGGAGGCGTGCGGATAACGTCGTCGCCTTCGCGCGACGGCGCGGCGAGCAGGCGGTGATAGCCGTCGCCGCGCGTTTCTTCGTCTCGCTCGGCGTCTCGCGCGGCCTCCTGCCCGTCGGCGCAGAGGTGTGGGAGGAGACGACTCTGTTGCTGCCGGAGACGCTCGCGCCCGGTCGCTACAGAGACGTTTTCACAGGCGCGGAGTTCTCAACAGACGCACCTGCTCTGCGGCTCGCGGAGGTCTTCGCGCACCTGCCGGTCGCGCTCCTTGTGCGTCAGCCGTAATTGTGCGGGGCGTGGAAGAAGAAGGTTTTGATGGAACGTCGTGAGATGACTGAGGATAAAGTTCGAGAGGAAACGTGGTCGCTGCAATTCGGCGCGCGCCCGTCCGCAGATGGGAGCACGGTCTTTCGCGTGTGGGCGCCGCTGGCGGAGACGCTCGCCGTCAAGATTGTCGGAGACGATGCACAGACCGTCTCGATGGAGCGGCGTGCGGACGACGTGTTTGAGGCGGTCGTTCCCGGCGTCGGTGCAGGCGCGGACTATTTCTATCTGCTCGACGGCGAGCGCGAGCGACCCGACCCTGTCTCGCGCTGGCAGCCGCAGGGCGTCCATGCCGCTTCGCGCGTCTACGACCCGGAAGCCTTCGCGTGGACTGACGGCGACTGGCGCGGACTGCCGCTCACGGAGTTTGTCATCTACGAACTGCACACCGGCACGTTCACGCCCGCAGGCACGTTCGACGCCATCATCCCGCAACTCTCTCACCTGAAAGAACTCGGCGTGACGGCCGTCGAACTGATGCCGGTTGCGGAGTTTCCGGGCGGACGCAACTGGGGCTATGACGGCACGTATCCTTACGCCGCGCAATCGACCTACGGCGGCCCCGAAGCCCTCAAGCGTTTGATAGACGCGTGTCACGGCGCGGGGCTGGCCGTCGTCCTCG
Source organism: Pyrinomonadaceae bacterium (assembly GCA_035942915.1). Lineage (GTDB taxonomy): Bacteria > Acidobacteriota > Blastocatellia > Pyrinomonadales > Pyrinomonadaceae > DASZCR01. The sequence continues at coordinate 3,153 of DASZCR010000015.1, read as the reverse complement.
ACGTGGTCTACAACCACCTCGGCCCCGAAGGCAACTACCTCGGCGAGTATGCGCCGATTTTTAATCGCAACTATCGCTCGCCATGGGGCGACGCGCTCAACTTCGACGGCGCGGACTCGGACGGCGTGCGCCGCTTCTTTATCGACAACGCGCTCTACTGGCTGACCGAGTTTCACATCGACGCGCTCCGGCTCGACGCCGTCCACGCCATCATCGACACGGGCGCGCGCCACCTCCTCGAAGAACTGACGGACGCTTTCCACCGACAGGCTGCGGCGCTCGGAAGACGTGCGTGGACGATTGCCGAAAGCGACCTCAACGACGTGCGGCTGTTGAAACCGGCGAGCGTAGGCGGCTACGACCTCGATTCCCAGTGGAGCGACGACTTTCATCATTCGCTGCATGCGCTGCTGACGAGAACCGAGCGCGGCTACTTCATGGACTTCGGGCGCGTGGCCGACTTGGCGAAAGCGATTCAGGAAGGGTTCGTCTACGACGGTCGCCGCTCGTCCTATCGGCGGCGGCGTCACGGCAACTCTTCGGCCGCGCGACCCGGCCAACAGTTCGTCGTCTGCATACAGAACCACGACCAGATTGCCAACGGCTACTGGGGCGACCGTCTCTCGATGCTCGTCTCGCTCGAAGCGGAGAAGGCGGCCGCCGCGTTGCTCATGACGACGCCGAACGTGCCGATGCTCTTCATGGGGCAGGAGTGGGGCGAGCGCGCGCCGTTTCTCTACTTCACGAGCCACACGGACGCGGCGTTGGCCGAGAGCGTGCGACAGGGGCGCAGGGAGGAGTATGCCTCGTTCGTCAAGGACGAGGGCGAGACTCAATCGGCTCTGGGCGGTTTCGCAGACCCGCAGGCGGAGGCGACCTTCGAGCAGTCGAAGCTGGTCTGGTCGCGTCTGTCCGAATCGCCGCACAGAGAGATGCACGCCTTCTACCGCGACCTGCTGGCGCTGCGGCATCGGAGCACTGCGCTTGCCAACTGCGATAAGGAGAGGACGCGCGTCGAGTTCGACGAGGGGCAACAGTGGATAACGGTCGAGCGCGGCGACGCGGACGGCTCGCGCGCACTCCTTGTGTGCAATCTTTCGGAGACGGCGCAGGAGATACCCGTCCGTGCGGGCGGCGCTTGGCGACTCGCGCTGTGGAGCGGCGATGCGCGCTACGGCGGCGGCGCGGAGTTAGTGGCGCCCGCGTCGGCAGTTGAAGGCGATGCTCAAGCGAGCGTCAGACTTTCGGGTTGGAACGCGGCTCTCTACATAGGTGGATAGATAAGGAAGGTGTCGGAGTAAGTTATGCAGGTATGGCCGGGACAGCCTTATCCTCTGGGCGCAATGTGGGACGGCTCAGGCGTCAACTTCGCGCTCTTCTCCGAGAACGCGACGGGCGTCGAACTCTGCCTGTTCGACGCGCGCGACCCGTCGCGCGAGCGTGCGCGCATCCGTCTCACGGAGCAGACAGACCTCGTCTGGCATTGTTACCTGCCGGAAGCACGTCCCGGACAACTCTATGGCTACCGCGTCGAAGGCCCTTACGAGCCGCGGCTCGGCCATCGCTTCAATCCGTCGAAACTGCTGCTCGACCCTTACGCCAAAGCCATCGCCGGAAACGTCAACTGGACGGAGGCCGTCTTCGGCTACACCATCGGGCACGAACTGGCAGACCTCTCGCGGGATGAACGCGACAGCGCGGCCGACGTGCCGAAGTGCGTCGTCGTTGACCCGGCCTTCACATGGGGCGGCGACCAGCACCCGCGCACGCCCTGGCACAAGACGCTCATCTACGAGATGCACGTCAAAGGTTTTACGGCGCTGCACCCGGAAGTGCCAGAAGCCTTGCGCGGAACCTATGCCGGGATGACGCACCCGTCCGTCGTCAGCTATCTCAAGGCGCTCGGCATCACGGCCGTCGAACTGCTCCCCGTCCACCACTTCATCTCCGACAAGTTTCTCAAAGAACGCGGGCTGACGAACTACTGGGGCTACAACTCCATCGGTTTCTTCGCGCCCGACGTGCGCTTTTCCAGCAGCGGCGAACTCGGCCAACAGGTCGCCGAGTTCAAAACGATGGTCAAGACGCTGCACCGCGAGGGCATCGAGGTCATCCTCGACGTGGTTTACAACCACACGGGCGAGGGCAACCAACTCGGCTCGACGCTCTGCTTTCGCGGCATCGACAACGCCTCTTACTATCGCCTCGTTCCCGGCGACGAACGCTACTACGTCGATTACACGGGCTGCGGCAACACGCTCAACATGACGCATCCGCGCACGCTCCAACTCATCATGGACAGCTTGCGCTACTGGGTCTTGGAGATGCACGTCGATGGCTTTCGCTTTGACCTCGCATCGGCGCTCGCGCGTGAACTGCATGAGGTTGACCGTCTCGGCGCGTTCTTCGACATCATTCATCAAGACCCGGTGCTCTCGCAGGTCAAGCTGATTGCCGAGCCTTGGGACTTGGGCGAGGGCGGCTATCAGGTCGGCAACTTTCCGGTGCTGTGGGCTGAGTGGAACGGCGTCTATCGCGACGTGGTGCGAAGCTTCTGGCGGAGCGAGGGCGGCCACATCGACAGCATGGCCTATCGCCTGACCGGCAGCAGCGACCTCTACGAGCACGGCGGCCGCCGCCCTTACGCCAGCATCAACTTCGTCACCGCGCACGACGGCTTCACCTTGAACGACCTCGTCAGCTACAACGAAAAACACAACGAGGCCAACGGCGAGGAGAACCGCGATGGCGAGAACCATAATCGGAGTTGGAACTGCGGCATCGAGGGCGAGACGGACGACCCGCGCGTGCTGACCTTGCGCGCGCGCCAGCGTCGAAACTTTCTCGCCACGCTACTGCGCTCGCAGGGCGTGCCGATGCTACAGGCGGGCGACGAGCGTGCGCGCACGCAGCGCGGCAACAACAACGCCTACTGTCAGGACAACGAGATTTCGTGGCTCGACTGGACGCTCGACGAAGAGCGCGGCGACCTGCTTGAGTTCACGCGCCTTCTCATACGCCTCTTTCACAAGCACCCGGTCTTGCGTCGTCGCAAGTTTTTTCAGGGGCGCAAGATTCGCGGCTCGGAGGCGAAGGACGTGTCCTGGTTCAGACCCGACGGCGCGGAGAAGCGCGACGCGGATTGGTTCAACG
>DASZCR010000014.1:0-21743 GCA_035942915.1 Pyrinomonadaceae bacterium | reverse complement strand
CGTCCCGGCCGTCTTCATCACGCACGACCAGGAGGAGGCGCTCGAACTCGGCGACCGCATCGCCGTCCTCAATGCAGGAAATCTCGAACAGGTGGGGACGCCGGACGAGGTTTACAACCGGCCGGAGCCCGAATACGTGGCGACCTTCCTCGGCGCGGCCAACCTGCTGCTCGGGGTCGTCAACACGGCGCGACAGGTGATAGAGGTGGGCGCGGTGGCGTTGCCCGCGCCCCATGAGGTCGCGCGTTTTCGTGAGGGGCAATCGGTGAAGGTCGTCTTCCGACCCGAAGATGTGCATCTGAGCCGGACGGGCGTGTTGCCGGAGAGCGCGCGTCGTTTGACGAACGGCGTCATCGACGAGATACATTTCGTCGGCGCATACGAACGCCTGACGGTGAGGCTCGACCTCGTGGCGCGTCGCGGCGGAGGCGAGGGCGAACCGCCGCTCTACGACGTGTCGGTCAGCACGGCCGAACAGCGAACGGGCGTTCCCATCTTCGTGACGCGGCCGAAGCCGCAGGCCAACGCCTTGCCGCTCAGACCCGGCGACCGCGTCGCCATCGGACTGACGGAATTCCGCGCGCTCCCCAATTTCGCGCTCGCCAGCGAACGCGGCAGCCGCGTCATCGATGCTGAAACACGAAACAGAAATTCTTAGGGCGTTTTAAAGTAGAGACCGTGCCCTTTGCATCCTTGCCCCTCGCCGTGAGAAAACTGTTTCACGCGCGCGGCGCAAAGAAAGCAGACAAGAGTTTTGGAGACGAGGGGGAAGGGTGTGATGTCGGAGAGCGTGAGCGACGTGGAGGCTCGGCAGGTCAAGTGGGCGAAGGTCATCGACCAGACGCGTTGCATCGGCTGTCACGCCTGCACGACGGCCTGCAAGTCTGAAAACCTCGTGCCGCTCGGCGTCACGCGCACCTACGTCAAGCACGTCGATGTGGGCGAGTTTCCTGCGGCGCGGCGCGCGCATCAGGTGACGCGCTGCAACCAATGCGCCCACGCGCCCTGCGTCACGGCCTGCCCGACCTCAGCCATGTTCAAGCGCGCCGATGGCATCGTCGATTTCGACAAGAGAATCTGCATCGGCTGCAAGGCGTGCATGGCCGCCTGTCCCTACGACGCCATCTTCATCAACCCGGAAGACCACTCGGCCGAGAAATGTAACTTCTGCGCGCATCGCATCGACTCCGGCCTTGAACCGGCGTGCGTCATCGTCTGCCCCGTCGAAGCGATTCTCGTCGGCGACCTCAACGACACCGGTTCGCGCGTCGCGCAGATTGCCAACCGCGAGGCCGTCGATGTGCGGCGGCCGGAGAAGGAGACGCTGCCGAAACTCTTCTACAAGGGCGCGCATCAGGCGACGCTCGACCCGCTCGCCGCGCGCCGTCCGGCAGGCGGCCTCTACATGTGGAGCGAGCAGAAGCAGGGCGCAGGCATCGTCCCTGCCGGGAACGCTTATCAACAAAACAGTTCGGCCGCCGCGCTCCTCTCCTACGACACAGACCAGACGATTCCCTGGGACTGGCGCGTGAGCCTCTACACGTGGACGAAGTCTATCGCGGCGGGCGCGTATCTGGTCGCGGCGTTGCTGGTGCTGTTCGGCATCATGCGCGCAGACAGCGTCGCGTGGTTGTGGGGCGCGCCGCTCGTCTCAGGCGCGGCGCTCGCGCTGACCGGCCTGCTGCTCGTCTGGGACTTGGAGCACCCGGAACGCTTCTACCTGATTTTCACGCGGCCGCAGTGGAAGAGCTGGCTCGTCAAAGGCGCGTTCGTCATCCTCGGCTACTCGCTGGTGCTTGCGGCACACTTCCTCGCAAGTCTCACAGGAAGCGTCTCCGTGCAGGTCTTGTTGACGGCCGCAGGGATTCCGCTGGCCGGTCTGACGGCCGTCTACACGGCCTATCTGTTCGCGCAGGCGAAGGCGCGCGACATGTGGCAGAATCCTCTGCTGCCGCCGCACTTCTTCGTGCAGGCGCTCATGGCCGGGGCGGCGGCGCTGGCCTGCGTCGGCCTCCTGTCTGCGCCGGAGACGCTGGCGCCTCTGCTGTGGACGCTCGGCGCAGCGAGTCTCACGCACGTCCTCTTCGTCTGGGGCGAAGTGACGCTGGCGCACCCGACGACGCACGCGCGCCTCGCCGTCCGCGAGATGACGCGCGGGCGTTACAGACGCTTCTTCGCGGCGGGTCTCATCCTGTCTCTCGGCGGCGTCTTTGCGCCGCTTGGAGGCGTCTGGTTAGCGCCCATCGCGCTCGCCGGTCTGCTGCTCTACGAACACGCTTACGTGCAGGCCGGACAGTCCGTGCCGCTCGCTTGATTGATGAGAGGAGACATCGAGATGTCTGCGACGAAGGCGAAACGTTTTCGCGTGCTGCTCGAACAGTATGCAGGGACGCAGGCGACGGCCATCAGGATTCCCTTCGACGTGCAAAAGACTTTCGGGACGCGTGCGCGCGTGCCCGTGCGCGGCACGATTAACGGTTTCGCCTTCCGCAGTTCCATCTTCCCCGCAGGCGACGGCACACACTACATGGTCGTCAACAAAGAGGTCAGAGCCGGAGCGGGCGTCAAAGGCGGAGAGACGATTACGGTCACGATGGAGCGCGACGACGAGCCGCGCGTCGTCACGCCGCCCGCAGACCTCGCGCGTGCGCTCAAAGCCAACCGCGCCGCGCAGGCCGCGTGGGATAAACTCAGCTACACGCACCGCCGCGAACACGCGCGCGCCGTCTCCGAAGCCAAACGCCCGGAGACGCGCCAGCGCAGAATCGAAAAAGCCATCGCCGCATTGACTGAAAACAAGAAGCCCTGAAGTCTGAAAAGAAGCAGCCCTGAAAAGAAGCAGCCCTGAAAATCCTTCGCCCTCCCGCGTGAGATTGAATTCCGAAGCGGGAGACGCGCGGGGCGCAGAGAAGACGAAGTTCTATGAAGTCGGAAGAATTGAACAAGCGTGTGAGTGCGGCGCGGCGGGAGACCGAAGCGCGCGGCGAGACTTTCTATCCGGGCGCGAGCCGCATCCATCTCGCCTCGTTTCCGCCTAAGGAGCGTTGGGACGATTGGGTCGAGTTGGATTCGCGCGCGTGGCCTCGACGCGAAGAGCGCCGCTACATGCTCGTCCCGACCACCTGCTTCAACTGCGAGTCGGCCTGCGGCCTGCTCGCCTACGTCGATAAAGAGTCTCTGCGTGTGCGCAAGTTCGAGGGCAACCCCGAACACCCCGGCTCGCGCGGGCGCAACTGCGCCAAAGGCCCCGCGACGCTCAACCAGATTACAGACCCCGACCGCATCCTCCATCCCTTGAAACGCGCGGGCGCACGCGGCGCAGGGCGTTGGGAGCGCGTCTCCTGGGACGAAGTGTTGGACACGCTGGCCGCGCGCATCCGCCGTTGCATCACAGAGGGACGGCACAACGAGGTGATGTATCACGTCGGCCGTCCCGGCGAGGACGGGTTCACGGAGAGAATCCTTGCGGCGTGGGGCGTTGACGGTCACAACTCGCACACCAACATCTGCTCGTCTTCGAGCCGCGCAGGCTATCAGTTCTGGATGGGGCTTGACCGTCCGAGTCCCGACCACGCGAACGCGAAAGTCGTCTTCCTCATCAGTTCGCACCTCGAATCCGGCCACTACTTCAACCCGCACGCGCAGCGCGTCATCGAAGCCAAAGCGCGGGGAGCGAAACTTATCGTCTTCGATACGCGCCTGTCGAACACGGCGACGCACGCAGACTTCTGGGTCGCGCCCTATCCCGGCTCCGAAGCGGCCATCGTCCTCTCGATTGCCAACTACCTCATTCAGCACGAACTTTATAACCGGGATTTCGTGCGCCGGTGGTGGAACTGGGAGGAGTACATGGCCGTCGAGCGGCCGGAATTGGAGACGAGTTTTGAGAGCTTCGAGGCGGCCTTAAAGGAGCTTTACGCCGACTACACTTTCGAGTATGCGGCGCGCGAGTCGGGCGTCGAGGCGCGCACCATCGAAGAGATTGCGCGCGTGGTGGCGACGGCCGGAACGAGGTTTTCGAGTCACAACTGGCGTTCGGCCGCTTCCGGCAACAGCGGCGGCTGGCAGGTCGCACGCACGCTCTTCATGCTCAACGCGCTGCTCGGCGCGGTGGCGACCGAAGGCGGGGTCTTCCCGAACGCGTGGAACAAGTTTGTCCCGAAGCCTATCTATTCGCCGCCGCACCCGCCGCGCTGGAACGAACTGACGTGGCCGCGCGAGTACCCGCTGGCGATGAACGAGCTTTCGTTTCTGCTGCCGCACTTTCTCAAGGAAGGACGCGGGCGCGTCGATACCTACTTCACGCGCGTCTATAACCCTGTCTGGACGAACCCCGACGGCTTCTCTTGGGTCGAGGCGCTGACGGACGAAACGAAGTTCGGCTGCCACATCGCGCTGACGCCGACGTGGAACGAGACGGCCTACTTCGCAGACTACGTGCTGCCGATGGGACTCGGCTCGGAACGCCACGACCTGCACTCCTACGAGACGCACGATGCACAGTGGCTCGGCTTCCGGCAGCCTGTCGTGCGCGCCGCGCGCGAGCGTGCGGGCGAGCGCGTCTCGGATACGCGCGAGGTCAATCCCGGCGAGGTCTGGGAGGAGAACGAGTTCTGGCTCGAACTGTCCTGGAGAATCGACCCCGACGGCAGTCTCGGCATCCGTCAGTTCGCCGAATCCAAACAGAGGCCGGGCGAGCGTCTCGGCGTGGACGAATACTACGGGCACATCTTTGAACATTCCGTGCCGGGGTTGCGCGAACGCGCGGCCGAAGAAGGTCTGACCGCGCTCGAATTCATGCGTCGCTACGGCGCGTTTGAAATCAGCAAGAAGGTCGGAGCCGTCTACGAGCAGGAGGTCACGCCCGCCGAGTTAGACGACGTGCGCGAAGACCGCTTCGGGCGCGTCTACACGCGCGCAGAGAAGCCCGCTTCGACGAACATCGTGCCCATTAACACGCCTGACGGCGACGCCGAAGGTCGTCGTCTCGTCGGCGTCAAAGTTGACGGGCGGATTTTGCGCGGCTTCCCGACGCCGAGCGGGCGTCTTGAGTTCTACTCGAAGACGCTCGCCGACTGGGGCTGGCACGAGTGGAGCACGCCCGTCTACATCAAGAGCCACGTCCACCCGGAACGGCTCAAGCCGGATGAAACTGTGCTCATCTCCACCTTTCGTTTGCCGACGCAGATTCACACGCGCAGCGCCAACTCCAAGTGGCTCGACGAAATCTCGCACACCAACCCGCTCTGGATACACACGGAGCACGCCGCGCGACTCTCCCTACGCACGGGCGACCTCGTGCGCGTCGAAACCGAAATCGGATACTTCGTCGTCCGCGCGTGGGTGACGGAAGGCATCAAGCCGGGGATTGTCGCCTGTAGTCATCACATGGGACGCTGGAAGTTGACCGACGAGGGACAGCGGCAGTTGATGGCGACCGTCTCTTTGCAGCGCGAGGGCGCGCATTGGGCGATGCGACGTGAGCGCGGCGCACAGCCTTACGAGTCGGAAGACGCGGACACGCAGCGCATCTGGTGGACGGATGTCGGCGTTCATCAGAATTTGACCTTCCCCGTCCACCCCGACCCGATTTCGGGGATGCACTGCTGGCATCAGGCCGTGCGCGTGCGCCGCGCCGAACCGGGCGACAGCTACGGAGACATCTCCGTCAACATAGAGAAGTCGCACGAGGTCTACCGGCGCTGGCTCGAACTAACGCGACCGGCCGACGCGCACTCGCCCGACAACACGCGCCGCCCCTACTGGCTGCTGCGTCCGCTCAAACCCGCGCGCGAAGTCTACCGTCTGCCCGGCGCGGTCGAAGTCGTCAGGGTCGAGTGATGGAACTGTTTCGCGCGCTGGCCGTCTTGTGTGAGCGGCCGTCGGTCGAGACGGCGCGGCTCGCAGAGGCGCTCGAACTCGGTCGTGCGCCGACGCCGAGCGAGCACACAGAACTGTTCGACTTCGAGCTTTATCCTTACGCCTCCGTCTATCTCGGCGCGGAGGGGATGATGGGCGGCGAGGCGCGCGACCGCGTCGCGGGCTTCTGGCGCGCGCTCAACCGGACGCCGCCCGCAGACGTTGACCACCTCTCAGTGTTGCTCGCGCTCTATGCGCGGCTCGCCGAATTCGAGCGACAGGAGCGTGTGCCGGAGCGGCGCGCGAGTTGGCGCAGCGCGCGGCGCGCGTTCCTCTGGGAACACCTCTCTAGCTGGCTGCCCGTCTATCTCGAAAAACTTCAGACCATCGCGCCGCCCTTCTACAGACGTTGGGGAGCAGTTCTCTTAGACGCTCTCGAAGAGGAGGCGCGCGACCTCGACGGCGTCGAGACCCTGCCGCTTCAACTGCGCGACGAGTTGGGTCTGGCAGACCCGCGCGAGACGACGGCCGCAGAGTTCATCCAGACGCTTCTTGCGCCCGCGCGCAGCGGCATGATTATCGTGCGCTCAGACCTCCGTCGCGCCGCGCGCGGCCTCTCTCTCGGCGCGCGCATCGGCGAGCGCAAGTTCGTGCTCAACTCGCTCTTCGGTCAGGACGCACGCGCGACGCTCTCGTGGCTGGCCGCAGAGGCCGACTCGGCCGCGCAGCGACACGCCAACCTGCGCGAACCCTTCGCCCTCATCGCGCGCGTCTGGGAAGACAAGGCACGCAGGTCGGCCGCGCTCCTGCGCGAATTGGTTTCGTAATGACAGAGCAGAAGTCCTCCACCGCTCCAACTACTTCGACCGCCGTTTCGCTCTGTTGCGAGACTGCCTTTGACTATAGACGCGCGCCGTCCGGCAGGAGTATCCTTCAGCCCGCCACAGAGGTCTGAAGGTCGTCTCCCCGTCAAGCCTTCAATCTACACGCCCCGCTTCCGCGATGTGAGGTCTTGAAATGAAAAAGCATTTCCCTGTCTGGCTGCTCGCCTCGTCTCTGCTGACCTCGACTCTCGCACAGCAAACATCTACACCGACCACGCCTGCGCCGACAACGCAGCCGCCGCCACAGCAACAGCAGCAGCAGCAACAACAGCAGCGCGACGACGAGGACGCAAAGACGCCCGGCAAGGACGACGTGGTGAGCATCTCCGTCAATCTCGTCCAACTCGACGTGAACGTGACGGACGACAAGGGACGACAGATTTCAGACCTCCGACCCGAAGACTTTGAAGTCTATGAAGACGGCCGTCTGCAAAAGATAACCAACTTCTCTTACGTCAGCTACAACGCGTCCTCCGGCAACCCGACCGTGACGACGCCGCCCGTCAACGCCGCTCCGCTCTCGACGGGCAAAGTGCCGCCGCCTGTGCCGCCCGTGCGCCTGCGTCCCGAACAGGTGCGACGCACCGTCGCGCTCGTCGTCGACGACCTCGGCCTTTCGCACGAAAGCTCGACGCAGGTGCGCCACGCCCTGCGCAAGTTCGTCGATGAACAGATGCAGCCGGGCGACCTCGTCGCCGTCATCCGCACCGGCGCAGGCATGGGCGCGCTGCAACAGTTCACCTCCGACAAACGACTGCTCCACGCCGCCATCGACCGCGTTCGCTACAACCTCAGCAGCCGCAGTTCCGTCAGCACCTTCGCGCCCATCGGCGGCGGCGAAATCACGCTCGCGCGCGACCCCGGCGACCATCTCAAGACAGACCGCTACACCATCACCTCCGACGAGTATCGGCCGGGGCAGCAACTCGACCAATTCCGCGAAGAGCTCTTCTCGGTCGGCACGCTCGGCGCGCTCAACTTCATCGTGCGCGGCCTCAAGGATTTGCCCGGACGCAAGTCGGTCGTGCTCTTCTCCGACGGCTTCAAACTCTACACGGAAGACCCCGGCAACGTGCGCGTCGTTGACAGCCTGCGTCGCCTGACCGACCTCGCGCGCCGCGCCTCGGTCGTCTTCTACACGATTGACCCGCGCGGTCTACAGATTTTCGGCATGACGGCGGCCGACGACCTGAGCGGCCCCATCGGCGCGTTCGGCGGCGCACCCGGCCTCGGCGACGTGACCAAAGTCGGGGAGGAAAAGGCGGCCGCACAGGTCAGACAGATGAAGTCGCGCGTCGCAGACCCTTACGCGCAGCACCATGCCGACATCGAAGGCTCCATCGCCGACCGTCGCAGCGAGTTCTTCGAGTCGCAGCACGGACTCAGTTTCCTCGCCACGCAGACCGGCGGCTTCCTCGTCAAAAACAGCAACGATGTCGGCCACTCGCTGCGCCGCGTCCTCAACGACCAATCGGGCTACTACCTCATCGGCTATCGCCCGGACGACTCGACCTTCAAAGCGCAGAACGGCCGTCGCGGCTTTCACAACATCACCGTCAAAGTTCGCCGACCCGGCGCGCAGGCGCGCACGCGCACAGGCTTCTACGGTTACACGGACGCCGAAGCGCGTCAGGTGCGTCGCACGCCGACCGAGCAGATGTTCGCTGCGCTGACCTCGCCCTTCAACGCCGGAGACGTGCGCCTGCGGATGTCCTCGATGTTCGGCTACGATTTGGAGAAAGGCCCCTTCACGCAGTCGCTCCTGCACATCGACACGCGCGACCTCCTCTTCAAACTCGAACCCGACGGGACGCGTCGCGCCGCCATCGAAATCATGGCCGTCACCTTCGACGATAACGGGAAAGTGATTGACCAGGACGACCGCCCTTATCAAATACGCATCGCCGAAAACGAGTACCAGCGCGCGCTCGAAGCCGGTCTCGTCTACATCGTCACGTTGCCGATTAAGAAACCGGGCGGCTATCAACTGCGCATCGCCGTCCGCGACGCACTGACGGCGCGCATCGGCTCGGCCAATCAGTTCGTTGACATCCCCAATGTCAAAAAGGGACGCCTCACGCTCTCCGGCGTGACCCTGCGCGGCGTGCGCGCGACAGGCGCGCAGAACCTCAAGGTCGGCGGGGCGCAGGCCGCCGCCGCCGCGTCGGCCGCGACGAGTTTGACAGCGCAGGAGGTGCAAAGCACGACGAACGGGCGCGTCGATGAGAGCGACCCGCATTCAGGCCCGGCCGGGCGCAGGCTGCAACGCGGGATGGTGCTCGAATACGGCTACCTCATCTACAACGCGCAGCTTGATAAGGCGACCCGCCGCCCGCAACTCGAAACGCAGGTGCGGCTCTTCCGCGACGGTCAACTCGTCTACGCCGGACGCGCCAACGAGTTCAACGCCTCGACGCAAAAGGAGTTGAAGCGGCTCGTCGCCGGAGGCTCTCTCCAACTGGGCAGCGACCTGACGCCCGGCGACTATGTGCTTCAGGTGGTCGTGGTTGACAAACTGGCTAAAGAGAATCAGCGCGTCGCTACGCAGTGGATAGACTTCGACATCGTCAAGTGAAAACTACGCGCGAACCTATGGCGACACGCATCGCAGCGACAGACATTACCGAGTTGAGCGCCGACGAACTGGCGCGCTCGATTGCTTCCGGCGAAGTCTCCTCGCGCGAGGCCGTCGAGGCGCTCGTCCGGCGCATCGAGCAGGTCAATCCGCGTCTCAACTCGTTCGTCGTCGAACGCTTCGCCGAAGCGCGCAAGGAAGCAGACCTCGCCGACGCGCGGCGCGCACGCGGCGAACCCTCCGGCCTGCTCGACGGCGTGCCCATCACCATCAAAGAGTCTTACGACGTGCAAGGCTTGCCCTCGACCGTCGGCCTCGCCTCGCGCGCTTCGCACAAGGCCGAGTCGGACGCGCCGACCGTTGCGCGCCTGCGCGAAGCGGGCGCGGTCATCCTCGGCAAGACCAACGTGCCGCAACTCGTGATGCTCAACGAGACGGACAACCCCGTCTACGGCCGCACGAATAACCCTTGGAACTTGGAGCGTGCGGTGGGCGGGTCGAGCGGCGGGTGCGCGGCCACGGTCGCGTCGGGCGGCGCGCCGCTTAGTCTGGGAAGCGACATCGGCGGCAGCGTGCGTCTGCCCGCCAACGCCTGCGGCATCCATTCGCTCAAGCCGACCTCGACGCGCCTGACGATGCGCGGCCACGTCGATGTGTTCCCCGGTCAGGAGGCTATCATCTGCCAGCCCGGCCCGCTCGCGCGCAGCGTCGCAGACCTCTCGCTCGCCATGAGGATACTGGCCGCGCCCGGACAGGAAGCCATAGACCCCTCCGTGCCGCCCGTCGCCTGGCGCGACCCTGCGGCCGTCTCACTCGCAGGCTTGCGCGTCGCCTTCTACACAGACAACGGCGTCATCCGTCCTGCGCCCGCCGCGCGTCGCGCCGTCGATGCGGCGGCACGTGCGCTGGCCGCGCGCGGCGTCGAAGTTGAAGAATGGACACCGCCCGATGTGCGCGAGGCATGGCGCATCTACCGTCGGCTGCTCTTCGCCGATGCGACGCGCGTCGCACGTCGCATTGTCGGGCGCGACCCGCGCGACTGGCGCATCAACATCTTTCTGCGTACCTTCGGGCTGCCGCGCAGCCTCCTCCGCATCGGCGCGTGGGAGCTTTCCCTGCTCGGCCAGAAATACCTCGCCGAGAGCGCGCGCCTGATGGGGCGGCAGCACGTGGACGAGTACTGGCAGGCCGTCTCAGACCGCAGGCAATATCGCGCGCGCTTCATCGAGTCGCTCGACGCCGGACGCTTCGACGCGATTCTCTGTCCCGTCGAAGCCGTCCCGGCCGTGCCGCACGGCGGCAGCTTCTACCTCGTCGATTCCATCAGCTACACGAGTCTCTACAATCTGCTCGGAATGCCCGCCGGGGTCGTCGCCGCCACGCGCGTCCGCGCGAGCGAGGAGACTGACCGCGCGCCGCGCCGCGACCTCGTCGAACGCGCGGCGCTCAAAGCCGAGCGCGGCAGCGCGGGGCTACCCGTCGGCGTGCAGGTCGTCGCGCGCCACTGGCGCGAAGAGATTGCGCTGGCTTTGATGTCCGCCCTCGAAGAACACTTCTCCGCTCAACCCGACTATCCCGCGCGCCCGCCGCTCCCGGAGCTTCTTTAAATCACCCCTTGCGTCTGCTTTGCGCCTCGCTCCGCGTTTCGCGCCGGTTCGGTTATAATCTGAGATACATCATTCCCGAAATCGTTCGCCTGACAGAGGAGCAAGCATGACCTTGGGAGAGAAGATTGCCAAGCGACCCGACCGCGTGAGGTTCGGCGGGCGCATCCTGTTTCTGACCGAAGACACCTCACTTATCCGCCGCCAACTCGAAGCGGGCGAGACGCTCGACTACGACCCGGCACTGCCTTTGATGAACAACATCTCGACCGACGAGATTACGCCCGGCTGGGTCTGCTTCTACTACGACGAGACGCTGGGCGAGTACGTCTACGTCGGTATGCGCGAGCAGGCCGTGCGCAAAGACGAGGTTAAAGAGGGCGGCTTCTCGGTCGTCGTCTCAGGACTCTCGAAGGGTTGCGGCTCGTCGCGCGAAACAGCGCCCTACGCGGAGAAGTGGGCGGGTGTCGAACTCGTCATCGCGCGCACCATCGAGAAAATCTACGGTCAGAACTCGCAGAACATCGGGCTTTTGACTTCCACCGATTTCGGTCTCATCGAACGCATCCGGCGCGGCGAAGAGATTCCGCTCTCCGAGTTCACGCGCGGCCTCGACCCCATCTCGCGCGACATCGTCGAGTACGGCGGCCTCTTCAACTACAACAAGGCGCGGCTCGCCGGTGAGGTCGCGCCGCCGCCGCTTGAGACGAAGTGGCGGCCGATGAACATCGTCGAGAAAATCATCGCGCGTCATGCCTTCGTGCGCGCCGGAGAGGTCGGCGTCGAGGCCGTCAAACGGGGCGACGCGCTCTTCGCCATCGCCGACGTGCGCTTCTCGCACGAGTACGTTACGCCGATGGCCGAATCGCTCTTCAAACAGTCTCTCGGCAAAGATGCGCGCGTCACGGAGCCGGAATCGGTCTATGCCTTCCGCGACCACCTGACCTTCCTCGGACGCGTCATGTCGGACGACAAGAAGAAGATGGGGCTGCTCGAACGCGCCGACGGCCTCGCCGAGACGCAGCAGAGTTTTACAGAGGAGCAGGGCATCCGCCTCTACGGCGGGACGGAGGAGCACGGCTCGGAGGCCATCTGTCATAACGCCGTCGTCGAAGACATCGCGCTGCCCGGCCAACTCGTCATCGGCACAGACTCGCACACCTGCATGGCCGGAGTCCTCGGCTGCTTCGCCTTCGGCGTCGGTTCGACCGACATGGCGAACGCGTGGTACACGAAAGACATCCGCGTCAAAGTTCCCGAAACCGTCCGCTTCGTGCTCAAGGGCGAGCGTCGCCCCGATGTGTCAGCTAAGGACGTGATGCTCGTCATCCTCGCCACCGATTACATGAAGCAGGGCAAAGGCATCGGTCAGGTGCTTGAGTTCGCGGGCGAGGGACTCAAGGGCATGTCCATTGACGAGCGCGCGACGCTGACGAACATGGCCGTCGAAGCCGGAGGCACGACCGGCATCATCGAGCCAGACGAAGTGACGCTCGACTACCTGTTGAAAACGCGCGGCCTCAGCGAAGAAGAGATTCGCAAAGGATTCTTAAAGAGCGACGAAGACGCAGAGTACGCCGCGACCTTCGAGATTGACCTCTCGGAGATTCGCCCGATGGTGGCGACGCCGGGCGACCCGCGCAACGGTCTGCCTATCAGCGAACTGACTGAGGAGGTCAGAATAAATTCCGCTTACGGCGGCTCATGCACGGGCGGGAAGATGGCCGACATGGACATGTACGCAGCCGTGCTGTCGCGCGCCGTCGAGCAAGGCCGGAGGGTCGCGCCCGGCGTCCACCTCTATCTACAGTTCGGCTCGCAGAAGATTAAGCAGTACGCGCGCGAGCGCGGCTACATCGAAATCTTCGAGCGCGCGGGCGCGGAGTTGATTGACCCCTCCTGCGGCGCGTGCATCAACGCCGGGCCGGGCGCATCGCGCACGCCCGACGAAGTCACCGTCAGCGCGCAGAATCGCAACTTCCCCGGTCGCAGCGGGCCGGGCAAAGTCTATCTCGCCTCGCCTTACGTCGTCGCCGCGTCGGCCATTGCCGGGCGCATCGTCGAACCCGAAGAGTTCCTCAAGGAGCAGGAGTCGCAGGAGTTGGTCGGGGCATGAAGGGCATCGGCACGGGGCGCGTCGGCGCGACCTATTCGGAGAAGTACGCGCGCGTCGAGCGCGAACGCCGTTTCATCCTGCGCGAGCTTCCGCCGGGACTGACGCTGCAAGCCGAGCACCTGCAAATCACAGACAACTACCTGACGGGCACGCGCCTGCGCCTCCGCAAAGTGCGCGTGCCCCGCACCAACGAGTGGACGCTCAAGCTGACGCAGAAGTTTGCGCCAGACCCGCAAGACTTCTCGCGCACGCTCATCACCAACATCTATCTCGACGCTTACGAGTACGAAGTCCTCTCCGTCTTCGAGGGCAATGAACTGCGCAAGAACCGCTACCCTTACGAGCATGAAGGCCGACGCTACACCGTAGACGTTTTCCTCGGCGACCTGCGCGGACTCATCCTCGCCGAGACCGAGTTTGCGAGCGATGAGGAGTTGGCGAACTTCGTCGCGCCGCCCTTCGTCGTCCGCGATGTGACCGGCGAAGAGATGTTCACCGGCGCGCGGCTCGTCGAACTGACGGCCGACGAGATACGCGCCTCGCTCGCGCGTCGAGAATAGAACGCAACACACACGTCCGTCTCTCAAAACTTATGCCGAGACTCTTCGCCTTCCTCCTCGCCTGCGCCTTCTCAGGAGCGTTGCTCTCATCTGCGTGCGCCGGTAAGCGCGAGGCCGGAGCGCAAGAGCAGCAGTCACCGGCCGGGCAGAGCAAGACAGGTGAGCCTGCACGCGCCGACGCGCAGGCGACGACGGCGGCAGCTAAGACCAACAGCGCCGCGAAGACTTTCAGGGGAGAGATTGACGGCCGCTACAAAGTCCAGATGCGCCTCGCGCGCACAGCCTCGACGCTCGCAGGCAGTTACTTCTACGAGAACGTCAAAACCGAGATTCGTCTCGATGGCTCCATCGACGAGCGCGGCAACTTCACGCTTGAGGAGCGCGACGCGTCGGGCAAGCCGACCGGCCTCTTCAAAGGCCGTTGGAGCATGGACGAGCAAGGCCGCCTCGTTGAACTCAAGGGCGATTGGTCGAAGCCCGGCGGACGCGCTCTGTCCTTCTACCTGAGCGAGATGCCGGTCGCCTTTGCGAAGCGCGCCCTGAGGGTTTTGACGAACGATATCAGAGAGGAGAACAAGAAGCGCCGTTTCTCCATCGAGGTCGAATACCCGCAACTCGAAGGCTCGACAGAGGCGAGCGTCGCTCGCTTTAACGCCGAGTCGAAGGCGTTTGCGGAAAGGGAAGTGGCGAGGTTCAAACAGAACCTTGAGGAGTCGGACGACGGAGGACGGCCGCCGGAGATGGGCGACGACCTCGGTATCGGCTACACGCTCGGCGCGGCCAACGACCGCGTCGTCTCCGTGCAGTTCTCCATCGGCACATACTACGCGGGCGCGGCGCACCCGAATCACAACACGGCCGTCATTAACTTCGACCTCGACAGCGGTCGCACGCTCGCGCTCGCAGACCTCTTCAATTCTTCGTCCGATTACCTGCGCGTGCTCTCAGACTATTGCATCGCAGACCTCAAGCGGCAGGCCGCGCGGCAGGGCGCGGATTCGATGTTGACCGACGAGGGGATTGAGCAGGGCGCGGCCGCAGAGACGGAGAGCTTTCATAGCTGGCTGCTGACGAGAGACGGGCTGGAAATCACCTTCGACCCTTACGAAGTCGCGCCCTACGCCGCCGGGTCGCAGTCGGTCTTGATTCCTTACGACGTGCTGAAACAGATTCTCAAGCCCGACGGCGTGGTCGCTTCGTTGATGAGATAGACGCTCCTTCGAGCCGCTGAAATTGTCGGATGACTTCGCAAAGCCCCGTCACCATCTACACCATCGGTCACGGCCGTCACGCCTTCGCGGACTTTCTCGCCTTGCTCACGCAGCACGAGATAGAACTGGTCTGCGACGTGCGTTCGGCTGCGCGCTCGCGCTGGCCGCAGTTCAACGGACGCGTCTTGAGCGAAGCTCTCAACGAGCATCGCATCGGCTACGAGTGGCTTCCGGAGTGCGGCGGAAAGGTGGTTGCGCCGCCCGCCGAGTTGGCGCGTGGGCTTGACCGCATCATGGAGTTGGCGGCCGAGACGCGCATCTGTCTGATGTGCTCGGAATCGCAACCGCTGACGAATCACGCCCGCCCGCGCGCCAACTGTCATCGCGTCGGCTTGCTGTCGCCGCCTCTGCGCGCACGCGGCGCACGCCTCCTTCACATCCTGCCCAACGGTCAGACGCTCGAAATGGACGAGTCGCTGCTGCCCTCCATCTGGTGAAGTTCGCTCAAGGCTTTTCATAGCCGACGACGCGCGCCGACACCTCGCCTGCGCGCGGGTCTTGCTGAAAGGCGACGTAGCCTTCGCGCGTTGCGCCGCGCGGCAGGAAGGCAATCATGAACTCGCCGCGCTCTTCGGTCGCGCCCCTGACGGTAACTTCGACCTTGACGCCTTCGGCCGTCTGCCCTTCGCGGTTCGAGAGTGTGACGGGGAGGACAAACTGTGTCCCGCGTTGTATCGGCACGCCGAGATGGATTTCGATTTTCGGCGGCGCGTCCGAGAGAGTTGCGCCGTCGTAGACGAGATAGCCGAGCGTGGCTGCCATCAACAGCAGGCTCACGCCGAAGACCACCCACTCGAACCAATTCTTTTGCAGCTTGCTCATTGCAACAGAAGCCTTCCGGCGGAAGCGCCGAGTGTGGCCGGCACGCCGAGCACGACCGTCTGCGTCAGACACATCGCGATAGCCTGCCCGTCGAAGCGTCCGAAGAACCAGAGCACCAGCGCCGAGACCAATAGCCCCGCCGCGTAGGTGATGACCGTGCCGACGAAGATTGAGACCGCGTTGCTGCCGCCGGGCACGAACCTCTCCGCGCCGCGAAACTCGCTGAAGTAGAGGACAAGCGCGCCGAGCGTGAGCGAGAAGAGGGCGAGGCCGAGCGTCCGCCAAGGCGAGATTTCCGCCGCTATCAAAACTACCTCCTCCGTCGGCGCGACGTTCGCGGCAAAGAGCACCGCGCCGCACAGGGCGATGACCAACTGCCCGCTGAAATGAATCTCCTCGTGCTCGCGCCTGTCCGTCGCACCTGCTTCGGCGCGCGTCGGCTCGCCCATCCCTTCGTCGGCGTCGCCGCCGAGTTGCGACGTGCCGACCGAGACGCCGATGGCAACCACCATCGCCTCAATCACGATGCGCCCGACAATCTCACTGGCGGACATCTCCCCCGTCACGCGTCCGAGCAGCCAGAGGGCGAGCGCACCAAGCACGAGGCCAAGCCCCAGCTCTTCGACCGAATCGATGGCGACCTCCGTCATACTCGCGTCGCGCCGCACGCCTGCGTAGCGGTTGTAGCCGAGCAGCAGCACGAAGGTCGCGGCGACGTAGATGATGAGCCGCCATGGATGCGCGCCGAAGCCCGCCCACCAGACCTCCATCGTGTAGAGCAGAGGCAGACTGAAGATAAGACCGCCCGCCACGCCGCGCCCGTACTCCATGAGCGACTGGCGCACCGGGCGCACGCGGCTCCTGTTGCTCGTTCGACGTGTCATGCTTTGAGAGACGGGTTTTTAGTCCGTGCTCGCCGGTTCGTTGAAGACCTGTGTCGGGGTCGTCTGCGAGGTGTAGGCGCGTGCGAAGTAGGCCGTCAGCAGCAGCGCGGCGAACATGATAGCCGAGGCCGCCCAGAAGGTCAGGCGCAGCGTGTTCGTGTCGATGTGGTGCGGGGCGGGCGCGGTCGCGCTGTAGATGAGCCAGCCGCCGATGATGGGGCCGATGATGCGCGCCAGACTCGCCGCCGATTGCGTCACGCCCATCGCGCTGCCCTGCTCGGCCGCGCTCACGCTCTTCGATGCGAGACTGTTGAGCGCGGGCGTCGCCAGCGAGTTGCCAATGGAGTTGGCGGCGAGCAGCAGCAACAACTCCGCGAGTCCGCCGTGCGCGTGTGGCCCGACGAACGGCAGGATGAGAAGACTCGTCGCCAGAATCGCCGCGCCGACGAGCACCAGACGCACTTCGCCCCAGCGTTTGACGAGGCTGCCGATGAGCGTGCCCTGCACGATGACGGCGATGATGCCGATGTAAGCGAAGAGATAACCGTTGTGTTGCGCGTCGTAGCCGAAGCTGAAGAGCGTGTAGAGCGCAAAGGTGGTCGTCATCACAGAGAAGGCGACGACGAACAGAAAGTAGATGGCGAGGACGACGGCGAGACGATGGTTACCGAGTTGCTGCCAGAAGTGCGCGAGGCCGCGTCTCGCCTGCTTTGCCTGCGCGCGCGCCGGATGACCCGGCCGCACCGTCTCCGGCAGCACGAAGTAGAGCAGCAAGGCGTTGGCGAAGGCGAGCGCACCGGCAAAGAGGAAGGGAACGTGCATGCCGAAGCTGCTCAAGATGCCGCCGATAGCCGGGCCGAAGATGAAACCGAGGCCGAAGGCCGCGCCGAAGAGTCCCATGCCGCGCGCACGGTTCTCCGTCGTCGTCACGTCTGCAATGTAGGCCTGCGCCGTCGAGATGTTGCCGCCGGTGATGCCGTCGAGAATGCGCCCGACAAAGAGCAGCGTGAGCGTCCGCGCCGAACCCATGATGATGAAGCCGATGCCTGTCCCGATGAGACTCAAGAGCAGCACGGGTCTGCGCCCGTACCTGTCCGAGAGGTTGCCGAGGATGGGCGTGAAGACGAGTTGCATCACGGAGTAGGAGGCGAGCAACACGCCGAGCGCGCGCGGCGTCGCCCCGAACTCAGGGACGTAGAGTGGGAGAACCGGTATCACGATGCCGAAACCGACGAGGTCGATAAAGACTGTGACTAAGATGACGGCCAGCGGAGAACGATTCATAAGAGAGTGACGAGTGACAGGTGACGAGTGATGAGCAGAACCGTCAGCAGCATTCAGTAATCAGCAATCGGCTATCGGTTGAAAACAGTTTCGCTTTCATCACTCTATAACCGACCACTCTTCTCCTGCTTGCTTGTCACTCGTCACTGTTTTATCACAGCCCGTCGCGCCGCGTCAGCCCGTGCTACACTGAGGCGCAAGAACGGACATCAATAAGACGGAGACGGCCGACAACTTTATGACGACAGAGGCAGCCCCGCGCACGCTCGTCGTGCGTCGCGTGCGCCAGCAGGCGCACAACATCCGCTCGCTCGACGCGTCGCCCGAAGGCGCGCGTGATTCACACGGGCTTGACTTCACGCCCGGTCAGGTTGCCGTCCTGCGCGCGGGCGAGGAGCGCCCCGCCTACTTCGCCTTCGCCAGCGCGCCCGAAGACGGCGAGTTGGAATTCCTCATCAAAGACACGGGTGCGGGCGCAGCACGCCTGCTCTACGAGATGCGCGAGGGCGACCGCCTCACGCTCGTTCAGGTTGCCGGTCACGGCTTCCCGCTCGACGCACATGCAGGACGCGACCTCGTCTTCGTGGCGATGGGCACGGGCGTTGCGCCTCTGCGCTCGGCCTTGCGCCACGCGCTCGCACGCGCCGAAGACTTCGGACAGATAGTCGTTCTCTACGGCGCGCGCACGCCCGCAGACTTCTGCTACACGGACGAGACCGAAGCGTGGAAGCGCGCGGGCGTCGAACTGCGACAGGTCGTCTCGCAGCCCGACCAGCACGATTGGTCTGGCCCGACCGGCTACGTGCAATCCTTACTCGACAACGTTCTGCCCGCTCTGCGCTCGCCCGTCGCGCTCATCTGCGGCTCGCAGGAGATGATTGCACAGACGCGTGAGCGCCTCGTCCGCATGGGCTTTACGCCCGACTCGATTCTCACCAACTACTGACACCTTCGAGCGTTCCTCTTAAAAAAATCCTCGCGTCCCTGATCCTTTCGCGTGCGCGCTTGCGCGTTAAACGTCGAAGGGCAATCGCGCTGCACTTAAAAAAAACACTCGCAGGCAGCGCGCTTGAAGATTTCAATTTGGGGATTTGAAGGGGATACACACATGTTCACCAGACGACACCTGTTCTCAGCGTTACTCGCATTAACACTCTTGGGCGCGAGTGTGACGGCGCAGACGGCGACGGAAGGCGGCGGCGACGCGCAGCCTCCCGCGCCTGCCGTGACGGCCGCCGTCACGCAAACGGGCGCGCGCTTTACGGCACCCGTCGGGGTGTCGCAGGTGAGGCTCGAAATTTACGCCTCCGGTGGCGAAGTCGTTTTCGATTCCGGCATGCAGGCGGGCGACATCATCGATTGGAAACCGTCGGACGCGCAGCAACCGCTGGCCGACGGCTCATACGTCTGCGTCGTGACGGTCAGGGATTTGCGCGGGCGTCTCAGCCGTCGTCTCGGCTCGGTCAAGATACAGAGCGGTCAGATAGCACTCGGCCGCGCGAAAACTTCCGAGTTGAGCGCGCCGCAGGCACAGGCGCTCGACGCCGCGCGCCAGTCGCGCAAGATTGAGTCCGCGACGGCCGACGACTCTCTGACCATCGTCCGCGAGGGCACGGAACGCGCCGTGACGCTCGCCACACACGACGGGCAGGACGGACAGTTGACGAGCACGATGGGCGCTCTCACGCTACGCACGGGCGACACGCTCACCGGCCAAGACCGCGAGCAGATGCGCGTTACGCCGGAAGGGCGCGTCGGCATCGGCACGGACAAACCGGAGGCGACGCTTGATGTGGCGGGCACGATTCGCGCACGCGACGGCATCGTCTTCGCAGACGGCTCCGTGCTCACGTCGGCCGTTGGCGCGAGGAGCGCGGGCAGCGGCGTCATCTCAGCGGCGGTCGTGAGCGGCGGCGACGGCAACATGACGCCGAACGCGTCGGGCGCAGGGACGACCAACAAGCTGGCGAAGTGGATGGACGGCAGCGGCACGCTCGGCGACTCGGCCATCACCGAGTCGGGCGGCAACATCGGCATCGGCACTAACACTCCTTCGCAGGCGCTTCACGTTTTCGGAAAATCGCTCTTCCAAAACACCGGCACGGCCAGCCTCTTCATCGTTGACCGCACCGACGGAAAAATCGCCGCGCTCGGCGCGGGCGGCATCTCGTCCACGTTGGCCTTCGACGAGTCGGGCATCTTCAAAATCGAGTCTAACTCTCGCGCCAACATCGCTTCAGGTGTCTTCGGAACCGGCGCGACAACTCGCTTCACCATCAACGGGCTGGGTAACGTCGGCATCGGCACGGACACGCCCGCCGAGAGGTTGGACATGGCGGGCAATCTCCGCATCAACGGCGCGGGCAACGGCATCATCTTCCCGGACGGCACCAAGATGACGACGGCTGCCTCAGGCGGCTCCGGCGGCAGCATGTCCGGCACAAGCATCGTCAACGCGATTAACGACCCGGCGACGGCGGGCGTGATTGCCGCCAACCGTCTGTCGGCCAACGTCGCGCGGCTCAACGGCGCAAACACTTGGACGGGCGCGAACGTCTTCGGCGCTGGCCTGTCGGCCAACAACGCGCTCATCACCAACGTCGGCAACCCGGTCAGCGCGGGCGACGCCGTTAACAAGGCTTACACCGACGCGAACTTCGTCAAGTTCGTTCCCGGCGCGGAGCAACTCTCGGTCGGCGACGCCAACG
The DNA here is from genome assembly GCA_035942915.1 of Pyrinomonadaceae bacterium. Taxonomy (GTDB): domain Bacteria; phylum Acidobacteriota; class Blastocatellia; order Pyrinomonadales; family Pyrinomonadaceae; genus DASZCR01. The sequence goes on along the minus strand of DASZCR010000014.1, from coordinate 1,176 downwards.
GCACTGCGCCGATGATTAACCTGCGCGGCGGCTCGACCTGCTGCTCCGGCCCCGGCGGCCACACGCCCGCCTGGTTCAAGGTCTTCCAGAACGGCAGCTTCGTCGCTACCGGCAATCTCGGCATCGGCGTCTCTCCGATGCAGGGCAAGGGCTATCGCACCTCTTGGGACAGCTACAAGGGCGCGTTTCGCTCCGGCTATGCAGACAACGAATGGGACGACGCGACGGTCGGCTTCTTCTCTTGGGCGGGCGGCAGCAACTCGACCGCCGAAGGTCTCTACTCGCTCGCCTTCGGCGACACGAATCAGGCGCGCAGCACATCGAGCATCGTCTTCGGCAGCGGCAACGAGGTCAAAGGCGCGGCAGGGTTCTCGGCGGGCGCGGGCAACCGCGTGTGCGACACCTACGGCGTCGCCTTCGGCAACAAGGCGCTCTCCGGCGGCCCCATCCTCGCCGACGGCAAGTGCGACCCTGACACCTTCAACATTCGTGGTCTGGCGGCGGTCGCCATCGGCTACAACGTGACGGCCAGCCAAGACCACACGATGGCGCTTGGCAAGTTCGCTTCAAACAACGGCTTCTCCGGCACGTTCATCTGGTCGGACGGCGCGGCCACGCAGTCGGCCGACACGTTCCGCAACACTGCGAACAACGAGTTTGCGGCGCGCGCCACTGGGGGCTTCCGCTTCCGCACCAATCTCGGCGGTACGACGGGCTGCAACCTGCCCGCAGGCTCCGGCGTCTTCAACTGCACTTCGAGCCGCTACACGAAGGAGAACTTCCTGCTGGCAGACGGCCGCGACGTGCTCTCGCGTCTGCGCAAGGTTCCCGTGAGCACCTGGAACTACATCAACGAGGGCGCGCAGGTGCGACACATCGGGCCGATGGCCGAAGACTTCTACCAGCAGTTCGGACTTGGCACGGGCAACACCTCCATCGGCGTCCAAGACCTCGCGGGCGTGAGCCTCGCGGCCGTCAAGGAACTCGACGCGCGCACGCTGGAATTGCAGCAGAAGACTGCGGAAGTCGAACGCTTGCGCGCCGAAGTCGCCTATCAGGACGAGTTCGTCGTGGTCGAGTTGCCGCTCGTAGTGGTAGGCCGCCGCAATCGGCTCGAACTCGAAGGAGATGTTCTCGAAGCCTGCGGTCGCGGCTGAAGCGCGGAGGCGTTCGAGT
>DASZCR010000013.1:0-12901 GCA_035942915.1 Pyrinomonadaceae bacterium | reverse complement strand
GAACTACTTCACGCTGCCCGGCAACGAGCGTTACTACGACTTCGTGCGCGGCCCCGTACACTTCTTCGTCGTCAACAGCGACGCGCGCGAGCCCGACGGCGTGACGGCCACGTCCGTGCAGGGGCAATGGCTCAAAGGACGCCTCGCCGCTTCGACCGCGCCCTGGAAAATCGTCTACTTCCACCACCCGCCCTTCAGTTCGCGCACCTCCTGGCCGAAGTTGCAATGGCCTTTCCGCGAGTGGGGCGCAGACGCCGTCCTGTCTGGACACGCGCACATCTACGAACGCATCCTGAAGGACGGTTTCCCGTACTTCACCAACGGACTCGGCGGCGAAAGCACAGGCTCTTTCTCGACGGCCACAGAGGGCAGCATCGTCCGCTACGGCGCAGACTATGGCGCGATGCGTGTGACGGCCAGCGCAAGCCGCGTCACCTTCGAGTTCATCACGCGGCGCGGCGTGCTCATCGACAGCTATTCGATTGACCGCAGCCCGGTCGCGCCCACCGCGCCCACCGCGCTCTCGGCAATGACCTTCTCGCCGTCGCAGATAAATTTGAACTGGACTGACAACTCAAACAACGAGGACGGCTTCAAGGTCGAGCGCGCGACCGACGGCGTGAACTTCACGCGCATCGCCACCATCGGCCCGAACGTCAACGCTTACTCTGATACGACGCTGCAACCCGCGACCACTTATCAATATCGCGTCGCGGCTTTCAACGGCGAACTCGACTCGGCCTTTTCAAACACGGCGACGGCGACGACGACAGACCACCCGCCCGTCGCCCCGTCGAATCTGATGGCCGTCGTCGCCTCCGACACGCAAATCAATCTCAGTTGGGCTGACAACTCCGGCAACGAAGAGGGCTTCGAGGTCGAACGCTGTGCGGGTGCGGGCTGCACCAATTTCCAGACGCGCGCGGAGGTTGCGGCCGGTGTCACGACCTACGCCGACGCGGGGCTGACGCCCGGCACGACCTATCGCTACCGCGTCCGCGCCTTCAACGGCAGCGCCGATTCAGGATTCTCCAACGAGGTTGATGCGACGACGACGGGCGGCGGAGGCACGACGACGGGCAGACCCGCCGCGCCGAGCGGACTGGCGGCGATGCCCGTCTCAAGTATCCAGATTGACCTGACGTGGACTGACAACTCTTCAAACGAAGAGGGCTTCAAGGTTTATCGTTCGCTCGACGGCGTGAACTTCTCGCGCATCGCCACGCTCGGCGTCGGCGCTACCTCTTACTCGGACACGGGGCGCGCGGCGGCGACCACTTATCAATATCGCGTCGTCTCCTACAACGCGTCCGGCAACTCCGCGAACTCGAACACCGTCAGCGCGACGACCTTCCCGGCGGCGACGACGCTTCCGGCCGCTCCGACCGGCCTCGTTCTGACGCCGCTCTCAGGCGGTCAGGTCAGGCTCAACTGGACAGACAATGCGACGAACGAGGACGGCTTCAAGATTTACCGCGCGACCGACGGCATCAACTTTACGCAGATTGCCAAGCCCGGCGCGAACACCAACACCTTCACAGACTCAGGGCTTACGCGCGGACAGACTTATCAATACCGCATCCGCGCCTACAACGCGGCGGGTAACTCCGCCTACACCAACACGGCGAGCGTCACAGCCCCTTGAAAACAGTGATGGGTGATAGGTGATAGGTGATAGGTGAAATCCTGTTTCCTCATCCCATCACCCATCACCTATCACCCATCACTTCTTACTTATGTCATCTCGTCTGAGCGCCAGTCTTGAGTCCGGTGTCGTGGGCGGGGGACGTGTGCGCCGCGCGTGGGCGTGGGGGCGCGTGTCGGCTTGGGATGCTTCTGAGCCGGTCGCGTTGGTGCGCTGGCTCTTCTATGCGTTTGTCTTCTCGCTGCCGTTTGAGACGGTGGGCGAGGGGCTGTTTGAGCCGCCGACGATTATCGGCGGGCTGCTGCTGGCGAGCACGCTGCTTCAGCCCGAACTGTTTCTGCGTTGGCCGCCCGCAGGCATCTGGTGTTTCATCGTCTACCTTTACCTGTGCGTCACGCTAGGGGTGCTGGAACCGTCGCAGTATCGCGGCGAGGTGTTGCGCAACCTGTTCCTGCTGGCGCAACTGCTCTCGCTCTGCTGGATTGCTTACTGCGTGATGCGCAACCCGCGCGTGGCCGAGCGGGCTTTGCTGTCTCTGGCGGCGGCGTGCGCTTTGCTGGCGCTGTTGCAGGTCACAGGGATTGCGAGCCGGGCGAACGACGTGGGGGCGCGCATCGAGCGCGTGACGGCCTTCGGCTTTCACCCGAACAATCTGGCGCGCATCCTGACGCTGGGGCTGCTCGCGCTCATCGGTCTCACGTACGGGCGCGGCAAGAGTTTCTTTCAGCCGGTCTTTGTGTCGTGGCCGGCGGTGGCGCTCGTCGGCATCGCGCTCATTCAGACAGGCTCGCGGGGTGGTCTTCTGGCGCTCGGCGTCGGTCTGACGACGCTCATCCTGCGCGGCGGCAGCATCGGCGCGAAAATGGTGAACGCCTTCGGCGTGTTGCTCGTCGTGGCCTTCGTCGGGCTGGCGTCGATGCAGTCGGAGATTATGCGTCAGCGTTTCGAGCGGACGGTTGAGGAGGGCGACCTCGCGCGGCGCGAACAGATTTATCCGACGGCGTGGGCGATGTTTCGTGAGAAGCCTTTGATGGGATGGGGCGCGATTGAAAGCACCTACGAGTTGGGCACGCGGCTCGGCCATCCCGAAGAGGAGAGCAAGAACCCGCACAACATGATTCTCTACGCGCTCGTCTCGTCGGGCATCATGGGGACTGTTCCGCTGCTGGCCGGGATAGCGTTTGCGGTTTTGGCCGCGTGGAAGTCGCGCAGCGGCGAGCACGGCGTTCTGCCGCTGGCGCTTGTGGCCGCCGTACTCGTCGCCAATATGAGCGGGCTGTGGCTCTTCAACAAACTGCACTGGCTCGTGATGGCCTACGCGCTCGCCAGCGCCGGTTACGTCCGTGCGCGGAAAGATAGATTCGTCAATTCTCGATGTTGATTACTTTCTCAGGTCTCGACGGGGCAGGGAAATCGACGCTCGTCAGGCTCCTCAAAGCGAGCCTCGAACGGCGCGACATGCCGACGACCGTCTCGCACATGTACCGCGACGTGGGCGTCTATGCTTTGGGCAGAGCCGCGCTGGAAAAGCTGTCGAGAGGTGCGCGTTCGGCGCGCAGGGCGCAAGCGGCGGCGGGCGAGCCGTCGAAGTCTGCAATGAGCAGAGGTCTCGCGCCGAACGTGGTCTGGAACAAGACTCTGCGGACGCTCGTCTACCCGCTCGATTTGCTGATTTTCGTCCTCTACAGGCTCTACGTCGAAGGAATGAAGGGGCACATCCTCATCATGGACCGTTATTTCTACGACACGCTGGTTGACGTTTCGGCCGGACGGCGCAGGCGCATCGCGCGTCTGCTGGCGCGTCTGACGCCGACGCCTTCAGTGCCCGTGCTGTTGGACATCAACCCGCGACAGGCCTTCGCGCGCAAAGGAGAGCATTCGGTTAACTACCTCGAACGCAAGCGCGAGGCTTACAAGCAGGTGTTCCCGAACGGCGGGCGCGGTTTGCTGCTCGAAGGCGAAAGGGACGTGCGCGAGAACCTGCTGGCGGTCGAGTCGGTCGTCAGCGAAAGGATGGCCGGGCGATGAAGGCGACGCAGTCAGATACGTCACACGCGGCGCTTGCTCTGAGACTCCTTTCAGGCGAGGCGTGCGACGCGCAGACGGTCGAGCGCATTGTTTGGGACGAATTGCTGCGCGTGGCGCGTCGCAACTTCGTGCTGGTGAGGCTGGCCGAACGTCTGTCGCAACTCGGCGTCTCTGCGCCCGCCTCCTTCACAGAGGCGGCGGAAGATGAGCGACGACGCGGAGCGCAGATGTTAGCCGTGATTGGCCGCATCAGCCGTGCCTGCGAAGAACAGGGCATCGCGTATCTCTTCGCCAAGTCGTTTCAACATTACCCGGACATGGGCGGCGACATCGACCTCTTCGTCGCGTCGAGTTCCGGCGCGGTTGACCGCGCGGTGCTGAAGGGAACGGCCGCCGAACGGGTCTCGCAAGATTTGCGAAGCCGGATGTCGGGTGTGGCGGCGTACCGCGTGTGCGGTGGCGAGTTCGCGTTGGAGATTTATCACGGGCGCATCGGCGTGCTCGGCGAGCACGCCGCGCTGGTCGGCGAACTGATACGCAGAGGCGAGCGCGCATCGGTCGGCGGCGGCCTCTTTCTCGTCCCGACGGCCGAAGATTTGCTCGTCCTGCAAGGTATGCAGAGAGTTTACAGGCACGACTTCATACGCCTGTGCGACGTGCTCTCGACGGTCGCGCTCGCCGGCCGCGACGCGCTCGATTGGGATTACGTCTGGCGCACCTCCGAACAACTCGGCACGACCTACGGGCTGTGCAGCTATCTGTCCTACGTCGGGCAGATTCGACGCGAGACGCTCGGACGCGAACTGCTGCCCGTCGAGTTGCGCCGACGCTTCACGGTTGAGAGTTGCGGGCGCGGCGAGTTCAGGGGCGGCGTCTTCAGGTTTCCGCGCGGGCGTGTGGTCGCGCGTGTGTATCTCGGAAAGTTGCGCGCGGCAGCGCGCACGGGCAACTGGGACGGCATCAGTCGTCTGTCTCTGATGCCGTTCGTCGTGGCTGCCGCGCTGACGCGCAGGTTGAGTCCGCGCGCGGCGTCGGCGACGCATTAGGAGCGACGTTTTTCGGTGCGAAGAATGTTCGGGCGAAATTCGGTCAAGCGCGCCGTCAAGCGCACGGCTGGTTGGGCGGCGTCTCTGGAAACGCTGCTGGCGGGTCGGCGCGCGCCCGTCGGCGCGTGCGTCTTTTACTACCATCGCGTCGCCGACGTGGACTTCGTTGACGGCACGGTGGACGACTGGAACGTGCGCCCCGAAACCTTCGAGCGACAGGTGGCGGCGCTCTCCGAGTTTGCAGAGATTGTGCCGCTACTGGAACTGCCCGACAGATTGCGCCGCCGCACGAGCGAAGACAGACGCGGCAAGCCTCTCGTCGCGCTGACGTTCGACGACGGATACGCGAGCTTTCATCGCCACGCGCTGCCCGTGCTCCGACGCTACGGCGCACACGCGACGGCCTTCGTCGTGACCGGAACCATCGGACTCGCAGAGCCGCAGCCGTTCGACGGTTGGGCGCGCAAGAATCTCGGCCGCACACGCCCCGAAGACTGGCGCGCGATGAACTGGGAAGAACTTGAAGACTGCATCGCGTCGGGGCTTGTACATATCGGCGCACACTCGCACAGACACCTGCGCGGAAGTCTCTGTCAACCATCGCAACTGGAAGAGGAGGCTGCGCGTTCGCGCGAGATTTTGCGCGGGCGTCTGGGCGAGACGCAGGCACGCGCTTACGCTTACCCCTATGGCAGCACGCGTCTCGGCGATGCCTCCGCCGCTTACGTCGAAGCCGTTCGCGCCGCCGGTTACGAGACGGCTGTGACAACCGATTTGGGATTGGTGACGAAGGAGGCAGACCCTTTTCTGTTGCCGCGCATCGAGGCGCACGCGCTCGACGCGCCGCGCGTCTTGAGAGCGAAGGCGCAGGGCACGCTGGCTCCTTATCGTTTAACGGATAACCTCCGTCTCTTGAATCGCGCGCTATGAACGGGACTGAGCCGATTCTGATTCTCGACGGGCAGACCAATCAGGCGTTGGCCTGCGCGCGGTCGCTCGGCGCGGCCGGATATACGGTCTTCGTCGCAAGTCACGAGCGATACCCTCTGGCCGGTTGGTCGCGCCACTGCCGCGACCGATACAGGCTCGGCGGTCAGAGCGTCGAAGCGTTTGCGCGGATGCGCGAGTGGGCGCAGCGGCGAGGCGTCGGCGTGGTGCTGCCTCTCACGGAGCGTTCGTGCGTGCTGGCAAACGCGGAGCGAGGTCGTTGGGAGGCGGCGGGCATCAGTGTCGGCTGCGGCGAGCCGGAGATGCTCGAAGCGGCTTTTGATAAGGCGCAGACGATTCGGCGCGCAGAGAGTTGCGGCGTGCGCGTGCCGCAGACGCGCGTGCCTGCCTCGCTCGGCGAATGTGTCGCGGCGGCCGCAGAGGTCGGTTTTCCGTGCGTCGTCAAACCGCGCCGGAGCAACGCGTGGGACGGCGTCCGCTTCTGCGAGACGAAAGCGCCCGTCTACGTGAAGAGTCATGAGGAGTTGACGAGCGCCGTCGAGGCATGTCGTTGGGGCGACGAGTGGCCGCTCATACAGGCTTACGCGCAGGGGCGCGGCAAGGGCGTCTTCGCACTGTGCGACAACGGGCGGGTCGTCGCAAGGTTCGCGCATGAGAGGCTTCGTGATACGCGTCCGACGGGTTCGGGCAGCAGCCTGCGTCGCTCCGTCCTGCCTGAGCCGCGCTTGATTGAACCGGCCGAACGTCTCCTCAGAGAGTTGCGCTGGCATGGGCCTGCGATGGTCGAGTTTAAAGACGACGGCGCGGGCGAACCGTGTCTGATGGAAGTCAACGGGCGCTTCTGGGGTTCGCTTCAACTTGCCATCGATGCGGGCGTCAACTTTCCTCTGCTCTGGGTGACGATACTGAGGGGCGAGCGCGTCGAAGCTTCGGGCGTGTACGCGGCGGGGGTCACGTTGCGCTGGCTGTGGGGCGACATCAAGCGTTTCCTCTTTATCCTGCGCGGCGCGCCGAAGGGTTACACGGGCGAATATCCGTCGGTCGCGCAGGGCGTGCGTGAACTGTTCGGAGCGCAGCCGGCCGGGACTCAGTTGGAGGCTTATCGCGCGGGCGACCCTTGGCCTGCGGTCGGCGAGTGGGTACAGGGGGCGCGAGATTTATGGGCGCGTCTTTAATCGCGGAGCAGCAAGTTTTCGGTATGGGGTTGCAGATGAGTATTCCGATACGCGTTTTGATGGTCACAAGCGAATGGCCTGCGCCGGGCATGTCGCGCACCGCGCACTTCATCAAGCGACAGGCAGACTTTCTACAGGCCGCCGGTGTCGAGGTTGAAGTCTTCCCTTTCAAAGGTGCGAAGAACCCTTTCAACTATCTGAAAGCATGGGCGCGCTTTCGCACGAAACTGCGGCGCGGGCAGTACGACCTCGTTCACGCGCAGTTCGGACAGAGCGGCTTGCTGGCGCTGCCGAAGCGTCTGCCGCTGGTCGTCACCTTCAGGGGCAGCGACCTTCTCGGCACGGTCAGCGACCGCAGCGGACGCCACATCTGGGCGAGCCGGATTCATCAACGCCTATGCCGTCTCGTCGCCAGACGCGCGGACGCCGCCATCGTCGTCTCGGCGCACATGAAGGCGCACCTGCCGCCGACGGTCGAAGCGGAGGTGATTCCTTCGGGGCTGGACTTCGACTTCTTTCGCGAACTGCCGCGCGATGAAGCGCGCAGACGTTTGGGACTACCGCTCGACGAGCGTCTCGTGCTCTTCGTCGGGAGACCGACGCAGGCGCGCAAGCGGATAGGGCTTGCGCAACGCGCCGTCGAGATGTTGAACGAGAAGATGGCAGCGAGACTCGTCGTCGCGTGGAGCGTGCCGCACGCAGAGGTGCCCGTCTACATGAGCGCGTGCGATGCGCTCGTCTTTACGTCGATGCAGGAAGGCTCGCCCAACGTGGTGAAAGAGGCGTTGGCCTGCAACCTGCCGGTCGTCTCCGTCAAGGTGGGCGACGTGGAGGAGCGTCTGCGCGGCGTCGAAGGGTGCGAGTTGTGTGCCGACGAGCGGCCGGAGACCATCGCCGCTGCTCTGGCGCGCGTCCTCGAACGCGGTGGGCGCAGCGCCGGGCGCGAGGCCGTGCAAGGTCTCGACGAAAGAATCATCACAGACAGAGTGGTCAGGATTTACGAGAAAGTTCTGGCAAACCGTCGGGAGACGGCCAGAGCGGGTTTGATGAACAGTGGGACGCAGGCTGACGAAGGTGGTCATGAACGGACGCTTGCGACACGTGCGGCTGTGTCATCGAGCGAAGCGCGCGCCAGCGCGCTCAGACAAAACTGAGGGGAGAATTTTCTCAGGAGCCGACTTGTCAAGCCGAGCCTCTGTGTGGGCTTGACCGGAGCGGCCGAACAGTTCAGACACTCACCGTACCAAGTCGTAAATGAACGCGGGCTGAGCGGCGCTGGCGGGCGCTACTCAGCCCTTTACATTGACCTCCAACCTTCTCCGGGGTGAAAGACAATGCAGCCAAATCCTATCACATTGCAGGAAACGTCTGCTCCTGTGCAGGACGGCGACCCGACGCTCGGCACGCCGTCTCTGTCCTCAACACAGCCGTTCTCATGGGTCGGCGTCCAGATGGCGGGCGTCGAAGGCGAGGCCGTCGCAGCCATGTCGCTCGATACGTTAGGAACGCCGGTGGCACGCGTGCTCGGTCGCGGGACACCTTACGCCGAACAGTCCGAGCGGACGCGCGGCTTTTACGTCTTCTGTAAAAGGGCGATTGACATCGTGCTGGCGGGCGTGCTGCTGCTCCTCGCACTGCCTCTGCTGATTGTGGTCGCCGTGCTGGTGAAGACATCCGGACGCGGCCCCATCCTCTTCAGGCATCGCCGCGTCGGTCTCGGCGGCAAGGAGTTCGACTGTCTCAAGTTTCGCACGATGGTGGCCGACGCCGATGAACAGTTGAAGAAGAACCGTTTCTTACAACGGCAGTTCGAGCAGACCTACAAGCTGAGAGACGACCCGCGCGTGACGCGCATCGGCGCGTTCCTACGCAAGTCGAGTCTCGACGAGTTGCCGCAACTGCTACAGGTTCTGCGCGGCGAGATGAGTCTGGTCGGGCCGCGCCCGGTCGTGCGGCCTGAGTTGGAAAAGTACAGCATCTACGCCGACAAGCTGTTGACGGTCAAGCCCGGTCTGAGCGGGCTTTGGCAGGTCTGCGGGCGCAGCGACACGACCTATCCGCAACGCGTCATGATGGACATGCACTACATCGACCACCGCAGCCTCTCGCTCGACCTGCGCCTGATGCTCCACACCGTCGGCGCAGTCATCAGAAAGAGCGGCGCTTGCTGAAGAAGCAGAGTGATAGGTGATAGGTGATAGGTGATAAGAAGAAAGCATTTCTCCTATCACCTATCACTTATCACCCATCACCTATCACCTATCACCTATCACTCTTCATCATGCGTATTCTCTTCGTGACGCAGATTTACTTGCCTGAGATGGGCGCGTTGTCGAATCGCCTCTATCCGTTGGCGCGGCGGCTGGCCGCATCGGGGCACGAGGTTTTCGTCGCGACGGGGATGCCGAACTATCCGAAGGGCGAGGTGTTTGAGAATTATCGTGGGCGGCGTCGGATGCGCGAGGAGTTGAACGGCGTGACGGTGTTGCGCACGGCCTGTTACGTGACGCCGCGCAATCAGTCGAAATGGGCGCAGTTGCGCAGCTATCTGAGCTTCATCCCGGCCGCTCTGCGCAGTGGTTGGCGTGCCGGGAAACTCGACGTGGTCTTTGTCACCTCGCCGCCGCTCTTCGCCCTGATTCCGGCGCTCCTGCTGGCGAAACTGCGCGGCGCGCGCCTCGTCTTCGACATACGCGACCTCTGGCCTGACGAGTTGGTGACCTACGCGGGCTATCGTGAAGACTCTCTGCCGGTGCGCGCTCTGGGCGCGCTGGCACGCCTCGGCTATCGCACGGCCGATTGCATCGTCGGGACGACGGACGCCATCATCGACGCGGTGGTCACACGCGGCGCGCCTCGTGAGAAGACCTTCCTGATGCCCAACGGCGCAGACCTCGAACTCTTCAGTCCTCAGCCGCGCGACAATCCAATCGCGCGCCAGTACCCGTTCGGCCAACGCTTCGTCGTCATGTATTCCGGCCTCTTCGGCATCAAGCACAGCCTCGAAGTCCTGCTCGAAGCGGCCGCGCTGCTGCGCGAACACAAGGAGATAGTCTTCTTTCTGCTCGGCAATGGCGCACGTCGCGCGGCGCTCGTCGCGCAGGCCGCAGAGTTGAAACTCGATAACGTCATCTTCGGCGACGAGCGTCCGGTTGAAGATATCTCCGCGCTCATCTCGCGCGCGGACGTGTGCTTCGCTGCCGTCAGGCCGGAGCCTTACCCGAAGAAGGTCATCTCTGTCAAAGTCTTTGAATATCTGGCGTGCGAGCGTCCGGTCGTCGGAGCGTTGAGCGGCGAGAGCGCGCGTGTGCTGGCCGAATCGGGCGGCGGCATCGTCGTCGCGCCCGGTGATGCGCGCGCCGTCGCCGATGCGGTGCTCGAACTCTACAGAGACCCTGCGCGCCGTGCGTCGATGGGCGCGGCCGGTCGTCGCTACGTCGAGGAGCACTACTCGCGCGCGGCGTGGGCTGCTCGTCTCGAACAGAGAATCAACGAGGTGTGCGGGCGCGTCGATGCGGCCGCGCCTTTAAGCTGCGACACGGGCGCAAGTCGCGGCGCGGAAGTCTGAGCGTTCGCCGTTAGCGCGAGCCTGCGGGCATGTCTCTCTCGTTTCACAGTCGTGTGCCGCTTCAGCCTTCCGTCCAGAGTATCGACTTGAGCCTGCGCAAGTTAATCGCCCTCCTCCTCATGCTGCCGCTGCCGGTCGTCGCGGCGCTTCTTTTCATACGTCACAAGTCGGACGAGATAAGCGCCGACCGCTGGACGGCTCACAGCGAAACCGTCGATGCTGCGCTAAGCCCCGACGCCATCGCGCAGGGGCAGGCGATTGCGAGCCTCACACTCCATCCGGCCACGCTCTACGGCGGCCAATCCTCCCACGTCAACGTCACGCTGCGCTACCCTGCGCCACGCGGCGGCGCACACATCTCCATCAACGCAGACAACCAGACGCAGGCACGTCTGCCCGCCAGCATTACCATCCAACCGGGCGCGACCAGCGCGACCTTCAAAGTCGAGACGAGCGCAGTTGCGCGTCTGACGCACGTCGGCCTCTCGGTCGCACATGACGGCAAGACACAGGCCGACACGCTGACGCTCTTGCCGCGCGCGCGACGCGAGTGGTACGCGGCGACCGGCGGCAACGCGCAAGGCAACGGCTCGAAGCAGTCGCCCTGGGATTTACAGACGGCGCTGGCGGGCGGCGCGGGCGTCAACAAAATCGAGCCTGGCGACACGCTCTGGCTGCGCGGCGGACTCTACAGCGGAGCTTTCACCTCGACGCTGACGGGCAGGACGGATGCTCCCATCATCGTGCGCGCCGTGCAGAATGAGCGCGTCGTCTTAGACCGCGCGGGCGTCGGCGAGTCGAAGCAACCGGCGCTCAAGGTGAGGGGCGCGTGGGTCTGGTTCTGGAATCTCGAACTGACGAACTCGCACCCAGACCGCAGCCGCAACAGTCCTTACACGAAGACGGACGAACCCTGGCGCGGCTCCGGCGCAGACATCTACGCGCCGCACGTCAAGTTCATCAACTGCGTCTTCCACGACAACGGTCATGGCATCTGGGACAAGCAGGACATGTCGGAGGTGCACGGCTGCCTCTTCTACTACAACGGCAACAACAAACGTGAGCACGCGCTCTACGTCGGCAACGGCGAAGGGACGAAGTTCATCACCGACAACGTCGTCTTCGCGCAAGGCGGCTACGGCATCCTCGCACATTCCGACTCGCCAAAGAGCACGCAGCGCGGCCTCCACATAGAAGGCAACGCCTGCTTCGCCAACGGCGCAATCACCGACGACGACCAGACGACGGGCAACATACAGGTCGGCGGCGTCTCAGGCGTCCCGGCCGCGCGCATCGTCGTCAGGAACAATTTCGTCTACTCGCCGCCGGAGAGCGCCGCCTCCAAGAGCAACGGACTCAAATTCGGTTACGAGGACAAGCAGAACCTCGACCTCAAGTTGCTGGACAACTACGTCGTGGCGCGCAGACCCTTGCGCGTCTGGTGGTGGCAGCGCGTCGAGTGCGCAGGCAACTCCTTTATCACAGACGACGAGGCTTGCGAGTTGCTCACCCCCGAAGGCTTTGAGCCGTCGTCCTACTTTTGGGATTTCAACTCTTATACAACTACGGGCGGACAGGGCGCGGCCTTCGTCAACAACTCGAAGACTTACAGCTTCCCGCGCTGGCGCGAGCGCACGGGACTCGACGCGCATAGTCAATATCTCGTGCCGCTTGCGGGCGCGACCGCCGCTATTCCCCCGCGCGTCTTTGTGCGGCCGAACAGGTACGAGCCGGGACGCGCGCACATCATCGTCTTCAACAGGGGCGCACGCGAACGAGTCGCGGTCGAGCTTGCAGGCATCCTCGCTCCGGGGCAAGAGTTTGAAATCCGCGACGCGCAAAACTTTTACGGCACGCCGGTCGCGCGCGGCGTCTACGACGGCTCGTCCATCTCTCTGCCACTCCATTTACGCGATGTCGCGCAGCCGGTCGGCCGCGTCGAGAAAGCGCCTCGGCATACGTCTCCCGCCTTTGCCGTCTTCGTCCTCCTGCCGCGCACATCGTCGCCCAAAGTGCGCTGACGCCCGAAGTCTTGCCGCGCGTTTTTATTGCCATAAACTGCTGTCCGACGGTGTTCTCCTGTTTGAGAGAGACATCTGTCGGAGGCCACACCATGAGAAGCTACAGACACAAGCTGACCGCATTCCTACTCGCCGCCGTCTGTCTGGCGTGCGCCTACGCTTCGACTACCGCTCAACAGTCGAAGGCGCTCACGCGCCCGCTGAAATTTACCGATGAAGAGGTCAAGCCTCCTTTCACTTTCCAACGCAGCACGCCGGGCGATTCTTACATGACGCGCCTGCGCAGCCTGTACGCGCTCGAAGACGTGGTCAAGGGCAAGAAGAGCGACTACGAGAAGGTGCGCGCACTGAGCGCTTGGGTGCGCAAGCGTTGGGAGCATAACGGCTCGAACGAACCGCAGAAGCCAGACCCCATCTCCATTCTTCAGGAAGCGGCCGAGGGAAAGCGTTTCCGCTGCGTTGAATACTCC
>DASZCR010000012.1:0-1617 GCA_035942915.1 Pyrinomonadaceae bacterium | reverse complement strand
CCTCTTCGACGTAGGCGACGCGCGGGTCTTGGCTCAGAGCGAGCGCTTCGGCTTCGCTCATCTCGGCGGCGTAGCCGTTGATGGCGTGCTGGAAGGTTCGGTTAACCCTGCCACCATAGATGGAGGACATGACCTGAGCCTGCTCGGCGGCCTGTGAGGCAGGTCCCGTCGGGCCAGCGGCCCATTCGTTGAAGACGACGATATAGCTGCCGGGGATTGCCCTGCTGCCTTTTCTGACAAGCTTGCCGTCGGGTCTGCTGCCGATGGGGTTTTGCCCCTGCGTGGGAGAAGGCGCTAGTGTGAAGACACACATCGCGACGAAAAGGAACAGCGTGAAGATTTTTCTCATATGCCCTCCATCATATGCGGTGAGAGAAACCGGGAAGCGGGCTTTCTTCAAGGAGAAAGTAGTGGACACTCCCCGACTAAGGCGAAGACCGTAGAATAGGGGCGGTCGTTGGGAGAACGCCCTCTCGACTGACAGAGCTTCGCGGAAGACAGGCCGCCTTATCGGTCAGAAGGACGGCCTGCCGGACGAAAACAAATTATTTCAAATAGGGGCAAAGACAAGGGCGCTTTTAGTTGTGAGTGTGTGCGCCTTACTACCGAGGTTCTGAATCAAAGATACCTGCCGTTTGCGGGTGCCGCGCACTTTACATCAGGTTTGCTGATACGTGCAATAAGTTTTTTTCGCATCCGAGCGATTTTCTTTCGGCACTTCTTGTGGGCGTCAGCGTTCAGTCGAGCATCACGACTTCGCCGTCAACGACGCGCGCCACGTACTCGCCGTCGCGCAAGACCCACGCGATGCGGCGTCCAGAGCGCGCCATCTGCGCCCACTCGCTCTGCTTCTGCGGGTTCTGCTCGACGAGCACTGCGCCACCTGCGAGCCGGACATAACGCAGGCCGGAGTGGCGATAGCGAGAGACGCCGCGCCCGCCGCCGAACAGTTTCTCGAAGGCGACGAGGATGACGCCCGGCGTCGGCTCATCCGCCGACGCTGCGACGCGTTTTGTCTCCGCTCCCTTCTTCTTCTTCTCGTCGTCGCTCATCGCTTGTTCACAGACTAGCTCGCCGACCGTCACCGTCGCCGTCGCGGTCGCTTTCGCCGTCGGCGCGTGTGCCGAGCAGGCGACCGACGAGTTCGATGAGTTCTTTGGCGCGGAAGGGTTTGCTGAGATAGGCGTCGAAGCCTGCGTCGAGCGCGCGTTGGCGGTCGAGGTCGGCGGCGAAGGCCGTGACGGCGATGCAGGGGATGGAGCGCGTGCGTTCATCTGCGCGCAGTTCGCGCAGGGCGTCCCAGCCGTCAACGGTGGGCATTGAGAGGTCAATCAGCGCGAGGTCTGGCGTCTCGTTGCGCGCGGCCTCAAGAAACTCGCGGCCGTCGCGCGCCTGACGCACCGTGTATCCTTCGGTTTGCAGGATGAGGCACAGCAGTTCGCGTGTGTCGTCGTAGTCGTCGGCGATGAGTAAGGTCGGGGGCATCGTCAGGGTCTTACGGTGTCTATCCTCTCTCTCCGAGCCACAATGATAAAGTCCGGCTATGATAAATCGAAAATCGGAAATCGCAAATTCCACGCCGTCACGCCAAATAAGTTATTGACACTGTTTGGCGCG
>DASZCR010000011.1:0-19021 GCA_035942915.1 Pyrinomonadaceae bacterium | reverse complement strand
CGCCCGTGCCTCCCTCGCAACTGAGGCACGGGCGGCTTTCGACTTTCGATTTTCTTTAGAGCCTGTAGCGGACGCGGCTCCGGCGGAGCGCATCGTCTTCGACTTCGATGTTTTGGAGACGCAGAGAGACATCTGCGTTGAGGTCTAAGCCCGCGCGCTCGCCCGCCTGAAGTTTGACCGTTCCGGCGGCGGCAATCATCGCCGCGTTATCCGTCGAGAGATGGCGGGAGGGGAAGTAGACGGGCAGCCCCCTTCGCGCGCCCATCTCGGCCGCCGCTTCTCGGAGCGCGCCGTTGCAGGCCACGCCGCCCGCGACGATGAGCGTGCGCGGCGCATACTCGTCGGCCAGACGCTCGGTCGTCCCGACGAGCGAACGCACAACGACGCTCTGGAAACTGGCCGCCAAATCCTTAATCGCCTGCGAAGGTTCTGCGCCCGCCTCGACCGGGCGCAAGCCTGTCTCGCGGACGTGCTTCGAGACGGCCGTCTTAAGCCCGCTGAAACTGAAGTCCGGCCGTCCGTCGCCCATGCGCGGAATGCTGAAGCGCACGGCGCGTGCGTCGCCCTCGCGCGCCAGACGCTCGATGATGGGGCCGCCCGGATAACCGAGTCCGAGCATCTTCGCCACCTTGTCAAACGCCTCTCCGGCCGCGTCATCGCGCGTACGCGCCAGCACCTTGTACTTGCCCGGCTCAGGAACCAGAAAGAGGTTCGTATGCCCGCCCGAAACGATGAGCGCGAAGGCCGGGTACTCGATGGGCGGGTTCTCGAAGACGACCGAATAGATGTGCCCCTCGATGTGATTGACGCCGACCAGAGGCTTCGAGAGCGCGTAGGCCAGCCCCTTCGCGTAAGAGAGTCCGACGAGCAGCGAGCCGACGAGGCCGGGGCCGGCAGTGACGGCGATGCCGTCCAACTCCTCCGCGCGCACGGCCGCGCGCTCGAAGGCCTCTTCGACGACGGGCACAATCTTGTCGAGATGCTCGCGTGAAGCGAGTTCGGGCACGACGCCGCCGAACCTTTTATGCGTTTCAATCTGCGAGGAGATGACGGAAGAGACCATCTCGCGGCCGTTGCGCACGACGGCCGCCGCCGTCTCATCGCAAGAGCTTTCGATGCCGAGCACGAGCATTGTCATGATTCCTTTAAGTAAAGACTCGACTCAGATATTAACAGTCTTCCTTCGCCAGCGCATCAAGCCCGCCGCTCATTTCGCCGGGGGCTTCAACTCGAAGCGCATGACGTGTGAACGCGCGGCCACGAACAACTCGTTCTTGTCGTTGAAAATCATGCCGAAGGCGATGCCGTCTGTCTTGAAGCGGTCAACGTAGCGCCCGTCAGAATCGAAGACCTGTACGCCGTGAATGTCGCTGACGTAGACGCGTCCGTGTCCGTCGACGGCGATGGCATCGGGCGCGCGGAACTGTCCCTGCTGGTCGCCGGAGCCGCCGAACCTGTTGAGGAAGCGTCCGTCGGGCGCGAACTTGAAGACGGCCGAGTTGAAAGTGCCGAGCGCATAGACGTTGCCGAGTCCATCGGCGGCGACTCTCATGTTCAACTCGCTGCGGCGGCTCTGCCCGCTGATGGCCGCGCGCATGACCTTCGCCACGTGCCCTGAGGAGTCGAAGCGCACGATGTCGTCCGAGCCTCTGTACCATGCGGCGAGCAGACCGCCGTCGGGCAAAGCCACCGCATCGTCAAAGCCTGAGCCGCCTTCATAAGCGACCTCGCCGAGCGCCTTGCCCGTCAATGCTTCGTAGCGCGAAATCTTGCCGCGCTGGACGACGTAGACCGTGCCGCGCCGGTCTGCGGTCAGCCCGCGCAAGGGCATCTCCTGGTCGGCCATCCATTGCGTGATGAACTTGCCGGTCGCGTCGAAGACCTGTATGCGGCCGCCCGTGTAATCGCCGATGAAGATGCGTCCTTCGCCGTCGAGCGCGATGCTGCGCGAGTCGTTGAACATCCCCGGCCCCGTGCCCTCGCTGCCGAACTTGAGAGTCATCTTCGCCATCCCTTCAGGCGACGGCGAGGCGTTCGGCGGAGCAGGGAAGGCGGGAAGCTGCGGGAACTGCGGCGTCGGAATCTGCACGCGCGCAGTGGTCGTCGAGCGGAAGGCTTGCGTCAGTCCGTAAATCACGCCGACGATTGAGGCGACAATGACGACGATGAAGATGACGACGATAGCGGGCAGCGCGGACGAACGCGTGCGCGTCGGCGTGCCGAGATTGACGGAGATGGAGAGCGGGTTCTCTTTTTTGCGTAGTGCTTCGGGGACGACGACCGTGTTGTTGCAGAACGGGCAGCGAATCGAGACCCTGTCGTTTTCATCCGCGTAGTCGAGCGGCGCGGCGCAGGAAGGACACTTGAGGGTATGAATCATCAGGACTCCACGCGTTTGGGGATTTCGTTCAGAGGGCGCGTCAAGAAAGTTCTTGGCGGCCGAGGCCGCGACATGATATAAAGCCTTCAGTTCGCGACGCAAATCATGGCGTCGCGAACTTTCTTTTTGTGCCGCCCGCGCGCCGCTCCCGACAGAAGAGCGCGCGGGCGGTTTTTCTTTGGTCGCACTTCGTCGCAGATTGAAAGGAGAGAGACGTTCATGCAAACGGACACCACAGAGACGCTTAACCCATATCGCACGTGCCGAGAGGTCGAAACGCTCGTCGCAGAGTTTGAAAACTGCACGCTGCCGCTCGCTCGCTTCAAACATCCGGCGCACTTAACCGTCGCGCTCTACTACCTGACGCGCGCGACGCAGCAG
Organism: Pyrinomonadaceae bacterium; assembly: GCA_035942915.1. GTDB lineage: Bacteria > Acidobacteriota > Blastocatellia > Pyrinomonadales > Pyrinomonadaceae > DASZCR01. The sequence goes on along the minus strand of DASZCR010000011.1, from coordinate 16,260 downwards.
GAAGCGACGCGGAAGATGAGAGAGAGCCTCCTGCGTATCATCGCGCATTACGGCGCGGCAGGTTACAACGAGACGATAACGCTCTTCTGGCTGCGACGTGTCGCAGGCTTCCTCGCAAGCGTCGGGCAGGGTCGCCCCTTCGTCAGCCTGCTCGACGAACTGTTGGAAAGCTACGGCGACGCGCGTCTCATCTACGATTACTACACGAGGGAACGGCTGATGTCGGACGAGGCGCGGGCGGCTTGGGTCGAACCCGACGTGAAGCCGCTGGATTTTTAAAGAGTCGGCGGCGTTCGCCGCTAGACCTGCTGGGATTTGTCCAGCGTGGAGAGGTATTCGATGTAGTGCGCGCGGTCGTCGTCCGACATCTCGGTGATGCGCAGGCCGACGAGATAAGAGGTCTGCTCGCCTCTCTCGTCGAGACGGACGTAGTGCGCGGGCGTGGCGTGCATCTCGACCGAGCCGGACGGGAGCGAGAGAGCGAGCCGCAAGGCGCGGCCTTCATCGACGACGCAGGCGAAGCCGATGTAGATGGACGAGAGCAGGACGCCGATGCCCGACTCGCTCACGTCGCGCGTGCGGCCTTCGAGACGCGCCTGCGGGAAAAGCAGGTCTTCATCCTCGGCGGGCAGCGACACGTCGCAACGCAAACTCACGCCGAAGCGTGGCGACTGGCGACGCTCTCTGCCTTTCTGTTCCATCAGCCGGTTACCTCTTCGTCGGCACGCGCGGCCGCGTAAAAGCTGAGCGCGGAGTCGCCCTGCTTGAGTATGCGTCGGCGTCGGACACGGCCAAACTCATCGCGCAACTTGTTCTTGTGATGATGCTCGACGACGACCAGCCCGCCATCGCGCAAAAGCTCTGAGGTGTGCGCGCCAATCGTTTCGAGGACGGGCAGGTAATCGGAGGCGTAGGGCGGGTCGTAGAAGATGATGTCCCAAGGCTCCGTGCCGCCGCGCCAGTCTTCGCCCTTGCCCTCGACCGTGCGCCGCAGATACTCGGCCGCATCGCTCTTCACCACCTCGGTTAGCTCTTCAGGCACACCGCACAAATCGAGATTGGCTTCGACGAGCGCACACATCTTATGCGCGCGGTCAACGAAAGTGACAAACGCGGCGTCGCGCGAAAGAGCCTCGATGCCGATAGCGCCCGTCCCCGCGCAGAGGTCGAGCACGCGTGCGCCCTCGACGCGCGGCGCAAGGACGTTAAAGAGACTCTCACGCATCCGGTCTGAAGTCGGACGAATCTGCATCGAAGGCGGGCTCTTCAAAATCCGCCCGCGATAATGACCCGTGATGATACGCATGACTCAAGCGAATTTAACACAGCGCCCCACCTTCCGGCATACCCCAAAGCTCCAAGCGCAGAGCGAAAAGCCTCAACTTTATTCAGGCGGCTCAAGAATAAACATCTCACGAGTTAACTCCACCAACGGCGGGTATAACTCTGCGGGAAGATTCGGCAACTTGCTCCATTCTTCCAGATATTTGTTTAGTCTGTCGAAGTTGATATGGTAGGAGGTGACTTTATCTACTTGATGGAAGACTCTTTGGAACTCATCTCTAAATCCATATAGTCCGGTCTGACAAACTACTTTTACTCTTTCTAACCATTGAACAAATCTATGCTCGGCATTTAGCAGGATGAATTGAACTTTGTCTGCCGTCACCATCCCTGCGTCGTGGAGATAGGCGGCAGCCACTAAGACGTAAGCTTCTGCGGCCGAGAGCTTGATGACCGGGCGGCTGCTGTCATCATCTCTGAAGAGAATCTTGGACACCTGTCTGACGATTTCATCGCTATGTTGAATGGTGTGCAGTGTGTAGTGCGGAAAGGTTTGCGGGGTATAAGCGAGCCAGCCCTCGACGGCCTTGCGTAGTTCAAGGATTTTGGCGTGGTAACCTTCGTCGAGCGTCTTGAGATACGCCATGATGGCCGTCTGTTCAGGTGCGATGCTCATCGGTCAGTGTCCCCGATTAACTTTTTGTCAAAGCTTTGGTGAGAGAAGGGAAGTAGTGCCTGTTTGATGAGAGCCGCCGCCGCCGTTGCGCGCGAACCAATGCTCAGCACGAACTAAGGCGCTCTTATCAACAATCTAACGCTTTGCAATACTAGCCGATAATCCACACGCGTCAAGGATGGCTCTGTGCGCGGAGATTAGCCGATGGCGGCGAGGCCGAAGCGTACGTCGGCGCGGACGCGTTCGATGAGGCGCGAGGTTTCGCGCGTGCGTCGGCGCTCGGAGAGATAGTAGTCGGCCTCGCGTCGCGCCGCTTCGAGAATCTCGATGTCGCGGACGATGTTGCCGATACGAAAGGTCGGGATGCCGGACTGGCGCGTGCCCATCACTTCGCCGGGGCCGCGTATCTCCAAATCCTTTTCGGCGATGCGAAAGCCGTCGGAAGTCTCTTCCATGATGCCGAGCCGCTCGCGCGCCACAGAGGTCTGCTTGTCGGAGGCGAGCAGGACGCAGTAGGACTGTTCGGCTCCGCGCCCGACGCGTCCGCGCAGTTGATGTAGCTGCGAGAGACCGAAGCGTTCGGCGTGCTCGATAATCATCAGCGATGCGTTCGGCACGTCAACGCCGACCTCAATCACGGTCGTCGAGACAAGTATCTGTATCTCGCCCGCGACAAACCCGCGCATCACCTCCTCTTTCTCGGACGGCTTCATCTTGCCGTGCACGAGGCCGATGGAGAAGTGCGGGAAGACGCGGTCGCGCAGGTGCTCGAACATGCGCGTCGCGTCTTTCAAGTCCATCTTCTCCGACTCTTCGACGAGCGGATAGACGACGTAAACCTGACGACCCGCGCGCACCTCGCGTTCGACTCCCTTGTAGACGCCCGCACGCTGGTCTTCGCCGACGACGACCGTCTTAATCGGAGTGCGGCCGGGCGGAAGTTCGTCGATGACGGAAACGTCGAGGTCGCCATAGACGGTCATGGCGAGAGAGCGCGGGATGGGCGTGGCCGTCATCACGAGCACGTCCGGGTTGAAGCCGCGCTCGCGCAAGGCCGCGCGTTGCAGGACGCCGAAGCGGTGCTGTTCGTCAATCACGACGAGGCCGAGTTTGTTGAAAGCGACCGACTCCTGTATGACGGCGTGCGTGCCGACGCAGGCATGCACTTCGCCGGAGGCTATCGCCGCGTGCAGCTTACGCTTCTCGCTCGCGCGCAGAGAGCCAACGAGCAGTTCGACGCGGTAGCCGGTCGGGGCAAGCAGTCGCTTGATGTTGCGCGCATGCTGTTCGGCGAGAATCTCCGTCGGAACCATCAACGCCGTCTGATAGCCGTTCTCCATCGCGGCCAGCATCGAGAGCAGCGCGACGGCCGTCTTGCCGCTGCCTACGTCGCCTTGCAGCAGACGGTTCATCGGAACGTCGGATTGCATGTCGTCGAGGATGCGATTGAGCGCGCGTTGCTGCGCGGCGGTCAGCGTGAAGGGGAGTATGGCGAGCATGCGTTCGCGCATCCGGTCGGTCACTTCGATGAGCGCGCCCTTCGGCTCTTTGACGCGCTCGCCGCGACGCAGAGCGATAGCGAGCGCGACCCAGAAGAACTCCTCGAAGATGAGCCGCAGGTGTGCGGGGCTGCGCGCGCGTTCGTACTCGGCGAGCGGCGCGTCTTCGGCGGGAAAGTGGATGCGGCGCAGGGCGTCTGCGCGACTGACGAGTTGTTGACGCGTGAGCAGGTCTGTCGGAAGCGTCTCTGTAAACGCTTCGTCGTCGAGCAGAGAGAGGACGGCGTGCGCGATTTCGCGCAGACGCTTCGTGCGAAACTCGCCGAGTTTGCGATAGACCGGCACGCGACGGCCGACGTGGATGGCGGCCAGCGAAGGGTCGCTCGCTTCATCATCAGAAGCCTCGTCCTCATCGTCTGGGGCGTCGCTCTCTGCGGAGTCGGTCGCGTCTGCTTCCGCTGCTGACGTGTGCTGGTCGTGCGTCTCGTCTGTCTCGGCGCTGCCGGTGCGAGCGGCGGCATTGAGGTTGGCCTCCTGCTCTTCGGCCAGACGCAGCAAGGCGTGTTCGGGCGGTGTCCAGAGACCGGGCAGGATTTCCAGTTCGTCAGGCTTGTTGAGGTGAAGCGTAAAGGTGTTGTGGCGCGCATCCCATTCCCATTTGCCGAAGGCGATAAAGCGCGTGCCGCGCGGGAATCGCTGGCGATGATAGGCGACGATGCGCGGCGCTTGACGCCCGGAGACGAACCACTTCACGACGACCGGCTTGCTCGTCCGTTCCGGGTCGCTCGCCGTAATCTCGAAAAGATAGAGCGGCGGTGCTTTCGGCCCGCGATGCTTGCCAACCTGAAAGCCGCCCGCGACGCGCACGTAGAGTTCGAGCGAGGCTTCCGTGCCGTCGCGCAACTCGCTGATGCGCGTCATATTCGAGCGGTCTTCATAGCGCATCGGAAGATAGTTGAGGAGGTCTTCGACGCACGCTTCCGAGGCGTCGCGTTTGCCGCCGACGGTTGCCAGCGCGAGCGCCAGACGCCGCGCCGTCGTCTGCCCCATGCGCGCGATGCCGTATTTGTGCAGTGAGAGAATCGGCGTCGGAAGCGTCAGTTGAGACATGAGAAGAAGGGATGAGAGCGAAGGGCGGAGGGATGAAGGATGAGGGAGATGTCTTTCTCCATCCCTCCGCGCTCAGTTCTTACGCGGTCGCTTCGGAGGGGACGCAGTGGCGTTGGAAGGCTTGCGTGAGTTCGTGTGCAATCTCTTCGGCGCGACGGGTTTCGATTTGGTGGCGCTCCATCATGTAGACGAGTTGACCGTCTTTGAAGAGCGCGACCTGCGGCGACGACGGAGGATAGGGCGCGAAGTGCTCGCGCGCCTTAGCCGTCGCTTCAATGTCCGCACCTGCGAAGACCGTGATGGTGCGGTCGGGTCGCACGTCGGATTGCAGCGCCATCGCAATGCCGGGGCGCGCCTTGCCCGCCGCGCAACCGCAGACCGAGTTGACGACGACCATCAACGTGCCCTTACTGTTCTTAATGGCTGCTTCGACCTCGTCAGGAGTTCTCGTCTCCTCGATGCCGAAGCGTGTCAGGTCAGCGCGCATCGGCGCGATAAGTATCTCTGAATATGGCATAAGCTCTTTCTCCTTTGATTCTTATTCTAGCACGTTGCGCGTGCACGTCGGTTGCGCCTGCTTCGGCAACCGTTTAGAGAGGCTCGACCGAGATGCGGCGCACGTCTTCGCCGTCGCCTTCGATGCGGACGCGCCAGAGCGTCTTGGGAAGCGGATACTGTCCGAGACGCTCCGCCCATTCGATAACGATGACGGCGCGCTCGTCTGCGAGTAGCTCTTCGAGGCCGACGGCGTGCGCCGCCTGCACCCCTTCGTCGAGACGATAGAGGTCAAGGTGATAGAGCGTCAGACTCGCACCTTCGTAACGATTGACAAGCGTGAAAGACGGGCTTGTCACTTCGTCCGGGTCAACGCCGAGCGCAGCCGCCAGTCCCTTCGCAAAGACTGTCTTGCCCGCGCCGAGCGTGCCTTCGAGCAGCAATATCTCGCCGCCCGCCAGACGACCGCCGACGCGCGCGCCGTGCGCGAAAGTCTCCTCGGCGCTCTGCGATGTCCATTCGCCCGCAGGCACGCGCTCGTGCGCTTCCATGCTCAAGGACGTTCGCCCTCCTCGTCGAGCTTCATCATGGCGTCGCTCAGATGCGCTGCGACATCTGTGGCGACCATCGTTCTCATGCCCCGTTCACGCGCCGCGAGGTCGCCTGCCAGACCGCAGACGTAGACGGCCGCAATGGTCGCCTCTAAGGCGTCCGCGTCGTCCTTCAGCGCGGCGAACGCCTGCGCCAGAAAACCTGCGACGACGCCGGTCAGAGTGTCGCCTGAACCACCCCGACCAAGCCCCGCGTTGCCGGTCGGATTGATAAACACGCGTCCGTCAGGCGCGGCGACGAGCGTGCGCGTTCCCTTCAGAACGAGAATTAGCTCGTGCGCCTGCGCAAATTCAGAGGCGACGCGGACGCGGTCTTGCAACGCGGCGCGGTCGTCCGTGCCGAGCAGGCGCAGCATCTCGCCCGCGTGCGGCGTCAGGATTAAAGGCGCGCGGCGCGTGCCACGCAACTCCGAAGGCCACGCGGCGAGCGCGTTCAAAGCATCTGCGTCCAGAACGACGGGCGCGTGGCGTCGCTCGACAAATTCGCGCACGAGTTTGCGCGTCTCCTCATGGTCGGAGGTCAGCCCCGGCCCGATGGCGACGACCGTCGCGCGCGCGGCCAACTCCGAAATCCGCGCCAGCGCGTCGAAACTCAATGCGCCCGAAGGCGTCTCAGAGAACGCCGCCGTTATCACCTCAGGCATCAGACGCGCAGCCACGCTCGGCAACGCAGAGACGGGTGCGCCTGCCGTCACGAGACCCGCTCCCGAACGCATCGCGGCGTTGGCGCAGAGCACAGCCGCCCCCGTGTAGTTGCGCGAACCGGCCAGAACAAGCACGTGGCCGTGCATGTACTTGTAAGAGTCTGCGCCGTAGCGTGTCTTTTCGAGCCACGCGCGCACGTCAACGCCCTCCGTCAGAAAGAGGCGCGAAGGTGAGTGGTCGAGCAGCGAGTCAGGCGAGCCGATGTGGGCGACGATGAGACGGCCGTTGAAGTGCGAAGCGGGCGGCAGCACGTTGGCCGGTTTCGGCGCGGTGAAAGTGACCGTCAGGTCCGCGCGCACAGCTTCGCCGATAGGCTCAGCCGCGTCGGCGTTCAAACCTGAAGGAAGGTCGAGCGAGACGACGAGCGGCAGCGCCGCGCGCGCGTGTCGGCGTGCTTCGCGGACGAGCGAGAGATGTTCGACCACCTGCCTGAAGACGCCTTCGAGCGGACGCGTCAGCCCCGTCCCAAAAAGCGCATCGACAATGACCGCGTAGCCACGCGCCCCACGCGCGACCTCTTCCCATTCCGCCGCGCCCCGACATTCAACGTAAGAAAGACCCGAAGGACGCTCGCTCGTCCCCGACGCGAAGCTCGACAGGCAACGGACAATCTCGAAATTCGCCCGCGCGTCTCCTTTTGACTCTTCGGCTCGCCCAAAGAGGACGATATCGACATGCGCGCCGAGTGTCCAGAGTGCGCGTCCGAGCGCCGCCCCGTCGCCGCCGTTGTTGCCCCGCCCGCAGAGGATTTGCACCCTCTCGCCCTGTAAACCGGACGGAAAATGTGCGGCGATAGCGCGCGCAGAAGCATGCGCCGCCGACTCCATGAGCAGCAGAGAAGGCGTGGCAAACCGCTCGACCGTCAGCCGGTCAACCTCGCGCATCTCGGCCGCTGAGAGAATCTTCTGCACGGCACGGATGATAAAGAGTCTGACACGAGCGGGTCAAACTAAATCATTAACGTCGTGCTCTGAAATGATGAAATGATTAGAGGTAGGCTGCAAACCGAAGCCCGGCAAGGGACTTCGCAGGAGCGGCGCAGGTGTAAGAAAACACGCAATTTCGGACACCAAAAAAGGCGCCTTCCGAGAGCGCCCCGCCACTTCCTGCCGCCACGCCGAGCTGTCCTGTTTCTGCGGTAATGAGAGTAAATAGTTAATCGGCAAACTTTCCAAAAAAAATGTTGTGCAGCGAAAAAAAGATGGGCGGCGGTTGACAGGAAAGAGACTCAGAGGGCAAAAGCAGAGCCGGGTCAGGCATTTACCCGACCCGGCCTACATGAAAAGCCACATTGATTTAGAGAGCCCGCACGCTCTGTCTGAACCGAAAGGCGTGTTTAGTTAGCCCTTGACTGCTTTGCGGCGCTTGCGGATGCCTGCGGCCACGCCGGAGAGTCCCGTGCCGAGCAGGAGCAAGGTCGCAGGCTCAGGAATGGGATTCTGCTGAGCGCCTGTGATGACACCTTCAACCGCCACCGTGCCTCCGGCAATGACGGCGGCATCGAGCACTCTAAAGGTGAACGAGCCGGTCGTGCCGTTGTTGTTGAAAGTAAAGGTCTGCGGCGTATTGTCGAAGTCGATGAAGACTCCGCCATTATCAGCGGCAGAGACGCTACCGGTCAGAATGGCCGAGAAAGTCGTCGTGTTCGGGCCTGCGATACCCGGAGGCGCCGTGAAGGTCACGCGCAGGGTGAAGGCTTGGCCGTTGTAGTTGGCCGGCTCTCCAGAGAGCGTGAACGAGCCGAGGTTATCGACGTTCGGGGTTCCCGGCGGCTGTCCGACGTTGCCAATGGCGAGAAATCCGCCGGAGGTCGTGCCCGAGAAGGTCGAATTTTGATAGGTCAGACCGAGCAGCGTGGCGGTCTGGTTGGCGCTCGTAGACGGCGGCGTACAGCCGGCCCCAAAGCAGCCATTGGTGAAGCCGGCGATGAACACTTCATCAGCCCGCGTCACACTCTGCCCGAGCGTGAAGACGGCGATGGCAAAGATGCTGAGCATCAGCGGCTTAACCAGCGCCAGAATGCGGTTTTTCATGATTTACAGTCCCCCTCCGAGATGTCCTTGTCGTGAAACTTGGGCAAAAGCCTCTTGCCTCACCGTCGCCCCGTCGGCGCAGGATTCGGTCAAGCGCAGCGTCCGGAGCAGTTACTCAATGGTCAGAAATTTTACAAAAGAGCGTGGCAAATCAAGCACATACCGCTGCTTTTCAGGGAAAAAAGGCGAATCGACGCCCCTCTTTTCCCGCCGGCAACCGTTCTCACAGGGTTGCGCGGCCGTGCCGTCTTGATACTTCAATATTGCTCGTAAAGACGCAATGCGACGAGGGTTTCAGAAAAATTGGAAGCCATTCTATTCGCTTCCAGAAAAAAAGCAACTGTTTACAACAAGTTACCCTGAAATTCACATCAACGCCGACGCAGGAAGCGACCAGTCACGGCCTGTATGGCCTGTCTCAACTCCTCGACGCCCAACAGGCGCGCCGAAATCAGGAAGACCGCGCCGCCGACAGCAATCGGGACGAAGGTTTCTATCAGCCGCGTCGTCAGGCTGCGTCCGCCGAGCGCGGCGTGGAGCCACGCGTAGGTGAAATAGCTGGCGGCCGAGAGCGCAGCCGAGGCGAGCGTGATGCGGACGAAAGAGGAGAGAATGCGACGCCCTTCGAGGCGCTGGATTCTGCGCCGCATGATAAAGACGAGCGCGAAGAAGTTGATGAGCGCGACACAGGAGGTTGAGAGCGCCAGCCCGACGTGGCCGTAGCCGGAAGGCGTCGCGGGCGTGACGCCGACCTGCGAGAAGATGTCACGGAAGAAGTAGCTGGCGACGGCATTGACGAGGATGGAGATGAGGCTGACGAGCATCGGCGTGCGCGCGTCGTCGAGCGCGTAGAAGGCAGGCGAGAGGACGCGTATGGCGGCGTAGCCTGCAAGCCCGACGGAGTATGCGGCCAGCGCCGTGGCGACCATCTCGGTCGTCGTCGAGGTGAACGCGCCGCGTTCGTAGATGAGGGCGATGATGGGTCGGCCTAAGACGACGAGGCCGCAGGCTGAAGGGATGGTCAGGAGAAAGACGAGACCGATGGAGGAGGAAAGCGTCGAGCGAAAGTTTCCGATGTCGCCGCGCGCGGCAAACTTCGAGATGGTCGGCAGCGTGGCCGTGCCGATGGCGACGCCGAAAACGCCGATAGGCAACTGCATCAGTCGAAACGCGTAGCCGAGCCAGGAGACGCCGCCCGGAATACTCTGCGCGAAGAAGGTGTTGATGAGGACGTTAATCTGGACGGCGGCCGTCCCGATAACGGCAGGCCCCATCAATCGCATCACCTGCCGGACGCCGGGGTCTGTAAAAGAGACGAGCGGGCGGAAGCGGAAGCCGACCCGCAGCAGCGACGGCACTTGAATGAGAAATTGGAGACCGCCGCCGATGAGCGTGCCAATCGCCATCCCGATAATCGCCCACTGCGCGGCCGACTCCGGCACGGCCTGCGGGTCGCGCGGGCTTGACCATGAGCCGCCGCTGAGCCAGTAGGCGAAGCCCAGACCGCCGACGATTGAGCCGACGTTAAAGAGCGTCGAGGCTGAGGCAGGGATACCGAAGCGCCCCTTCGTGTTGAGCACGCCCATCGCGACGGCGGCGAGCGCGACGAGCAGGATGAAGGGGAACATGATGCGCGTCATCGTCGTCGCCAGACGCGCCTTTTCGGGCGAGAAGTCGCCCGCGATGATGGCGACTATCTGCGGCGAGAAGATAATGCCGCAGATAGTGATGACGCTCAGGACGATGGCGAGCACGTTCAAGACCATGCTTGCCAGACGCCACGCCTCCTCCTCGCTTTTCTTGACCGAATAGTCCGTGAAGGTCTTGACGAAAGCGACCGAGAGCGCGCCTTCGGCGAAGAGGTCGCGCAGTGTGTTCGGGATGCGAAAGGCGACTTGAAAAGCATCGTTGAGAAAGCCTGCGCCGAAGTAAGCGGCGAAGACCTGTTCGCGCACCAGACCGAGAACGCGCGACCCCATCACGGCCAGACTGACGATGCCTGCCGAGCGCGCCACGCTGCGTCCTTCACCGCCGCTCTGCGGCCGAGAGGCGGGCGACGAATCCTGTTCGGCGACGAGTTCGCCGGGCGTGCCGGTCGGAGTCTCGGCTTCGGCCGTCTCTACTCCGGGGTCTTTGGTCGCCTGCGCGTCTTCGATACCGGCTTCGACAGTCGAGTCGGCGTTGTCGCGCTCGCGCGTCTTGTCTGGCGAGTCGGGTTGGTCTTCGGGCGTCGGAGTCATCTGGGGCGGTTAGAGTGCGTAGTCCTTAATTTTGGTCAGGAGTGTTTTGTAGCTGACGCCGAGGGCTTCGGCGGCGCGCGTCTTGTTGCCGTCGTGCGCGGCGAGTGCTTCGAGAATCTTGTGCCGCTCGACGAAGCGGACGGCGCGCTCGGTCGCTTGGGCGAGCGTGCCGGAGAAGTCCCACTCGGAGGGCGTGGGGGATGATTGCGGCGCGGCGGATGCGGGCAGTCCGAGGTCTCTCGCAGCGAGCGTGAGCGTATCGGCGAGGATGCAGGCGCGCTCGATGGCGTTCTCCAATTCGCGGACATTGCCCGGCCAGCGATGCGCGCGCAAGACCGCTATCGCCTCGTCGCTCAAAACGGCCTCGCGCTTGCGCAACTCCTTGCCGAACTGCGCGGCGAAGTGGCGCGCCAGCAGTATCACATCGTCGCCGCGTTCGCGCAGAGGCGGAATCTCGATGGGGAAGACGGCGAGGCGAAAGTAGAGGTCGAGACGAAACTCACCGGCCGTTGCCGCCGCCTGAAGGTTGCGGTTGGTAGCGGCGACAATACGCACGTCAACAGGGACGGGCGCGCGTCCGCCGATGCGGTCAACCGTCTTCTCTTCAATCGCGCGCAGCAGTTTTCCCTGCACGGCGAGAGGCAGTTCGCCAATCTCGTCGAGGAAGACCGTCCCGCCCGCAGCCAACTCGAACTTTCCGGGACGACGCTCGTTGGCGCCAGTGAATGAGCCGCGCTCGTGGCCGAACAGTTCCGACTCGATGAGCGTCTCAGGGATGGCCGCGCAGTTGATGGCGACGAAGGGTTTGTCGCGTCGCGTCGAGAGATGATGGACGGCGCGCGCGAACAGTTCCTTGCCCGTGCCGGATTCACCGAGCAGGAGCACGGTCGTCTCCGTCTGCGCGACGCGCTGCGTCTCGGAGACGGAGCGCTTGATGGCGTCGGACTCGCCGAGGATGCGTGGGAAGCCATAGCGGCGCGACCATTCCTCACGCAGCAGGACGTTCTCCGTGCGCAGACGCGCCTGTTCGAGCGCGCGCCCGATGAGCAGCAGCAGGTGGTTCGAGTCGACGGGCTTTTGCAGGAAGTCGTGCGCGCCGTCTTTCATCGCTTGCACGGCCTCGTCGATTGAGCCGTAAGCGGTCATGACGACGACGGGCACTTCCGGGTCGGCCGCGCGCGAAGCGTGGAGCACGTCGATACCTGAACCGTGCGGCATCCGCAGGTCTGTGAGGACGAGGCGGAAAGGGGCTTCGGCAATCTCGCGCGCGGCGGCACGCGCGTCGGCCGCCTCGGCCACAGTGTAACCGGCGTTCTCCAACGTCAGGCGCAGCACGCGCCTCAGACTGTCTTTGTCCTCGACAAGCAGAATGTCAGGCATAAGATAGAGAGGTCGCGCGGATGGTAACGACCGGCGACGATGAGTGTCAAGCGCACCTTTCGAGCATGAAAATTAAGAAGGCCGGGTTGCTGCTCGCGTGGGCAGCAACCCGGCCTTACTTATGACCTCAGACGAGGCGGTTACTTCTCGACCACACCGATGACGCGAGCGCCCATCACGCCGAGTGCTTTCCTGACCCATTCGGAGTCATAACCGACGAGGGAGTTGCCGCCGCCGGAGGAGTCGATGTAGGGCGCTTCAAAACCGGTTGTGGCCGTACGACTGACCTTTCCGACGATGAGAGCGCCGAGCGCGTCTGGTGTGCCGTTACGCTGAATCCTGCCCTCGCCGAGCACTATCACGATGCCCTTGAAACTGGAACTGCCGCTCTGCGTGAGCGTGCCCGTAACGATTAACAGTCCCGCGCCGTGATCGCCGCCGCTCAGAGAAAGGTCGCCGTTGATGAAGGTGAATTTCGGGGCGGCCTCCGTGCCGATGTCAGACGGGTTCAGACGCCCGATAGTAGCGGCTTGAGCCTCCATAATGTTGAGGAAGGTGCGAGCGCCGTTAGCGGTTTGCAGCCAGTACTCCAAGTCGCCGATGGGAAGCTTGACGAGTTGTTGAGGGCCGAGGACGTTGGCCTGATCAGCCCCGATGGCTTTTTCGGCGACGCCCTGCGCGTTGCCGTCCGCTTCCCGGCCGAAGCCATCGCCCGCGTCGTAATCGGCCGTATTCGTGACGGCGAAGGCAGGTACAGGCGGCCCCGGCGGGATGGCCTGATCGTTGCCGTTCCAAGCGTGCGGGTTGCTGCTGCCGAGGTCGAGTTTGACCATCCCGGTTGCATCTACGTCGCTACTGCGGACGGCGACGGCGGCGCGCGCGGTGAAGTCGAAGGCGTAAGCATCGACCATCATCTCAAGCACTTTGCGTGCGCCCTTCGGCCCGCGACCCGTCGAAGTGATGGTCAGAAACCTTGGCTCATAAGTGGGAGCGACGACCGCCCCCAACGCGAGTTCCTGAGCCGTCACCGAAACCGTGTAGGAGAGTTGCAAAGTGTCGTTGAGGGGCACGACGCCGTTAGTGCGCGGCAGCCACAGAGACATATCGCCGCCGGAGTTGAGACATGGAACGGCCGTGCCGCAGACGGCGGAGCGGAATGTCGCGGGAGTGCCTGCGGGGTTGGAGGCGACGTTGCCGCGCAGGACGGCGAGCGCCGACTGCAAGCCGGCCTCGGCCGCGTAGTAGGCTTGCGCCTCGGCCGTCGCGTCCGCCGCGTTCGAGGCCGACATCGCCGTCGTCATAATCAGCGCGCCGCCCGCCAACAGCAGCATCAAAGAGATGAGCAGCGCCGAGATTAGGGCAGCACCGCGCTCGGCCGCCCGTTCGGCTGTGCGGCGCACAGATGTTGCGTTCTTCATTTTCTTCGACCCCATCGGTGATAGTGCTCCGAGACTCATCAGAACTGAGTGAGATTCTTGTTGCGCAGCGTCACTTCGGACGTGACCTGCGTGCGCGAGGCCGGTTGATATCCGCGCGTGCCGGCCGTGCCGACGGCCGGCAGCGTGACGCCGACCGTGATTCTCACCTTCTCGGCCGTACCCGGCCCGGTCGCCGTGGTGTTGTTGGCGTTGAGATATTCAAAAGTCAGCGTATCGACGCGATTGGCGAGTGATGAGATAGCGGTTGCTCCGGCGTTGACGTTGTAGCGCGTGATGAGGCGCTGGCTGCCATTGTTGGCGATGGCGAAGACAACGTCCTCGTCCGAGCCGGCCGTGCTCGGCGTTCCCCCGGCGAAGGCGTCGAGGTTGGCGCGGACGCGAATCTGCGAGGCGTTGGAGTCGGCCGTCACGATGCCGTTGGTGGTCATACTGTTGAGGCCGAAGCCCGCGTTGGCAATCTCGCGCGACATGCTGTTGAGCGCCCGCTGCACGTCGGCGAGGGCTTCGGTACGCGAGTTCTCTCTGGTGCGGACGTTGAAAGCCTGTCCGAGCAGGGTGCTCGCAATGACCATGATGACGAGCGTCACACCCATCGCGACCATCAACTCGATGAGCGAGAAGCCCGCGCTGCTCGATGCTTTACAATATTCCTTCGACATGTCGTGGTTGCTCCTCATATATCCGCCTGCGGCGCGCGGCGCGCTTTAGTTCGGCCCGTCAAGCGTCGAGGCGCGTTGCGTGACCAGCGTCACCGCTCCGGCCGAGAAGCGGGCCGCTCCCAGCGGCACGACCGTCACGGTGATGGTCTTGCGGCGCGGCGTGCCACTGATGACCATCCCGTCGGTGATAATCGTCTGCACGTTGAAGGTGCGCTGGTCAGCCCCGCCGTTGGCCTGATTCGAGCCGACCGTGACCTGCTCAGGAGCGGGGTTAGCCGTCGTCGCTACGAGGTTGGCGTAGGACGTGGCGCGCAGCATCTCCATGCGCTGTTGCGCGATGGCGAAGGCGCGGGCGCGGTCGCTGGCACCGGCATTGAAGTTGATTGAGAAGATGAAGAGCGAGATGGCTCCGAAGCCTGCAATCATCATGATGACAAGCGCGATGGCAGTTTCAATAAGGGTGAAGCCGCGCTCGGCGCTCGCGCCGTCGCGGACGGCCACTCTCCGCCTTCGTTCAATTGTCATGCTACGGGTGTTGAGTCGCACGCTGCTGGCTCCTTCGGCTTAGTTCTTCGTCACTTGCACGTCCACCTGCTTGGCCTTGGTCGAGTCGCAGGCAGGCGTGAACGTGATGTGGGCTGTGTAGTCGAAATTCGTGTTGATGGATTCAATCTTGTAGATGTGACTGAGGCCGCTGCTGGAAACGAAAGTGACGGTCACACTGGCGTTGTCGCTGCGCGCGGTGATGGTCGTCGCGCTGGTGAGCGTGACGACCACGTTCTCGCTTTTGTTCCGCTTGAGCGAGAAACTGCTGGGGGTAACGGTTAGACCACAGACGGGCGTCGTGGTTGTTGTCGTGTTGCCGGTCGTCGTCCCAGTCGTCCCGGTCGTCCCAGTCGTCCCGGTCGTGCCGGTGGTGGTGCTGCCCGTCGTCGTCCCGGTCGTCCCGGTCGTCTCAGTCGTCCCTGTTGTCGTCCCTGTCGTGCCGGTAGTCGTGCCGGTAGTCGTCCCTGTAGTTGTGCCGCTGGTAGTGGTATCGCCGGTCGTTATACCCGTCACCCCGGTGGTCGTCCCCGTCGTCGTCCCCGTCGTCGTGCCGGTAGTTGTGCCGGTGGTGCTGCCACCGGTGGTGGTGCTGCCGCTGCCGGCCGAAAAGACGTCGGTGCTGGGTGGGACGGCCGAGATGGCGTTGGCGGTGAGAACGATGGGCTCGCGGTCGAGCGACACTTCGCCGGCGCGCGTAATGGCGACCGCGCTGCTGTGCGCACGCGTGTTGACGAGGGTGATACGAAGTTCGTTCGAGATGCGCCCGCGCCAGTCGAAACTGAAGGAGGTGGGCAGCGCAATGTTGTTGCCGGTGGCCGCGTTAATCAGACTTAGGGTGACGCCTTCGGGCAGCGCGAAAGTCCGGCTGACGAGCGTCCCCGTGAGTCCGAAATCCATCGTCACGGTGTAGGAGTTGGCGTTAGGGAAACTGACGGTCGCCTCCTGTCCGGCGGCGACGTGACGACGGATGGAATCGAGGCGCGCCTTTTCGATGTAACCGGCCAACTCGCGCGCGGCGGCCGTCAGGCGCATATTGTCGCGTGCGACGGCGACCTGCATGAACGCGAAGGTCGCAACGACGGAGACGACGAGCATCGTGATAATCATCTGCACCATGCTGAAGCCGAACTCGCCGCGTCTTGCGCCGCGCATCCGACCGTCACGCACTGAAATCTGCACACCCATCTTCTGGCCTCCGACTCCTTAACTGTTTCTTGAAGCGCCCAAGCAAAGGGCACAGTCCGCACGCCTCAACCTTGTGCAATGCCAATGCCACTCACTTTTTCCCTGCAAAATCGGCGCAATCCCCCAATCGTCCCACCAACCACACCCCGCCCGCGTCACCTTTAGTGACAAGCTATGAAACGCACTTCCCATTGAAAGCAGTAATAGGTGATGGGTGATAGGTGATAGGAAGAAAACAGGCTTTCTCTTATCACCCATCACCTATCACCTATCACTTCCTTCTTATCACCTATCACTGCTTCATCTATGACCGCGATTACATAGGCGTGTCACCGTCGGAAACAGTGGAGGGCGGGTAGGTGTCTGGCGGCGAGGTCTGCGGCGTATGGGTCGTGCGT
>DASZCR010000010.1:0-18369 GCA_035942915.1 Pyrinomonadaceae bacterium | reverse complement strand
CGCCCCCCCCCCCCGACACAGACGGGTTGCTCACATTTCTCCGTCCTTCTCTCGAAAGGAAATCGAAGATGAGAAGGAACATGTTGACAGGGCTGCTCCTCGCGGTCGTCGTCTGCGCGCTCGCGCTTTCACGCGCGGTCGTGTCGGTTGCGGCGCAACAAACATCGTCGTCGTCTGCGGGCGCGAGCATCGCCGGACGCGTCCTCGACCCGCAGGGCGTCCCGCTCGCGGGCGCGTTCGTCAAACTCTACGCGCGCGAAGGCTCGACGCCCGTCGCCGTGCGTCTTTCGACGACGACCGACGAGTCTGGCTCGTATCGCTTCGCGGAACTTCCGACGGGCGAATACATCCTTGAAGTCGAGGCGACGGGTTTTACGCGTGCGCGCGCACGCATCATCAGAGTTGAGCGCGCGGCCGTGACGCTCGACGTGGCTCTGGAAGTCGCGGCCGTGCGCGAGGAGGTGGTGGTGACGGCTTCGGACGCGCCGCAGACCGTCGATGAAGTGTCGAAGGCCGTGACGGTCGTCGGGCGCGTCGAGATGGAGGAGCGCGACGAGTTTCTGATACCGGAGGCGCTGCGCACCGTGCCCGGTCTCTTCGTCCAACAGTTCGGTGGCCCCGGCTCTTTCACCAACATCCGCACGCGCGGCCTGCGCACGCAGGACACGGCCGTTCTCATCGACGGCCTGCGCTTCCGCGACCCCACGTCCGTTCACGGCGACGCCTCCGGCTACCTGAGCGACCTCGTCAACACAAACAACTCGCGCGTCGAAGTGCTGCGCGGTTCCGGCTCGTCGCTCTATGGGACGAACGCTGTGGGCGGTGTCGTCAACATCGTGACGGACGAGGGCGGCAGCCCCTTTCACGGCAACCTGCTCGCAGAAGGCGGCGGGCTTGGCTTCTTTCGCGGACGCGCACAGTTCGCGGGCGGTGCAGGCACGGCCGACCGCCTCGCCTACAGCGCGGGCGTCTCTCACCTGAACGTCGCGCGCGGTACAGACCGCGACGACGCGGCACGCAACACTTCGGGGCAGGGTCGCGTCTCTGTGCGACTGACGCCGACGGCGACCATCGTCGGGCGTCTTTACGCTTCTGACTCCTTCGTGCAACTCAACGAAAACCCGCTCGCCATCGGCGCGCTGCCTGCTAGTGGAATAGTCGAAGCGCGTCCGCTCGCAGAGTCCGAGTTGCGTCGCTACGAGTCGGGCACGGCCGTCGGTCAATTGAACGCCGGGAGCGCCACCTTTATTCCCGGCGCGAACGACCCCGACAACGCGCGCGCCTCGCGTTTCTTCTCCGGCTCGCTCACGTTCGCGCACAGACCTTCGGAATCGTTCGGCTACTCGCTCACTTATCACGGCCTGCGGACGCGCGCCTCTTTCCGCGAAGGGCCTGCGGGCGCGGGCGACCCGGCCGACTTCAACAACTTCTTCGAGCCTTTCGGTTCGACGCGCAACGAGTTCGACGGCACGACGCACACCTTCAACGCGCGCGCAGACTTCCGACTCGGTCGCGCCAACCTCATCACCACCGGCTACGAGTTCGAGCGCGAGAACTATCTCAACCGCTCTTTCGACGTGACGCCGTCGGGCAACTCTGCGGTCTCCATCTCCGAACGCAGCCACGCGCTGTTCGTTCAAGACCAACTGCGCTTTCTCGAAGGACGTTTGCAGTTATCCGCAGCCTTCCGCGCGCAGTTCTTCCACCTGAGCGCGCCGACGTTTACGCCCTCGGCCGGTTCGCCCTTTGCGTCCGCCACGTTTGACTCGCCGCCCAACGCCTACACGGGCGACGGCTCCATCTCTTACTTCTTCCGCTCGACGGGAACGAAGCTGCGCGGCCACGTCGGCAACGGCTACCGCGCGCCCTCTCTGTTCGAGCGTTTCGGCACTTTCTTCAGCACCTTCACCAACTCCTTCAGCGTGCTCGGCGACCCGCGTCTTGCGCCCGACCGCTCCATCGCTTTCGACGCCGGACTCGACCAGACACTTGCCGAGGGGCGCGCGCGCCTCTCTGCGACCTACTTCTACACGCGTCTGCAAGAGGTGGTTGACTTCAGCAACTTCATCGCGGGCGACCCCGTGCGTCTCTTCGGCGGCTACGTCAACACGGGCGGACAACTCGCGCGCGGCGTCGAACTGAGCGCGACGCTTGCGCCGACCCCCCAGACAGACATCTTCGCCGCCTACACCTACACCAACAGCGACCAGCGACGGCCGCAACTGCCCGGCGTGCTCCGCTCGCTCGCCATCCCAGACCATCAGTTCGCACTCGTCACGACGCAGCGTCTCGGCCGCCGCGCGCTCGTCAACTTCGACCTCGTGGCGACGAGCGACTATCTTGCGCCCGTCTTCGACAACCGCACCTTCCAGAGTCGCGCCTTCCGCTTTCGCGGCGCGCTCAGAAGCGACCTCGGCGGAAGCTACACCGTGCCTCTCGACGAGCGACGCTCGCTGCGTCTCTTCGGCAAGGTGGAAAACCTCTTCGACCGCGACTACTTCGAGAGCGGCTTCCGCACGCCCGGCATCAACGGACGCGCGGGCGCATCGCTCAACTTTTAACAGGGCTGCGGGATGAAGAAGACGGAGAAGGAGACAGGATGTGATGAACGTGAGTAGGAAGGTGCATCTATGGCGGGGCGTGTGCGTGTGTCTGTTGTTGACGGCGCTTGTCTTTTCGGTGTCGTGCGGCCGGTTCGACGCGGCGACGAAGGACGAGCAGTCAGGTCGCCCGCAACGCATCGTCTCGCTGACGCCGAGCACGACGGAGATTCTCCACGCGGTCGGCGCGTTCGGGCGCGTGGTCGCCGTCTCGGACTATTGCACCTATCCGCCGGAAGTCGAACGTCTGCCGCGAGTCGGCGGTTGGAACAACCCGAACCTCGAACAGATAGCGGCGCTCAAACCCGACCTCGCCGTCTTCTGGGATTCGCAGGCGCAGTTCGTCAAAGACAAGCTCGAAGGCATCGGCATCCGCACGCTCAGTGTGCCGAGCCGTTCGCTCGAAGATGCTTACGCGGCCATCGCGCAGATTGGAGAGGCGACGGGCAACGTCGAGGAGGCGCAGCGCGTGCTGGCAGAGACGCGCGGCAAAGTGGAAGAGGTGCGCGCGCGTGCGGGCGCGTTGCCGCGTCGCCGCGTGCTCTGCATCGTTGACCGCGTGCCGGGTACTCTGCGCGACCTCTACGCGGCGACGGAGGGCAGCTTCATCGCGCAGTTGATTGAGGTGGCGGGCGGGCAGTCGGTTGCGCCTCCGGCGCAGGGCGGTTGGGGCAAGATTCAGAAGGAGGCGATAGTGGCTCTCGACCCCGATGTGATTATCGACCTCATGATGCAGCCGACCGAAGGCAGCCTCGCCGAAGACACGCAAGCGGTCTGGCGTGAACTCTCGCAGGTGCGCGCCGTGCGCGAGGGGCGCGTACGCGCCTTACGCGACCAGACCATCATTCATCCCTCGCAGTTCGTCGGCGACTCTGCGCGCAAGTTCGCCGAACTGATTCACCCGGAAGCCTTCGGCGCGGCGACACAGGGCGCGAAGTAGAACGCTCTTTTTGGCGCCTCCCGTGTGACAATTTAATCGCACGCGGGAGGCGCAAAGAAATCAGCGAGTGAACGGTCGAGAAGAGAGATGCTGGACGCGAGTGACGAGAAGGCGACGGACGGCGGGGCGCTGATTGAGGCGCGCGGCTTGCGCTACGCCTATGCACAAGGGTCGCCGGAGGTCGTCGCCGATGTGTCGCTCAAAGTCAGGCGCGGGCGTCTGTCGGCGCTCGTCGGCGCGAACGGGTCTGGCAAGTCAACTTTGATTCGACTGCTCGGCGGTCTCTTCGAGCCTCTCAGCGGCGAGGTGTTGCTCGACGGCGTGCCGCTCAAGTCAATCGACGCGCGTCGGCGCGCGCGCCGCGTCGCATACGTGCCGCAGACGGTGGCGACCGTCTTTCCCTTCGCCGCGCTCGAAGTTGTCTTGACGGGGCGCAGCCCTTACACGACACGCTTTCGCTTCGAGAGCGAGCGCGATATACAGGTTGCACGCGAGGCGCTCGCCGCCGTCGATGCCGCGCATCTCGAAGCGCGTCCCGTGACGGAGCTTTCGGGCGGCGAACGGCAACTCGTGGCGCTGGCGCGCGCTCTGGCGCAGGAACCCGAATGTCTGCTGCTCGACGAGCCTGCGGCGGCGCTCGACCTGAAGCACCGCGCCGGTCTCGTCCGCCATCTCAGGCGTCTGCGCGACGAACGCGCGATGACGGCGCTCGTCGTCACGCACGACCTGCAACTGCTCGACCCGGCGTTTGACGAAGTGTTTGCCATGCGCGACGGCAGGCTTGCCGCACGCGGCACGCCCGCAGAGGTCTTGCGCGAAGAGGTGCTCGCAGAGGTCTACGGCGACGAGCACGTGAGAGCGCGCCGCGCCTTCGGCCGCACGTTCATCTGGTCGGAACTGTGAAGGCAGACGGAGAAGCGATGCAGGTCAACCAACATGCGGGGGCGGACGCGACGGCGAGCCACGCGACGGCGAAGGGACAGGCGGCGGGCGTGCGCTTGCGACGCGCGCTGTTGATACTGTCGTGCGTGCTGGCGGCATCGTGCGCCGTCGCGCTGTGGGTCGGCTATCAGAGGCTCGACGTAGCGGCGCTCTTCACGGACGAGAGGGCGCGCGCAGTCTTCTTTCAACTGCGTCTGCCGCGCGTCGTCTTGGCGGCTGTGGTCGGTGCGTCTCTGGCGTTGGTCGGCGCGGCCTTACAGGCGCTCTTTCGCAACCCGCTGGCAGAGCCGATGACCTTAGGCGTGTCAGGCGGCGGCGCTCTGGGCGCGAGCGTGGCGCTGGCGCTCGGCGCGGGCGCTCGCATCGGCGGATTGCCGCTCGTCTTCGTCGCGGCGTTTCTCGGCGCGGGCGCGGCCGTCCTCGTCGTCTATCGTCTGGCGCGCACGGGGGCGGTCGTCTTGCCGGGAGCGCTGCTGCTGGCGGGCGTCGTCATCAACACAGTGGCCGCCGCAGGGGTCGTCGTCATACAGTATTTCGCAGACTACTCGCGCGCGTTGCAAATCCTGCGCTGGACAATCGGCAGCCTCGATGTCATCGGCTTCGACCTCGTCTGGCGCGTGCTCGTCTTCCTCGTGCCGGGGTGGTTGATTCTGCTGGCCGGGGCGCGCGACCTACATCTGCTGGCGATTGACGAGGAGACGGCGGCGAGCCTCGGCGTCGATGTGCGACGCAGCGAGCGGCTCGTCTACGCCGCATCATCTTTGATTGTCGGCGTGACGGTGGCGGTGGGCGGGACTATCGGCTTCGTCGGACTGATTGTGCCGCACGCTGTCCGGCGACTGTTCGGCGAAGACGTGCGCGTCGTCTTGCCGTGCTCGTTCGTCCTCGGCGCGGCCTTCCTGATGCTGGCGGACGCACTGGCACGCACGGCACTCGGCACGGGCGAGCTTCCCGTCGGCGCCATCACCGCGCTTGCCGGCGGCCCCGTCTTCCTCTGGCTGCTGCGACGACAACAACGCTACGCGACCATGTGAAGAAGCTGTGATAAGACAAGAGTGATAGGTGATGGGTGATAGGTGATAAGACAAAACCTGTCTTCTCCTATCACCTATCACCCATCACCTATCACCCATCACCTATCACTTAATTCGAGGTATTTATGAGTATTGCGACGAAGCATGGAGACAAGGGAGAGACGGGGTTGATTGGGGGCGAGCGCGTGTCGAAGGCTGCGCTGCGCGTGGAGGCTTACGGGACGGTTGACGAGTTGGGCGCGCAGATGGGTTTCGCGCGCTCTATCTGCGAGGACGCGGAGGTGCGTGAACTGACGAAGCAGATTCAGCGCGAGTTGTTCACGTTGAGCGGCGAGGTCGCCAACCCTGCGAGCGACGAAACTTCGCCGGGCGCGCACGTCACGCGCGAGATGGTCGAAGCCTTGACGGCACACGTCAACCGCATCGAACAGACCGAAGGGATACTCTCTGATTGGTCTCTGCCCGGTGACCACGCGGCGGCGGCCGCCTACGACGTGGCACGCACCATCTGTCGCCGCGCCGAGCGCGCCGTCGTGCGCCTCTCCGAATCGGGCGAGCCGACGGGCGCGCAAGTCGTCCCCTATCTCAACCGCCTCTCCGACCTGCTCTGGCTCTTCGGACGCCTCCTCGAACTGCGCGCAGGCATCGACGCACGCCTGCGCGACGACTCACACGAAGGGCCACGCTGGTCTCGCGCCTGGTAAGAGATGGTGATGAGAAGGGAGTGATAGGTGATAAGAAGGGAGTGATAGGTAATAGGTGATGGGTGATAAGAGAAGACAGGTTTTATCCCATCACCTATCACCCATCACCTATCACTTTGCTTTCATCACTCATCACTTTAACGACCACTTGGCGCTCGCGGCCGCCGTCGAACTCGCAGAGGAAGATGCCCTGCCAGCGGCCGAGGAGTAGTTGGCCGTCGTGGAAGGGGATGGCGAGGCTTGAGCCGAAGAGGCTGGCTTTGATGTGAGCATCGGAGTTCTCCTCGCTGTGGCGGAAGTCCATGCCGTGTTGCGGGACGAGCGCGCGCAGGGCGTGAAGCATGTCGCGGGGCACGTCCGGGTCGGCGTTTTCGTTGACGGTCAGTCCGGCCGTCGTATGTCGCACGAAGAGGAAGACGACGCCTGAGCGCGCGCCCGACTCTCTCAGGTGACGGCGTACCTCATCCGTGAACTCCACCAACTCCTCTCGCTCGCGCGAGCGCACCTTAATCGTGAACATGCGTCTGTCTCTCACCTCATTCTGCGCCGCGCCGGTGTGTTACTGCTTCAACTTGAACTGCGCGGGGACGAACTCTAAGGCGACGAGCGCGCCGTCCGTCTTCGCGCGCGCGTCCTTCGACGGACGATAGGTGACGACGGCGGCGCTCTGCGTCTTGCGCGCGCCACAGGTCAACTCGCTTCCGGCATCGGGCGTGAAGGCCATCAGGTGCAGGCTCTCGAAGCTGTTAGTCTGTAGCTTCATTTCGCGTGCGCCGACGCGGACGACGAAGACAAGCCCCTTCGCGCTACAGTCGATGCGGACGAGCGTGCCGAGCGTGCGCGTCTCGTCCTGTGCAGGCTTGCGCAGGGCGTCGTGCAAGGCCGTGTTGAAGGCTTCGGCCGCCAGCTCTTCCGGGTTCCTGCCGCTCGCCGCGTTCGCCTCAGCCTGCGCTTCCGCTTCGGCGTCGGCGCGCCTGCGTAGACGCGGCGGAGAATCGTCCGTGCCGCCTGTGTCCGCCCTGCCCGTCTCCCCCGCACGCGTCTCCTTCAACATCGCTGCCTGCTGCTGCATCGACTGGACGGCCTTTAAGAGCGACTCGGCGTTGGCGCGCAGTTGCGGCTCGGAGGCCGAGCGCGTGAGCGGCTCAAGCTCGCCGCGTGCGGCGTCGAAGTTCTGCTGTTGGAGGTAGATTTGCGCGAGCACGAGCGCATATTCCTCATTGCCGGGAGCGAGCGTGCGCGCACGCTTAATCAACTCGACCGCTTCATTGAGGCGCTCGCCCGCAACGAGGTTGATGAAGGCGAGCAGGTGATAGGCTTCGGCGAAGTCCGGCTTCAACTCGGAGGCGCGCTTGAGCGCGGCGCGCATCTCTGTGAGCGCCTCCGGCGCGTAGGCGGAGACGCGCCCCGTGTCGTCCATCCCGGCGCGGCTGATGACGTAGGCGTAGTAGTAGTGCGCGAGATAGTTGCCCGCGCCGAGTGCGACGGCCTCGCGCAGATGGCGCTTGGCTTCGTCGAACTTGTCCTGACGCATCCTGAGCATACCGAGCGAGGCGTGCGCCATCGCGTTCTTCGCGTCGAGCGCGAGCGATTGCCGCAGACGCTTCTCGGCCTCTTCGAGGCGGTGCGTGTGCAGCAGGAGGTCGCCGAGGTAGGCTTCCGCGTCGGCTTCCGAGAGCGGCGCGGCCTGCATCTCGGAGTCGAACTCAAGCTTGCGGTCGAAGGTCGCCACGCGCGCGTCGAAGGTGTTGCGCTGGACGTAGCTCTTAAGCTCCTTCTCCATCCCTGCGAAGTCGGTCTCGAACGCCTGCTTGAAAGCCTGTTCGGTCGGCACTTTGCGTTCGAGCAGGTCGAAGAAGCGGCCGATTTGCGGCGCACGCCGCCCGCCGTTGCCGACAATCAGGTAATGTACGAGCGCCCACGACTGGGCGTAGAAGAGGCCGCGCGCGGCGCGTTCGTTGCGGTGCAGAGAGTAGTAATCGACCTCGAAGAGAGTCTTTAAGGGAAAGAGTTGTTGCTCGCGCAGCAGCAGGATGTGGTTTTCAATCAGACGGCCGAGATAGACCTTGCGCTCGTCGTCGATGTCGAACGTGCTGTAATACTCTGCAAGCCCTTCATTGAACCAAGGCGGCACGGAACTTTTGCTCATGCTGTTGTCCATCAGCAGATGGACGTACTCGTGATAAATCGTCCGATAGGGATTCTCCGAGGCGCGCTCGGTCGTGAGCGTGATGTAGTTTACGTCGTCGCCCGGCTGGAAGTAGCCTGCCACGTCCGAGATTTTGCCTTCGACGACCGGCTTGAAAGGTTTGTAGGAGCCGTCGGACTTGAAGACGACGACGGTGGTCGGACGCGGCGAGTTGAATTTGACGTTGGGAAAGAGGCGCGTGAACACGTCGCGGAACTGTTCGAGTCGCGTCGCCACACGGCGAATCTCCTTCTCCGGAGCGTTGCCGACGAGGAAGAAGTTCTGCGAGCGGACGCTCATCCAACTCTCTTTGGCGGAGACGCGCGCGGGCGCGAGAGCGACGAGGCAGACGATGAGAGCGAGGCTGAGAGCAAGAAGGCGTTTCATCAGGAGTGTCTCTTGTGAGCGAACGGCGAGGCCGCTAGAAGGGGGTCGGAAGATAGACGACGAAAAGCCTTTCCGAGTTGCCCGCCCGGAAAGGCTTTCGTGCCGCACTCTTTCGTCTGCCAAAGGCGGCGCGCGCAGGATTGCGCCGCCTCACCCGGAGTGTTAATTCGACGCGCCGCGTTTCAATAGCGCCCACCCGGTCGGCAGCACGGCCGCCGCCAGCGCAATCTTGACGAGGTCGCCGGGGATGAACGGCGCGACGCCCGTCCAGAAGGCCGCTTCCGGCGACGTGAGACGCGCCAGCCACGCCCAACCGCAGGCGAGAATGACGAGCGAGCCGAGGAGCATCGCCGCCGCCGCCGACAGATAGCGTCTATCCCAACCACGCTCGGCGAGCCATCCCGTGATGAAGGCTGCGAGCGGATAGGAGAAGAGATAACCGGCCGTCGGCGTTAGCAACAGATAGGCCGCGCCGCCGTTGCCCTGCCGGAAGAACGGCAGCCCGGCAGCCCCTTCCGCCAGATAGAGCAGCATCGCCAGAGCGCCGAGACGCGAGCCGAGCAGCGCCCCCGTCAACAGCACCGCGAAGGTCTGCCCCGTGACCGGCACGGGCGTAAACGGCAACGGCACGACGACCTGCGCCGCCAGAGCCGTCAACAAACTAAAAGCCACGACGACGAGCGCCGTCCGCACCCAACCGAGCGGCGCGACCCGCGCCCCCACCAGCGTTTCGGCTCTCACGTAAGAAGTGTCCACGACAAACCTCCGAGAACGGTGATAGGTGATGGGTGATGGGTGATAAGAGAAGACAGGATTCTTATTCCTATCACCTATCACCCATCACTCATCACTGCTTTTATTTTCACGCTGCGTCCGTGCGCGTGGCCTCGCGGTCTGTGCCCATCGAGGCGGTCGGCGCAGGTTGCGTCTCCGTGCCGATGCGCATGCCATAGAAGGAGCGCCAGACGAAGACGAGCGAGATGGCGAAGAAGAGCGCCGCCAGCGTCTGCGTAAGCATCGTGTCGCCGTCGCGCGCCGCCGTCAGGCTCACCGCCAACTCGACGGCCAGCAACCCGAACAGCGTCGTAAACTTGATAACCGGATTCAAAGCCACCGACGAAGTGTCCTTGAACGGGTCGCCGACCGTGTCTCCGACCACCGCCGCGTCGTGCAAGGGCGTGCCCTTCGCCTTCAGTTCGACTTCGACAATCTTCTTCGCGTTGTCCCACGCGCCGCCCGCGTTCGCCATGAAGATGGCTTGATAGAGACCGAAGATGGCGATGGAGATGAGATAGCCGATGAAGAAGAACGGCTCGACGAAGGCGAAGGCGAGCGACGCGAAGAAGACGACGAGGAAGATGTTGAACATCCCCTTCTGCGCGTACTGCGTGCAGATTTCGACCACCTTCTTGCTGTCCTCGACCGAAGCCTTCTCGACGCCTTCGAGACGAATGTTCGCCTTGATGAACTCGACGGCGCGATAAGCTCCGGTCGTCACGGCCTGCGTCGATGCGCCCGTGAACCAATAGATGATGGCGCCGCCCGTAATCAGGCCGAGGACGAACGGAGCGTGCAGCAGCGAGAGGCTTTCGGTGTTGACCGTCAAGCCTTCCGTGAGCGCCATGATGATGGAGAAAATCATCGTCGTCGCGCCGACGACGGCCGTGCCGATAAGGACGGGCTTGGCCGTCGCCTTGAAGGTGTTGCCCGCGCCGTCGTTCTCTTCGAGCAGGTGCTTGGCGCGGTCGAAGTTGACGTTGACGCCGAAGTCTCGCTTGACCTCTTCCTCGACGTTCGGCACTTGCTCAATCAGCGACAACTCGTAAACCGACTGCGCGTTATCTGTGACGGGGCCGTAGGAGTCAACGGCGATGGTGACAGGCCCCATGCCGAGGAAGCCGAAGGCGACAAGGCCGAAGGCGAAGACGGCCGGAGCGACCATCAGCGCCTCAAGCCCCTGCGTGCTCACGCCGTAAGCGATAGCCATCAAGGCGACGATGCTCATGCCGAGCCAGAAGGCCGAGAAGTTGCCCGCGACGAGACCCGACAGGATGTTGAGCGACGCGCCGCCCTCACGCGATGAGGTGACGACTTCCGAGACGTGGCGCGACTCGGTCGAGGTAAAGACCTTGACGAGTTCCGGGATAATCGCGCCCGCGAGCGTACCGCAGGTGATGATGGTCGCCAGCTTCCACCAGAGCGTCTCGTCGCCGCGCAGAGCCGGGATGATGAGATAGGAGACGAGGTAGGTCAGCACGACCGAGACGACTGAGGTAATCCAGACGAGCGACGTAAGCGGCTTCTCGAAGTTCATCCGCTCGGCGCGCGCGTACTTGGCCTTGGCGGCCGCCTCGTTGACGAAGTAAGAGAGGGCGCTGGCGATAATCATCATGATACGCATGACGAAGAGCCAGACGAGCAGTTGTACCTGCACGGTCGTGTCCGCAACGGCCAGCAGGACGAACGAGATGAGCGCGACGCCCGTCACGCCGTAGGTCTCGAAGCCGTCGGCCGAAGGGCCGACCGAGTCGCCCGCGTTGTCGCCCGTGCAGTCGGCGATGACGCCGGGGTTGCGCGCGTCGTCTTCCTTAATCTTGAAGACAATCTTCATCAAGTCCGAGCCGATGTCGGCAATCTTGGTGAAGATGCCGCCCGCGATACGCAAAGCCGCCGCGCCCAGAGATTCGCCGATGGCGAAGCCGATGAAGCAGGGGCCGGCGTAATCGCGCGGCACGAACAGCAGGATGCAGAGCATGATTAAAAGCTCGACCGAGATGAGCATCATGCCGATGCTCATGCCTGCGCGCAGAGGAATCGCATAAATCGGATAGGGACGACCTTCGAGACTGGCGAAGGCCGTGCGCGAATTGGCGAAGGTGTTGACGCGGATGCCGAACCACGCCACGCCGTAGCTGCCCGCAATCCCGATGAGACTGAAGAGCAGGATGACGAACACCTTCAAGGCAGGGAAGCCGCGCGTCGTGGCGTTCGTCACGGGGTCAACCGTCGAGGCGAGCCATCCGAAGTAAATCGTCACGATAAGCCCGATGAAGACCCACAGCAGGAGGATGAATTTCCCCTGCGTGATGAGATAGGTCTTGCAGGTCTCGTAAATCAACTCGGAGATTTCGCGCATCGAGCGGTGGACGGGCAGGTTCTTGAGTTGCTGGTAGATGGCGAGGCCGAAGAGCAGACCGAGCACGCAGACGCCGATGCCGATAAGCAGCAACGTGTGGCCGTCGAGTCCGAGAAACTCGACGCTGGCGAGGTCGGGCAGAATCAGGTTGGCTTCGCCGCCCGCGTGATGTTCGACCGCCTGACGCGAAGGGCCGCGCCCGCGCGCGTCTTCCGGCACGGAACGCTCCGGGCGTTGCTCCGTCCCGCGCTGCGCCAGCGCCGACGCCGACGACAGCACGACGACGAAGGCCACAGCGGCGGCGAGCGTCAAGGCCGGGCGCGTGAGCCTGACCACCGACGAGAGCCTCGTGTGCATCTTCCCTGAGCCGCCGACGGCGGCGCGCCGCAAGACCTGCGGGGCGACGAGCGAGAAGATGCTGATAAGAAGAATCAGCGACATATCCACGATTGAGCGATTCCTTTCTGTTCGTTAAATACTTGGGCGAGTTTGGAAACATACCGCGACCTGACGGACGGAGCGCCTGAGGGAAGCGCTCGCCAGCCTCACAGACCCGTCACATAGTCGCGCTTGAAAACAGGCATTATTGCCGATTAGAGGCCAACTGTCCACCCGCCAATCTATTCGAGGCTCGTCGCCGTGTGCGCCGCCGTCAGCGAGCCGGTCTGTCGGTCGCCGCGCAACTTGAAGAGGGCGACGACCGTCAGGTAGAGCGCCAGACCGACGAGCGCGGCCGAGGCGACGGCGTTAATCATCTTCACGTCGAACCCGGTCGTCGCCGCGAAGTTCGAGGCGGCCAGCGTGACGAGCGCCCAGAGCGTGATGACGAGGACGAAGAGCATCGGGACGAGCGTGAAGGCGATGCGCTGGCGCGCCTGATAGAGCCAGACCGTGATGGTCAGCAGCGTCAAGGCCGCCAGCAATTGGTTCGACGCACCGAAGAGCGTCCAGAACTCCCTGTACATATCCTTGCGCGCAAAAGAGATGAGGACGACGGGGAAGGCGATGGTGAGCAGCGTGCCCGCCAGCGCTCCGGCGCGCCCGCGCCACCCGAACAACTCCTGCACGATGTAGCGCCCCAGACGCGTGCACACGTCGAGCGTGTCGAAGACGAAGGTCGAGAAGGCCATCGCGCCGAAGGTGATGGCGAAGTTGCGATGCTCTGCGCCGACGAGCAGGGTCAGGAATTGCCCGATGCCGTTGCCGTAAATCGTCCCGGCCTGCGTGCCGCGCGGGATATCGCCCTGCGCGACAATCATAATCGTCACGAGCGCAATCAGCGCGACGAAGCCTTCGGCCAGCATCGCGCCGTAGCCGACCGGCTTGATGTGACGCTCGCGGTCAATCTGTTTCGAGGTCGTGCCCGAACAGACGAGGCCGTGAAAGCCGGAGCACGCGCCGCAAGCGATGGAGACGAAGAGGAAGGGAAAGAGCATCCCGGCCACGTTCGTCGGGTCGTTCCACGTCTTGAAGGCGGGCTGGCGGATTTCGTATCCGCCGAAGAGCACGCCGAGCACGCCGAGCGCGAGCGCCGCGTAGAGGATGAAGCCGCCGAGATATCCGCGCGGCTGCAACAGCGCCCAGACGGGCACGACCGACGCGACGCA
Source organism: Pyrinomonadaceae bacterium (assembly GCA_035942915.1). GTDB lineage: Bacteria > Acidobacteriota > Blastocatellia > Pyrinomonadales > Pyrinomonadaceae > DASZCR01. The sequence goes on along the minus strand of DASZCR010000010.1, from coordinate 4,831 downwards.
ACAGTAGACGAGAATCAGGATGCCCCACGTCTTATGGTCGAAGACGAGCGCGTTCGAGACGAGCGTGCCGACCCATGAGAGCGCGAAGGCGGCGGGGACGAAGAGCAGCGTCGTCAGCCAGAGCGGCGGTTTCAGATAGTGTTCGACCAGACCGAGCACGACCGACAGCAGCAGGTAGAGCACGCTGGCGGCGGCCACCGCGCCGCCCGGATTGAAGGCGACGCTCGCGCCGCGCAACTCCTCCGAACCGGCGACGAACGTTCCGGCCGTGATGTCTGCGAAGGCGACAATCACATAGACGAGCGCAATCCAGATGAAGCCCATCATGGCGCGCCCGGCGCGTCCGCCCAGATGTTCGCGCGTAATCTCGGCAATCGAGGTTGCGCCGTGACGGACGGAGGCGGCGAGGCTCGCAAAGTCGTGGACGGCTCCGATGAGGACGACGCCGAGACCAATCCAGAGCAGGCAGGGCAGCCAGCCGAAAGCCTGACAGGCGATGATAGGCCCGGCGATAGGGCCGGCGGCGGCGATGGCCGAGAAGTGTTGCCCGAAGAGGTAGAAGGGGCGCGTCGGCACGAAGTCCACGCCGTCGTTGACGCGGTTGGCGGGCGTCACGCGCGCATCGTCGAGAGCGAACTGCCGCGCCACCCACCCGCCGTAGAGGCGGTAGGCGAGCGCCAGCGCAACAAGGAATCCGAGCGCCAGTAAAGTCAGATTCACGCCCTGCAAAACCTCCGAGTAGAAATCTGAAGTCTGAAGTCTGAAGCCTAAGACATGCACTGTCGAGCCAGAGACACGGCCTTCAGACTGCCGACTCTAGACTCCCGACTTCAGACTCTCACTGATGTCGATGTCGCGTGCGCGAAGTGCTGCGACGAACGGGTCGGGCGGGATGCAGCGTTCCTGCGGCAGCGCGCCTTTGTCGGTCGTCTCGCCGCGCGCCATCATCTGCGCGACGATGGAGGCGGGGAAGGCCGTCGTCCGCATCATCGCGGAGAGACCTGTCCGCTCGTCGAAGCGGTCGATGATGTCGTAGCGCAAAGACTGCGCGTCTCCTTCCGGGTTCGTTCCGCGAAATTCGAGACGAATCAGCACCACGTCCGGCTCGTCCGCCGGGAGACGACGCAGGAGCATCTCCGCCAGCAGGCGGCGCGGGACGACGCGCACGCCGTCGATGATGACAGCATCGCTCGACGCCAGTCCGAGTTCGATGAGCAGCTTGAACTTTTCACAGTGGCCGGGAAAGCGAATCGTCTTGTAGTCGAGTTCGCGCACCTGCCCGGCGAAAGTCTCCGGCAGCGTCGAAGTGCCGCCCGAAGTCTGGAACGCTTCCATGCGCTCGTAAGGCGCGGCGAAGGACAACTCCTCGACCTCCGTCAGCGACTCGACTTCGATGATGCGCCCCTCGCGGACGACGCGCGCGCGTTCGACGTACTCGTTAATCAGCCCCTCGACCGAAAAGACAATCTGGTAGTCGAGCGGCGGGCGCGGATTCAGTGGCAGACCGCCGACGCGTATGTGCAACTCGTCGAGCCGTGCGAAGCGCGCCGCGCCGTGTGCGGCGAGGACGGCGACCATGCCGGGCGCAAGCCCGCAATCGGGGATGATGTTGATGCCTGCGGCGCGCGCCTCCGCGTCGAGCGCGAGTTCTGAGGCGACGACGGCGTTGTTGCCGCCGAGGTCGCAGAAGTTGGTCTGCGCCGCTATGGCCGCGCGCGCCAGAGAGAGGTTGTGATGATAGACGACGCAACTGATGGCCGCGTCGTGGCCGCGCATCAGACGGACGACCTCCTCGTGGTTCGACACATCGACCTGCGCGGGCGTGAGCCGTTCGCTCTTGACGGTTTCGACGACGGCGCGCGCGCGTCCCAAGTCGATGTCGGCGACCGTAACGGATTGCACGTCGCGCGCATTGTGCGCGAGGTCGTAGGCCGCGCCCAAGCCCATGCGTCCCGCACCGAGTACGAGAATCTTCATCCTGATACCTGCCGAGAGCCTTGCCCGACTGTGACCGGAGTCGCGCTGTTAGCGCGCGGCTCCGCTCTCCGGCGTCTGGCGCGACGAGTAGAGCGCGAGTCCGCCGAGCGCGAGCAAGAGTCCGAGTGCTGACGAGACGAGTCCGAGCAGCGCGCGCGTGTGGTCTTTCGCGCCGGAGGTCGTCGCTTCGTCGAAGAGTTGGCCGAAGCCTGTGTCATGCGGGATGACAAAGAGGCCGAAACTGATGAGCAGGAAGCCGACGGCCACCACCTTGAGCACGGGCGGCGTCTTCGTCGGGCGTCCGGCCTCGCGCCCGATGGCGCTGCGCGTGTAGCCGTAAGCGAAGTAGATGGAGAGACCGAGCATCAACCATCCGATGAAACGCCACCATGAGCCGCCCGGCAGGTAGTACATCAACAGCACGCAGGAGAGCGCGCCGAGCACGGGAAAGAGCCAAGGCCCGAAGGGCACGCGGAACGGGCGCGGCCTGTCCGGGTCTTTGCGGCGCAGGATGGGGATGCCGATGCAGACGAGCACGAAGGCGAAGAGCGTCCCGATGTTCGTCAGGTTGACCATCTCCTCGACGGTCGCAAAGGCGGCGATGCCGCCGACGATGAGGCCGGTCAGAATCGTCGTCACGTGCGGCGTCTTGAAACGCGGGTGGACGCTGGCGAAGACGGGCGGCAGCAGCCCGTCGCGCGCCATCGAGAAGAAGATGCGCGGCTGTCCGAGTTGGAAGACGAGGAGGACGGCCGTGTGCGCGACGACCGAGCCGAAGGCGACGACCGTGTTCTGCCAGCGCGCCTGCGGCGCGACGTGTTCGAGCGCCATCGTCAGCGCCTCGCCCTTCTGCGACGCAGACCAACTGACGATGTCTGCGAAGGGCACGATGCCCGTAAAGACGGCGGCGACCGCGATGTAGAAGAGCGTGCAGACGACGAGCGAGGCGATGATGCCGATGGGCAGGTCGCGCGCCGGATTCTTCGTCTCTTCGGCGACGGTCGAGACGGCGTCGAAGCCGATGTAAGCGAAGAAGACGACGGCCGCGCCCGTCAGCGTGCCCGACCAACCGTGCGGTTGAAACGGCTGCCAGTTCCGCGACATCTCGCCGGGCGCGACGTAGTAGAGCGCGACGACGATGAAGAACAGCAGGACGAGAATCTTGATGCCGACCATCACGGCGTTAAAGCCCGCCGACTCGCGGATGCCCCAGACGAGGACAATCGTGATGAGCGCGACGATGCCGAAGGCGAGCAGGTTGAAGACGATGGGGATGCCCGCCAGATTCGGCGCGGCGGCAATCACTTCGGGGCTGGCCGTCGTGTAAGTGGTCGTCATCCATTCGGGCAGGTGGATGCCGATGTTTCTCAGCAGACGATTGAAGAACTCCGCCCAACTAATCGCGACGGCGACGTTGCCGATGGCATACTCGATGATTAAATCCCAACCGATAATCCACGCCACCATCTCGCCCATCGTCGCGTAGGAGTAGGTGTAGGCCGAGCCGGAGATGGGAACCATCGAGGCCAGTTCGGCATAGCAGAGCGCGGTGAAGGCGCAGACAATCGCCGTGATGGCGAACGAGAGCATCAGCGACGGCCCCGCGCCGTAGCGCACCACCTCGCCCGCTTCGTTGTAGACGCCGGCCGAGGCCGTGCCGACGGTGGCGAAAATCCCCGCGCCGATAATCGCGCCGATGCCAATCAGCGTGACGTTGAAAGCGCCGAGCGTGCGCTTGAGGGAAAACTGAGGACCGCCTGCGGTCTTGAGGATGTCGTCGAGATTTTTGGTGCGAAAGATGCCTCGAAGCAAAGTGTGCCTCCAAAGTCTGACAAAGTCGGAAGTCTTCTGAGTCTTGCTTTGACGAGCCGGGAGCGCCGCACGCGCTTCACACATTCACACACACAAAGAGAGACGCCGCGCGGCCGATGCTGGATGCGCGCGCGAGTTTGTCATAGGCTGGCGGACGAAGGCAACAAAGAAAAGCTGCGGTTTGATTAACGGCTACTGATTGTCGATTACTTCTGTTAGACTGCGCCGCCTGCGAGGCTCATATGACCGAACGCCGCGAGCAGACTGCGCCCCTCTACGAAAATCTCGACACGGCTTACGTCCGGCTGGCCGCGCTCGTCCGCTATCTGGAAGGACGCAGCTTCACAGGCGTCGTCCGCGTCGAGTTGGAAGAGTACGGCGGCGAGATAGTTCTGCGCGCGGGCGAGCAGACGACGGCGCGCGAGGTCAATCATCTGACGGGCGCGACGACCGAAGGCGAAGCGGCCTTGCAACGCCTCTTCGTGCGCGCGGGCGAGCCGGGCGGCCTCATCAGCGTCTACGAGGGAGAGGCGGAGGCGTCGGCGACGGCGAGCGCCGCGCGGCGCGCAGACCGCGCGATGGGTGAAGATGAGACGGACGCAGACTTGACGCCGGAGGAGCTTGAGCGCAGAGAACTCCTGCGTCTGAGCGGCGAACTCATCGAGTGCGTGGAGCGCGCGGTGCTGGTCGCGGGTGGCGACTTTGCAGCGGCGCTTCACGCCGCGCGCCTCAGTCTCACCGAAGACTTCCCCTTCCTCGACCCGCTCACGCGTCGCTTCGAGTACGAGGAAGGCGTCGTCAGATTAGACGCGCGGCCGAGCGCGCGGCTCTACGTGTCGGGCATCAACGAGGCTTTGCGCCGCGTCGTCGAACGCGTCGCGGGCGTCGAACAGAAAATCGGCGTGCGCAAGGACGTGGTGCGCGAACTCTCCTCTCTGCTGCGCCGACGCCAGAGCGCGCTCGCACGCTTCAAGTTCACGCCGCAACAACTCGAACGCATCGCCGGGATGAAACTGCTCTGAAATAAGGGTGAGGTAAAAAG
>DASZCR010000009.1:0-23232 GCA_035942915.1 Pyrinomonadaceae bacterium | reverse complement strand
TTTAGCAGAAGTCGGAGTGGAAGATAACTTCTTCGAGTTGGGAGGCCATTCGTTGTTGGCGACGCAGGTGGTCAGTCGCCTCAACCGTGCTTTTCAGATTGAGATGCCGGTGCGCAGGGTCTTCGAGTCTCCGACTGTGGCGGCGCTGGCGCGCAGAGTTGAGGCGGCTGTGCAGGAGAATCGGCAGTTGGTGTTGCCGCCAATCGTGCGTGTCGAGCGCGAGGGGGAGGCTCTGCCGCTCTCTTTTGCGCAGCAACGTCTGTGGTTTCTCGACCAGCTTGAACCTGAGAGCGCGGCTTACAACCTGCCCGCAGCCATTCGTCTGACGGGGCAACTCGACCTCTCTGCGTTGGAGCAGACCCTTAACGAAATCATCCGCCGACACGAGATTTTGCGCACCACCTTCACGCAGGTCGATGGCGATGTCGTTCAGGTCATCCACCCGGCCGCGTCGCTCAAGATGCCTCTGGACGACCTCTCCGGGTTGGCTGAAGGCGCGCGTGAAACTGAGCTTGAACGGCTCATCGCGGAAATCTCTCGTCAGCCGTTCGAGTTGTCGCAGTGGCCTCTGATGAGAGTGAGGCTCATCAGGCTCTCTGAAGCGGAGCACGTCGTACTGCTGGTGATGCATCACATCATCACGGACGGTTGGTCGCTCGACGTGTTCGTCAGAGAGACAGTGGTGCTCTACGAAGCGTTCCGCCGCGAAATGCCTTCGCCGCTCGCAGAGTTGCCGGTGCAATACGCGGATTACGCGCACTGGCAACAGCAATGGCTGCAAGGCGAGATACTTGAGGCGCTTCTCTCTTACTGGCAGAAGGCGCTGGCCGAAGCCCCTCCGGCGCTGCATCTGCCGACAGACCGCCCGCGTCAGGGTTGGCGCAGCACGCAGGGCGCGGCCACTTCGTTCCGTCTCCCGGCTGCGCTCTCGGAGAGGCTCAGAGCGTTGAGCCGACAGGAAGACGCGACACTCTTCATGCTGCTGCTGGCCGCGTTTCAGGTCTTGCTACGCAGTTACACGGGACAGGACAACATCATCGTCGGGACGAGTATCGCCAATCGCAGACAGCGCGAGTTGGAGGAGTTGATAGGCTTCTTCGTCAACACGCTGGCGCTCAATACGGACTTGTCCGGCGCTCCGAGTTTCCGCGAACTGCTGGCGCGCGTGCGCGAAGTGACGCTCGGCGCGTATGACCATCAAGACCTTCCTTTCGAGAAGATTCAGGAGGAGTTTCAGACGCAGGGACACTCCGGGCGGCTCAACATACAGGTCTTCTTCGCGCTGCTGAACGCGCCGCTGTCGGCTCTCGAACTGGAAGGGGTCGCCGTCACGCGTCTGGACATCGACACGGTCAATTCAAAGTTCGAGTTGGGTCTCTACGTGATGGAGTCAGCGGCAGGCATCGGCGGCCGTTTGGAATACAGCACGGAGTTGTACGACGCGGCGACCATCGCGCGCCTACTCGAAGATTACCGCACGCTGCTCGAAGCGGTCGGGGAAAATCCTGAGATTGATATCGCGTCGCTCTCCGGCCTCATCGAAGAAGACGCGCTCCTCGTCGAAGACTTCAACGCCGACCTCGAAGCGATGTGATAGGGGCGCGCACGCTCAAGCGCCGACACCTCAAGCCAACCAGACGCTCGTATGAAACGGGAAAATATCCAAGAGTTGTTCAGCCGAACTGCGGAAAGGTGCGCCCGCAGGACGGCGGCAGAGCATCTCGACAAGCGCGTTACCTATGGCGAACTTGAAGCGCGGTCGAACACGCTTGCCAATTTTCTTCTCTCGCGCGGCGCGTCGAAAGGCGCTTTGGTGGCGATACTGTCGGACGATTCGATTGCGATAACGACAGCCATCATCGCCGTTCTCAAGGCCAACTGCGTCTTCGTCCCGCTCGAACCGGCGATGCCCGACAACAGACTGAGAGTCCTGCTGGCAGAGGCCGCGCCCGGCTGGTTTCTCATCGACTCGAAGTATGCCGGGAGGCTGGCGGCCATCGCACCGGAGGCGAACCCTGCGCGCGTCGTTCAACTCGACGACGCGAGAGCCTCAGACGCTTATCCGGCGCATCTGCTGCATCTCGACGATTACGCTGATTACACGTCTGCGGAGAAGCCTCCGGCCTCCTCCGAGCCGGACGACATGTGTTACCTCTACTTCACTTCCGGTTCGACCGGACGGCCGAAAGGTATCGCCGGGAGACTGAAGGCCATCGACCACTTCATCAATTGGGAGATAAAGACGCTCGGACTCGAAGAAGGGGTCAGGGTCAGCCAACTCATCACGCCTTCGTTCGACGCCTTCCTGCGCGACATCTTCGTTCCGCTCTGCGCGGGCGGAACAATCTGTGTGCCTCCGACCAGAGACACCTTGCTCGACGCTGCCCAACTCGTCCGTTGGATTGACCGAAGCGGCATCAATCTTATCCATTGCGTGCCTTCGCTGTTCCGCTCGCTGCTGAACGAAGAGCTGCGCCCGGAAGATTTCGCCGCGCTCAGGTACGTGCTGCTCTCAGGCGAGCCTCTGCTTCCGGCCGACGTAAGAAAGTGGACGGAACTGTTCGGCGAGCGCATCCGGTTGGTGAACCTCTACGGCCCTTCCGAAACCACGATGACGAAGTTCTTCTATTTCGTCTCGCCTGCGGATAAAGATGCGCCGTTTGTCTCTATCGGGCGTCCGATGGAAGGTGCGAAGGCGCTGGTCGTGGGTGAAAACGGCAAAGCCTGTCGCGCAGGGAAGGTGGGCGAAATCTACATCCGCACGCCGTTCCGCACGCTCGGATACTACAAGCAGCCCGAACTGACCGCAGAAGTCTTCGTGCAGAATCCTTTCAGCAGCGACCCGACCGACATCGTTTACAAGACGGGCGACCTCGGCCGCGTGTTGGCGAACGGCAACTTTGAATTTCTCGGAAGGAAAGACCAACAGGTCAAGATACGCGGCGTCAGAATCGAACTGAAAGAGATAGAAAATCTGCTGCGTTCGCACGAAGCGGTTAAAGACGTGGCCGTCGTCGACCGCGAAGACACGCCGGGCGAGAAGTATCTGTGCGCCTACGTCGTGCCGGGCGAGCGCGTGGCCGATGGCGAGTTGCGCGACTTCCTGTCGAGCCATCTGCCCGCGCTGATGATTCCTTCGGCGTTCGTCGAGATGGAGTCTCTGCCGCGCACCTTCAGCGGGAAACTCGACCGCAGCGCCTTGCCCGCGCCCGACCGCTCAGAACGCACACGCGCCGCACATTTCGTTGCGCCGCGCACGCCGGTCGAAAAGACCGTCGCGGAAATCTGGCAGCAGGTGCTCGGCGTCGAACGCGTCGGCGCAGACGACGACTTCTTCGACCTCGGCGGCCATTCGCTGCTCATCACGAAAATCCTTTCGCGTGTGAACAGAGCCTTCGAGGTGGAGTTGCCCTTGCGGACGCTCTTTGAGGAGACGACGGTCGCGGCTCTGGCCGCGCGCGTCGAGAAGGCGAGAGAGGGCGCACGCGCGCGCCGGGTTCCGCCGCTCGTGCCGATTGTGGAAGCCGAGAGAGACTACGCGCTCTCTTTCGCGCAGCGACGCCTCTGGTTCTTCGACCAGCTTGAGCCGGGCAGCACTTTTTACAACATCCCCGTCGCCGTTCGTTTCGCCGCCCGCCTCGACGCTGCCGTCTTGAAGCGGTGTCTCGACGAGGTGTTGCGTCGTCATGAAGTCTTACGGACGAGCTTTCGGGCGGTTGACGGAGTGCCGGTGCAGGTCGTCGCGCGCTCGCTTGCGCTGGAATTGCCGTTGGTGGACTTGCAAGACTTGAGGGCGGATGAGAAGGAGGCTGAGGCGCGTCGTCTCGGACGCGAAGAGGCGGAACGTCCCTTCGAGTTGAGTCGTGCGCCGTTGATTCGCGCGCGTCTGATACGTCTCGGAGAGACGGACGACGTGCTGCTCGTGACGATGCACCACATCGTCTCGGACAACTGGTCAATCAACATCCTCGTGCGCGAGTTGGAGACGCTCTACGAAGCGTTCTCGGCTGGCCGCCCGTCGCCTCTGCCGGAGTTGCCCGTCCAGTATGCGGACTATGCGCAGTGGCAGAGAGATTGGTTGGAGGGAGAGCTTGAGCAGGAGCAAGTGGCTTACTGGAAGGCGCAACTGTCGGATGCGCCCGCCGGGCTGGAACTGCCGACCGACCATCCGCGTCCGGCCGTCCAGAGTTTCGGCGGGGCGAGACAGACTTTGACGTTGCCGAAGCGCCTGTCGGACGAGCTGTCGAGTCTCAGCCGGCGCGAAGGCGTCTCGATGTTCATGTTGCTGCTGGCGGTTTTTAACGTGCTGCTCGCGCGTTATTCAGGCCAGAGAGATATCTGCGTAGGCACGCCGACGGCGGGGCGCAATCGGCTCGAAGTGGAGGGCTTGATAGGGTTTTTCGTCAACACGCTCGTCCTGCGGACAGACCTCTCCGGCGCTCCGAGTTTCCGCGAACTACTCGCGCGCGTGCGCGAAGTCTGTCTCGGCGCATACGCGCATCAGGAGATGCCGTTTGAGAAGTTGGTGGAGGAACTGCACCCGGAGCGTAGCCTGAGCCGCATGCCTCTGTTTCAGGTGATGTTCGTTTTCCAGAACGCGTCGGACGCGCAGTCGGACGGCGCGGGCAGGCGCGTGGCGCTGCTCGAAGACCGCAAGACGACGTTTGATTTAACGTTGGGACTCGCCGAAACGCCGGACGGGCTGGTCGGTCTGTTGGACTACAGCACAGACCTCTTCGAGAGCGAGACGGTCGCGCGGATGCTCAGACACTTCCGCGTCTTGCTCGAAGCGGTCGTCGCAAACCCTTCGCAACGTCTCTGGGAACTGCCGATGCTGACAGAGGAAGAAAGCCGCTTCCTCCTGCAAGAGTGCAACCGGACGACGGAGGAAGCGCCGACGCAGACGCTCCACGAACTCTTCGCGCGACAGGTTGAGCAGACGCCCGAAGGCGTGGCGTTGATTGACGGCGAGGAGCAGTTGACTTACAGGCAGTTGAACGAGCGTGCGAACAAGGTTGCGCGGCATCTGCGCCGTCAGGGCGTCGGCGCGGAATCGCTGGTGGGCGTGCTCGTCGAACGTTCGACGGAGATGATTGTCGCGCTCTTGGGAGTGCTCAAAGCGGGTGCGGCCTACGTGCCTCTGGACACGAGCCACCCGGCCGAGCGTTTGCGTTACATGATTGAGGATGCGTCGGTCGAAGTCGTGTTGACGGGCGCACGCGTGGCGACGGAGGCGTGCGACGGGCTGGCGTGCGTGCGCGTGTTGGGTATGGCCGCGCCGGAGATGGAGCAGGAGAGCGGCGAGGATTTTGAGAGCGGAGCGGACGCCTACAACATCGCTTACGTCATTTACACGTCAGGCTCGACGGGCAGACCGAAAGGCGTGATGATTTCGCACGAAGCGGTTTGCAACACCCTGCTCTGGCGCAAGCGCACCTTCGCGCTCTCTGCTGCCGACCGCATCCTGCAAAACATCCCTTACACCTTCGACCCTTCGGTCTGGCAGATATTCGGCGCGCTCATCTCAGGGGCGACGCTCGTGCTGGTCGAACCCGAAGGACATCAGGACAGCGCGCGACTCGTGAGCCAGATGGCGCGCCAGCGGATAACCATCACGGACTTCGCGCCGTCGATGCTGCAAGTGATTCTCGAACAGAAGGGGCTGGAACAATGTCGTCACCTGCGTTGCGTCTTCGCGGGCGGCGAGGCTCTGCCGGTCAACCTGCCGCCACGCTTTTACGCGCGTCTCGATGCGTCTCTCTTTAACCAATACGGCCCGACGGAGACGGCCATCGACGCGGCCTACTGGCAATGCGAACGCGAGCAGCAACACCACACCGTTCCTATCGGCCGCCCGATTGCCAACAAGCAGATTTATCTGCTCGACGCGCATCTTCAACCCGTGCCCGTAGGGGTCTTCGGCGAGTTGCACATCGGCGGCGCGGGGCTGGCGCGCGGCTACCTGCGTAACCCTGAATTGACGGCCGAAAAGTTTATCCCCAACCCCTTCGCCACGCGCGCGGGCGAACGTCTCTATCGGACGGGCGACCTTGCGCGTCGTCTGCCCGACGGCGAAATCGAATTTCTCGGACGGATTGACAATCAGGTCAAGATTCGCGGCCATCGCATCGAACTCGGAGAGGTCGAAGCCGCGCTCGGCCAGCACGATGCGCTGCGCGAAAGCTTCGTCATGGTGCGCGAGGGCGCGGGCGGCGAGCGGCGATTGGTCGCCTACGTCGTGGCGGCAGACGCGACGCAGTCGCCTTCCATCGGCGAGCTGCGCGGCTATCTGAAGTCGAAGCTGCCGGAATACATGGTGCCGTCGAATTTCGTGCGGCTGGACGCATTGCCGCGCACGTCGAGCGGCAAAGTGAAAAGAGAGGCTTTGCCTGCGCCTGACGGCGAGCGACCGGACGGCGAGCGCGTGATGGTCGCGCCACGCACTCCGGTCGAAGAGGTCTTGTGCGGTATCTGGGCGGAACTGCTCGGCATCGCTCAAGCTGGCATCGAAGACAACTTCTTCGAGTTGGGCGGACATTCGCTGCTCGCTACGCAGGCCGTCGCGCGCGTGCGAGAAATCTTCTCGGTCGAACTTCCCCTGCGTAAGATTTTCGAGTCGCCGACGGTGGCCGAACTCGCAGGAGAGGTCGAGTCGCTGATTACGCAGCGACACGGAATCGAAGTCGCTCCCATCGAACCCGTCGCGCGCCAACGCGAGTTGCCTTTGTCGTTCGCGCAGCAACGCCTCTGGTTCTTAGACCGGCTGCACCCGAACACTTCCGTCTACAACATCCCTCTGGCCGTCAAGCTGACTGGCAGACTCGACGTGGCGGCGCTCCGTGCGGCGCTCGACGAGATAGTGCGTCGTCATGAGGTACTGAGGACGAGCTTTGAGGTTGTCGAAGGCGAACCGGTCGCCGTCATTCATCCCCCGCTTTCTTTGAGCATCCCGGTCGAAGACCTGAGTCGGCTGCCCGCTGCCGAGCGCGAGGCGCAGGCGCGGGCGCGTGCTGTGAGCGAGGCGCAACGCCCGTTCGACCTGACGCGACACCCGCTGCTGCGCGTCGTCGTCCTCAAACTCGCGGATGATGAGCACGTCGCTCTGCTGACGATGCACCACATCATCTCGGACGGTTGGTCGCTCGGCGTGCTCAAGCGCGAGGTGGCAACGTTCTACAGGGCTTTCTCGGCGGGTGAGAAGTCGCCTCTGCCGGAGTTGCGCGTGCAGTATGCAGACTTCGCGCACTGGCAGAGGGAGAGATTCGCGGGCGAGATTTTGCAGCGTCAGCTCGACTACTGGCGACGACAACTGTCAGGCACGCTCCCGACGCTCGAACTGCCGACAGACCACCCGCGTCCGTCGGTACAAACCTTCGCGGGCGCGTATCAATTTCTGCAACTGCCTGCGACGCTCGGCGAAGCGCTTCACGCGCTCGGCCGGCGCGAGGGCGCGACGCTCTACATGACGCTGCTCGCCGCCTTCAAAGCCCTGCTCGGCCGCTACACGCAGCAGGAGGACATCATCGTCGGGACGGCCATCGCCAACCGTCCGCAGGTGGCGCTCGAAGGCTTGCTCGGCCTCTTCGTCAACACGCTCGCGCTACGCACGGACTTGTCCGGCGCTCCGACTTTCGGAGAGCTTTTAAAGCGCGTGCGCAGCGTCGCGCTCGGCGCATACGCGCATCAGGAACTACCTTTCGAGATGCTCGTCAGAGAGCTTCAACCCGAACGTGACGTGAGCCGCTCGCCCATCTTTCAGGTCATGTTCACCTTGCAGAACGCTCCCACAGGCGCGCTCGAATTGCCGGGACTGGTCTTGACCGACGTGCCCTTTGACGGCGGCGCGGCGCAGTTCGACCTGACGCTTTCGATAACGGAGAGCGCGCACGGCCTCGCCTGTTCTCTCGGCTACAACACAGACCTCTTTGAGGGCGAGACGGTCGCGCGGATGCTCGCACATTTCCGCGTCCTGCTCGAAGCGGTCGTCGCAAACCCTTCGCGGCGTCTCTCCGAACTTCCACTCCTGACCGCAGAGGAGCGTCGCTTCCTCCTGCAAGAGTGCAACGCGACGGCCGCGCCCGTGCCGCCTCTGACGCTGCCGCAACTCTTCGCGCGACAGGTCGAGCAGACGCCCGACGCCGTCGCGTTGGTTGACATGAAGGAGCGGCTCACTTATGCGCAGTTGAACGAGCGAGCAGACAAAGTTGCGAGGCGTTTGCGCCGTCGGGGAGTCGGCGCGGAATCGCTGGTGGGCGTGCTCGTCGAACGCTCTGCGGAGATGGTCGTCGCATTGTTGGGAGTGCTCAAGGCGGGCGCGGCTTATGTGCCTCTGGACGCGAGCTATCCCTTAGAGCGTTTGCGTTACATGATTGAGGATGCGTCGGTCGAAGTCGTGTTGACGGCCGGAGCGGCGGGCGAGCGTCTGGCAGAGATGTGGGCAAAGGGCGGACTGAGCCTGTTGAATATTGACGACGAGGAGGCCGACGCCGACGGGAGCCGCGAAGCGTTTGCGAGCCGCGCGGAGATGGAAAACGCCGCTTACGTGCTCTACACGTCGGGTTCGACCGGCAAGCCGAAAGGCGTCGTCGTCACACATCGCGCGCTCGTCAACCTGCTCGACTCGATGCGGCGTCAGCCCGGTCTCACCGCAGACGACAAACTGCTCGCCGTCACCACGCTCTCATTCGACATCGCGGGTCTTGAACTGTTTCTGCCGTTGACGGTCGGCGGATGCGTCGTCGTCGCGAGCCGCGAGGCCGCTGCCGATGGCGCGCTGCTTTTGCAACATCTCGAACAGGACGGCGTGACTGCGATGCAGGCGACGCCCGTCACGTGGCGTCTGCTGTTGGAAGCCGGATGGCAAGGCACGACGCCTCTCAAAGTGCTCTGCGGCGGCGAGGCTCTGCCCTGGGAACTGGCGCGCGAGTTGGCCGCGCGCAGCCCTAGCGTCTGGAATCTCTATGGCCCGACGGAGACAACCATCTGGTCGGCCGCCTCGGAGGTGAAAGAGACGGCCGGGCGCGTGAGCATTGGTCGCCCGATTCAGAATACGCAGTTCTATGTGCTGGATGCGCGCGGAGAGCCTGCGCCCATCGGAGTCTATGGCGAACTACACATCGGCGGCGAAGGACTGGCGCGCGGCTATCTGAACCGTCCTGAACTGACGGCCGAGCGCTTCGTCCCGCATCCCTTCTCGGCAGTTCCCGGCGCGCGTCTCTACAAGACCGGAGACCTCGTGCGCTACCTGCCGAGCGGCGAAGTGGAATACTTCGGGCGCTGCGACCAGCAGGTGAAGGTGCGCGGCTATCGCATCGAGTTGGGCGAGGTCGAATCGGCGCTCGACCAGCATCCGCAGGTTGCTCAGGCGGTCGTCGTCGTGCGCGAGGACGAGCCGGGCAATCAGCGCCTCGTCGCTTACGTGATGGCTCAGGAGACTTCCATCCCGGTTGCCGAGTTGCGCGGCTTCATCGCGGGCAGGTTGCCGGAATACATGTTGCCGTCCGCCTTCGTCTTCGTCGATAAGTTCCCGCTTACGCTCAACGGCAAGATTGACCGTCGCGCGCTGCCCGCGCCCGGTCATGCGCGCGACGAATCGCACGGCACATACGTCGCGCCGCGCGACCAACTGGAAAGACAACTCGCGCAGTTGTGGGAGGAGATTCTGGACATTCGCCCCGTCGGGACGACCGATAACTTCTTCGAGCTAGGCGGCCACTCGTTCCTCACGCTGCGACTGATAGGGCAGATTAAAAAACGCTTCGGGCGCGATATTGCGCTCGCCTCCTTCTTTCAGGGAGCGACCATCCAGCACCTTGCCGCGATGCTGCGCGAAGAAGCGGAAGCCGCCACCGCGACGCCCGTCGTCGCCATTCAACCCACAGGCTCGAAGTCTCCCTTCTTCTGCGTGCATGAAGTGACCGGCTCGGTTCACAGGTACGTCACGCTGGCGCAGCATCTGGGGCTTGACCAACCGCTCTACGCGCTGCAAACGCCCGCCTTCGAGAACGGCCGCGAGCCTTACCGGAACCTTGCGGAGATGGCTGCCGATTACGTCAAAGCGATGAGGCAAGTGCAGCCGGAAGGGCCTTACCGGATAGGCGGCTGGTCGTTCGGCGGCGTCGTCGCCTTCGAGATGGCGCAGCAGTTGGAAGAGGCCGGACACGAAGTCAGCCTCCTTGCCATGCTCGATTCGGCCGCGCCGCGTCCCGGCGCGCAAGCGACGGAAGCCGACGACGAGATAACGCTGCTCGTCGGCCTCGCGCGTTTGCATAACGTGACGCTCTCGGCCGCACGTCTGCGCCCGCTGACACCGCAAGAGCGACTCGACTATCTGCTCGAACAGGTGCGACTCGTGGACGCGACGGCCTCGCTTGACCTCGACGCATCGCAGATGCAGGCCATGCTCGACGCCGCGCGAATCAACCTCCGCGCGCAGACGCTCTACGCGCCGCGCCCGTACCCGAAACGCATCACGGTCTTCCGCTCTGAAGAGCCATTGCCTCACGACGCGGGGGACACGAAATTTGAAGTCTACCAAGACCCGACGCTCGGTTGGGGCGCACTCTCCCGGCAGCCCGTCGAAGTTCATTCGATACCGGGCAACCACTTCACGCTCTTCGCCGAGCCTAACGTTCAGATTTTGGCTGCGCGTCTGCAATCCTGTCTGCAAGAGTCAGACTCGCAGGTTCTTACCTCGTAGGAGACATACGATGATTAAGCGAGCCGTCAAGTTTTCGACTCTCGGCCTGTTCCTCTTCTTCAGCCTCTTCATCCTCGTCCACAGCCAGCAACGGCCGCGACCGAAGAAGAAGCCCGCGAGCGATGTGCCCCCGCCCGTGCCGCGCATGTGGGACGACAAGGCGCTCACGATGTTGGAATTGCCGCTGGCCGATTCCAAAGTCAAACTCGTACATGCGACGGCCGAAGACTACTATCGCATCCCTGCGCGGACGATTCTGAAAAGTTATCCCGTCTACGCGCCCGGCAAAGAGCCGCCCGGCTACATGGAGTGGCTCAAACAGCAAGAGCCGCAGGTGGCTTTCGACGCCGCGCAACTCAAGACCACAGCCGATTGGATTAAAGCCGGTGAGGTGGTTTTCGACGCGCCGATTACGCGCAACCAACTGACGACGGTCGAAGAACTGCGAGACCCGGAGTGGTACAAGAAGCACGGTGTCCCGGTGGCGAAAGACGGCACGATGCCCTTCTATCGTTACGTCATACGCGAGAAGGGACAGGTTCAGGTCGGCGAGTTCTCGTGCGCGATGTGCCATACGCGCGTGATGCCCGATGGCTCCATCATCAAAGGCGCGCAGGGCAACTTCCCCTTCGACCGCGTCTTCTCGTCGGCCTTCGGCACGCGCATCCCGCAGCAGATTCTTCACCTGCTCGGCCGTCAACTCTTCTCCGCCCCTTGGCTCGAAGCCGACCCGCACGCGAAACTCGGCCAGATGTCGGTCGAAGAGTTCGCCGACACTTACAGGGCGATTCCTCCCGGCGTCATCACGCGCTTCGGCAGCAGCGTCTTCTTCCCGCCGCAAGTGCCCGACCTCATCGGCGTCAAAGAGAGGCGTTATCTCGACCACACGGGCTTCGTCCGCCATCAGTCGATTGAAGACCTGATGCGCTACATGGCGCTCGTGCAGGGCGCAGACCTGCTCGACCACTTCAACGACTTTTCGCCTCTGGGACGAGCGCCCGACTACTCAAGGATGGCGCGCTACAGCGACGAACAACTCTACGCCGCCGCGCTCTATCTCTACTCGCTCAAGCCGCCGCCGAATCCGAACAAGTTCACACGCGAGGCGGCGCGCGGCCGACGCATCTTCCACGAAGAGGGCTGCGCCACCTGTCATACGCCGCCGCTCTACACCAACAACAAGCTGACCCCCGTCGATGGTTTCACAGTGCCCGAAGAGCACTTGAAGAAGTTCGACATCATGGCGCGTTCGGTCGGGACAGACCCGAACCTTTCGCTCAAGACGCGTCGGGGCACGGGCTATTACAAAGTACCTTCGCTCAAAGGCGTCTGGTATCGCGGCCCCTTCGAGCACAACGGCTCGGTCGCCACTCTCGAAGATTGGTTCGACCCGCGCCGCCTGCGCGAAGACTACGTCCCGACCGGCTTCGTCGGCGCAGGCGTCAAGACGCGCGCCGTCAAGGGACATCCCTTCGGCCTCGACCTCGACGAGCGCGACCGCAAAGCCCTCATCGCCTTCCTGAAAACGCTCTGACCCGCGCTCGCTCCGAGACGTAGATGCGGCTACTACTGTTAACACATCGACCCGATGTCTGAAAATTGAGAGGAGAAATTATGACGCAGCCTGAACACTCGAAGACGTTCGAGCACGACTACATCATCATCGGCGCAGGCCCGGCGGGGTTGCAACTGGGCTACTTTTTCGAGAAAGCGGGCAGGGATTATCTAATACTCGAAGCGGGCGAAACCCCCGGCACATTCTTCAAAAGATATCCGCGCCACCGCACGCTGATTTCCAGCAACAAGGTTTACACCGGCTATGACGACCCGGAAGTGAACATGCGTTTCGACTGGAACTCGCTTATCAGCGACAGCGAAGAGATGCTCTTCAAGAACTACACCAAAAAATACTTCCCGCCCGCCGACGAACTCGTCCGCTATCTCTGCGACTACGCCGCGCACTACAACCTGAAAATCAAGTACCACACGCGCGTCGCCAACATCGCCAAAGAGGACGGGCGCTTCACCTTGCGAGACGAGCAGGGAAACACCTACTCTGCGCGGCGCGTCATCATCGCCACCGGCTTCACACGGCCTTACCTGCCCGACATCCCCGGCATCGAGTTGACCGAACCCTACACGGAGATGTCAACCGACCCGCAGGAGTTTATCAACCAGAAGGTCTTGATTATCGGCAAGGGCAACTCCGGCTTCGAGACGGCCGACAACCTCATCGAGACGGCCGCCGTGATTCACATCGCCAGCCCGCAGCCGCTCAATCTGGCATGGAAGACACACTTCGTCGGACATCTCCGCGCCGTCAACAACAACTTCCTCGATACCTATCAACTGAAAACTCAGAACGCGGTGATAGACGCCTGCGTCGAAAAAATCGAACGCCGCGATGGCAAACTCGCCGTCTCCTTCAACTACTCTCACGCCAACGGCGAAAAGGAAGTGTTGCTCTACGACCGCGTGCTGGCCTGCACGGGCTTTCGTTTCGACGCCTCTGTCTTCGACGAATCGGCGCGGCCGAACCTCGTCATCAAAGACCGCTTCCCCGAACAGACCTGCGAGTGGGAATCGACGAACGTCGCAGACCTCTACTTCGTCGGGACGCTCACGCAGATGCGCGACTTCAAGAAGACGACCTCCGGCTTCATTCACGGTTTCCGCTACAACGTGCGCGCCCTCTGGCATATCCTCGAACGCAAGTATCACGGCGTCGAGTGGCCTTCCTACGCCGTCACCCCGACGCCCGAAGGCATCGCCGAAGCCTTCCTCAAAAGAATCAATACAAGCTCCGCGCTGTGGCAGCAGTTCGGTTTCCTCTGCGACCTCATCGTCGTCTCGAAAGACGGCACAGAGGCGCGCTACTACGAGGAGCTACCGGTGGACTACATCAAGGAGAGCAGCTTCGGCGAAAACGAACATTACTACACGGCTACGCTTGAGTTCGGTAAAATCGTCGGCGACCCGTTCAACATCGAACGCTTCCCCGACACGGGTCAGGCCCAACGGAGCACTTTCCTGCATCCCGTGATACGCCATTACTCAGGAGCGAACTTCATCTCGGAGCAGCACCTTCTGGAAGACCTCGGCGGCGAGTGGGTGAAGCACGAGCAGCACGTCGAGCCATTGCAGGAGTTCCTGAGAAACCAGATTCTCGCGCCCGCTTAAGGCGCACAAACAAAGCGAGGACACTTATGAGCAGGCATCTCATACGCAACATCTGCATCGCCGTCACGCTCCTGTCATTGCCGCTGCTCTTAGCCAACGCCCAACGCACCACGCGCCCCGTAGACTCCGCGCCAGCATGGGCGACAACGCACTGGCAGCCGCGCACGGACAGCCACGCCAACGTCACGAACGCTGCTGCTGCCGCCGTCTCGCCGCATCAGGCGCAGACGGCGGCGGCGCAGGTCAGGACGGCCGAGCAACGCTATAAGAACATACAGGTGTTCAAAGGGATGCCCGCCTCCGAGTTGCAATCGGCGATGACCTTTATCGCCTCTTCGCTCGGCGTCAACTGCAACTACTGCCACGTCGGCGGCGGCGCTTTCGAGAAAGACGACAAGCCGACCAAGCAGACCGCGCGGCGGATGATTCAGATGATGCGCAACATCAACGACACCAACTTCGGCGGGCAGACTGTCGTTACCTGCAACACCTGCCACAGAGGCTCTCCGCGTCCGGCGGCGATTCCGGCTCTGACGGTCGCGCCCGCCGGAGCAGCGCCGCCGTCGGCCGCCGCCGCCAACGCCACACCCGAAGCGCCTCTGCCGACCGTCGAGCAGGTGCTCGACAAGTACGTCGAAGCCATCGGCGGCAAGGCCGCGCTCGCCGCGCTCACCACGCGCCACGTCAAAGGCTCGCGCGTCAACGCCGACGGCACGGTTGTCCCGACGGAGATTTATCAGAAAGCTCCCGACAAAATTTTCACCGCCGTCAACTATCCGAACTTCTCCTTCTACTCGGCCTTCAACGGGGCGGAGGGTTGGGCGCAGGATAGTCGCGGCTCAGGCGAGATAACGAAAGAACTGCTGGCCTTGACGAAGCGCGATGCGGAGTTCTTCTTCGGCGCGCGCCTCGCGCAGCTATACACCAACCTGAAACTGGCTGGGAAACAGAAGGTCGGCGAACAGGAAGCTTACGTCGTCAACGCGACCACGCCCGAAGGCACGACCGAGACGCTCTTCTTCGACACCGCGACGGGACTGCTCATCCAGCGCAGGCTCGAAGTGAAATCGGTCTTGGGTTCGTACCCCTTCCAAATCCGTTATGACGACTACCGGCAGGTTGACGGCGTGAGGCTGCCGTTCTCCCTGCATTGGTCGCGTCCGGGCATCCAGTGGAGCCGGAAGCTCACGGAGGTCAAGCACAACGTTGCGGTCGAGGACGCGAAGTTTGACACGCCGCCGTCTCCTGCGTCTCCTCCGTCCAAAAATTGATGAAGACGTTTGCCGAAAGGCGTCCCAGTCCATGACGAGCGAGAGAATCATCATTGTCGGCGCGGGGTTGGTCGGTTCGGTGTTGGCCGTCTGCCTCGCCGAGAGGGGATTCCGCGTGGATGTCTACGAGCGGAGTCCAGACGCGCGCAAGGCCATCCTCGACGCCGGAAAATCCATCAACATCACTCTCTGCGAACGCGGCCTCAAGGCGCTCGACGAGGTTGGCGCGGGCGACATCGTCCGGCGCATCGCCGTCCCGGCCTACGGCCGATTGATTCACTCGGTCGAAGGCGAGTTGACCTTTCAGCCTTACGGCAACAGCAGCGAGGCCATCTATTCCGTCTCGCGCAACGAACTCAACCGCGTGCTTCTGGAGTTCGCCGCGAGCCGCTCCGGCATCCGTTTCTTCTTCGAGGAAAAGTGCACGGGCATCGACTTCGCAACCAACAGCGTCGAGTTTAGAAACTCGCGCACGTCGGCCGTCAGCAGGCAGACCGCTTGCCGCATCATCGGCGCAGACGGCGCATACTCGGCCGTGCGCCTGCACCTCCAAAGGAAGAACCGCTTCAACTACTCGCAGCAGTACTGGCATCAGGGCTACAAAGAGTTGATTGTTCCGGCGCAGGCCGACGGCGGCTGGACATCGGAGAAGAACGTCCTGCACATCTGGCCGCGCGGCGACTACATGCTCATCGGCTTTCCGAACACGGACGGCAGCTTCACCTGCGCGCTTCATCTGCCGTTTGAAGGCGAGCTTTCGTTCGACTCTCTGAAGACCGAAGCCGACCTCTTGAACTTCTTCCGCCAGTCGTTCCCGGACGTGATAACGAGCATGAAGAATCTCGTCGGAGACTTCTTCACGCACCCGCCCGGCTTCATGGTGACGATTAAATGCGCGCCCTGGTCTTTCGAGGATAAGATTCTCCTCATCGGCGACGCGGCGCATGCTATCTATCCGTCTTACGGGCAGGGCGCAAACGCGGGCTTTGAAGATTGCCTGACGCTGGCCGCGTGTGTGGACGATTACGACGGCGACTGGAAGACGATTTTCCGCGAGTACGAGCGCAGACGCAGGCCGAACACGGATGCGATTGCAGACCTCTGCATCGAGCACTTCGACGAACTGCGCTCGCTCGTCGGCGAGCAGAGATTCCTGTTGAGGAAGAAGATTGAGCGACGCATCAATCAACTGTTCCCAGACAAGTTCAAAGACTTGTATTCGATGATTACGTTTACCTGTCTGCCGTACACAGAAGCCCTGCGGATTAGCCGCGAACAGAATCTGCTGACCGAGCAACTTCTCAACGTCGAAGATATCGAAGAGAAGCTGCGCACACATCAGGCCGACCACCTGATTGCAGAGATAATTCAGGCGGTCTGACAGACGGCAGTTAACCTAACGCTTCATCAAACATCCCATGTGGTTGCGGCGCGTGCGAAGTGTGAGCCGCGCAGGCCACCGCCAAAGGAGTGTCGATGGCAGAAACCCACACGACAGACAGAGCGGAAATCTCTCAGACGGTCGCGCCGCGCACGAACGGCAAGGCGTTCGGCGTCCTGCTTGCCCTCGTCCTCGCAGGACTCGCGGCGTTCGCGCTGCTTCAACAGAGGCCGCCGCAGACGGTGGCGGCAGACGCTCCGCCCGACGTGTTCTCCTCGGCGCGCGCTCTCAAGAGACTTGAGGGCATCGCGCAAAACCCGCACCCGATGGGTTCGCTCGAACACACACGCGTGCGCGAACGCATCACGCGTGAGTTAACCGAGTTGGGACTTGAGCCTGAAGTGCAGACCACCTCGGTCGTCAGTGCCAGACGCGCCAACTTCCCGCGCGGCGGCACGGTCAGCAACATCATCGCCAGATTGAAGGGAACTGAGGGCGGCAAGGCCGTCCTGCTCGCCAGCCATTACGACACCGTGCCGAACAGCCCCGGCGCAAGCGACGATGGCGCGGGAGTCGTCACCCTGCTTGAGTGTCTGCGTGCGTTGAAAGCCGGCCCGGCTTTGAAGCGAGACGTGGTCTTCCTCTTCACAGACGGCGAGGAGGTCGGGCTGCTCGGCGCTCAAGCCTTTGTCGAAGAGCATCCTGCGGCGAAGGAAGTGGGCGTCGTGCTCAACTACGAAGCGCGCGGCAGCGGCGGCCCCGTCATCATGTTCGAGACGAGCCGCGACAACGATTGGCTCGTGCGCCAGTTCATGGAGACCGCGCCGCACCCGCTCGCCAACTCTCTGAGCTACGAGATATACAGGCTGCTGCCGAACGATACGGATTTCTCGGTCTTCAAAGAGGCCGGGATGCAGGGTCTTAACTTCGCTTACATCGACGGTGTGATGCGCTATCACCTGCGCGCCGACAGCCTTGAGAACATCG
Organism: Pyrinomonadaceae bacterium; assembly: GCA_035942915.1. Lineage (GTDB taxonomy): Bacteria > Acidobacteriota > Blastocatellia > Pyrinomonadales > Pyrinomonadaceae > DASZCR01. The sequence continues at coordinate 5,714 of DASZCR010000009.1, read as the reverse complement.
ACGAGCGCAGCCTGCAACATCACGGCTCATACGCGCTGGCGCTGACGCGCCACTTCGGTAATCTAACCGTGCCGGAGGAGAAGGCGGGCAACGCCATCTATTCAGACGTGCTGGGGCGCTTCGTCTTCAAATACTCGGCCGAGTGGGTGCTGCCGCTCACGATTTTCATGACGGGGCTGCTCGTCGCCGTCACCGGATACGGGCTGAGACGCGGAAGCGTCACGTTCAAAGGCATCATCCTCGGCATCGTCGCCTTCATTGTCAGCGTCGTCTTGACGACGCTCACGGTTGCGTTGCTGTGGTGGCTCATCGGGACTGTGCAGCGACTGCTCGGACGCAGCCTGACGGACGACTTCTATCAGGGCAAGATTTATCTGGCAGGCTTCAGCGCCCTCTGCGTCGCGCTGGTCGTGGCGATTTACGGTTGGTTCAAACGCAGGACGAATGCCGAAAGTCTCCTGAGCGGCAGCCAGTTCTGTTGGGCGTTCCTGTTGTTGCTGGTTTCGTTCGTGCTGCCGGGCGCGAGCTACCTGCTGCTGTGGCCGCTTGCCTTCAGTCTCATCGCGTCTGTCTTCGCCTTTATGTCGGGCAAGACGCAGAGGCCGTCGCTTGCGCGCCTCGTCGTGCTCGTATTGTCCGCGAGTCCGGCGATTGTCCTGCTCGTGCCGGTGATTTATCAGCTTTACGTCGGCGTGGGTCTGGCGTTGATTGGCGCGGTCGCGTTCCTGTCAGCGATTCTGTTGGGACTCGTCGCGGCGCAGTTCGGGCTTCTCGGCGAGCGACACAGGTGGTTCCTCCCGGCGGGCGTGGCCGTCTTCGGCGTGGTGTTGCTCGCGTGGGCGGCGTTCGGTTTCAATTTCGACAAGCGGCATCCGCGCTTCGATAACGTCTTCTACGCATTGAACGCGGACACGGGAAAAGCCGCGTGGGCGAGCAGCGATGTCAGGCCGGACGACTGGAGCGCGCAGTTCTTCGGCAACAAGTTTGAGAGGGGCGCGATTGCAGAGTTTGCGCCGACCTTCCCCGGCAACTATCTGAAAGCGTCTGCCCCGACGCTTCCGCTCGGCGCGCCGCAAGCCACTCTGCTCGAAGCCACCGACACGCAAGGCGTCCGCACGCTGCGCCTGAGCCTCGTGCCTTCGGCAGCAGGGACACAACTGACAGCCTTCATCGACCCGCAGACCGAAGTGGTCTCGGCCGTCGTCAACGGAAAGAAGCTCGGCGCGCGTGACGGGCGCGCGCGAAGTCAGACGCCGCAGCCCTGGGTGCTTCAGTATTGGACGACGCCCCCTGAGGGCATCGAACTGACTCTGGAAGTGAGAACGAGCCAGCCTGTCAAGTTGATAATGGTCGAGCGCACGGACGGATTGCCCGAAATCCCCGGACAGAGTGTGCGACCGAGACCGGATTACCTGATACCTGCGGCCGGACAGTCGAGCGATGCGACGCTCGTCAGCAAAACCTATTCGTTCTGAACCCGGCTCCCGCAAGCAGACCGCACGAACGCTCCACAGTTGATTCAACGCACGCCGGACGAGTGTCCGGCCTGACGCCTTATGTCTTCCACGACGAGCACCTACACAAGCCCTTCGGAAGAAGCCAACCCGGAATTCGGCAGCCTGATTGAGCTTCTCCGGCGCAGAGCCGAAGACCGCCCCGAAAGGCTGGCCTACACCTTCCTGCGCGACGGTGAAGGCGACGAGGTGCATCTCACCTATGGTCAGTTGGAGACGCAGGCGCGCGCCGTCGCCGCGTGGTTGATGAGCCGTCGCTTGCAGGGCGCGCGTGTGCTGTTGCTCTACCCGCCGGGGCTTGAATACATCGCGGCCTTCTGGGGCTGTCTCTACGCGGGCGCAGTCGCCGTCCCTGCCTATCCGCCCCGTCTCAATCGCAAACTCGAACGCCTGCAAGCGATAGTCGCAGACGCGCAAGCGAGCGCGGCTTTAACAGACGCGGCCACGCTCGCGCGCCTGCGACCGCTTCTGGGCGCGCTCCCCTCACTCGACAATTTAAGCTGGCGGGCGACGGACGAACTCGACGCCGCGCTGGCCGCAGAGTGGCGCGCGCCTCTCGTCGATAGCTCAACGCTCGCCTTCCTGCAATACACATCGGGTTCTACGTCTGCGCCGAAGGGCGTGATGGTGACGCACGGGAATCTGCTTCATAACGAGGAGATGATTAAGCGCGCTTTTCGTCAAAGCGAAGACTCAATCATCGTCGGGTGGCTGCCGCTTTATCACGACATGGGGCTTATCGGTAACGTGCTCCAACCGCTCTACGTCGGCGGACGCTGTGTGCTGATGTCGCCGCTCGCTTTCCTGCAAAAACCTGCGCGCTGGCTGCAAGCGATAACGCGTTACGGCGCGACCACAAGCGGCGGCCCCAACTTCGCTTACGATTTATGCGTGCGCAAGGTCAGCGCGGAGGATTTGGCGGCGCTCGACCTGAGCAGTTGGAGCGCAGCCTTTAACGGCTCGGAGCCTGTCCGCGCGGAAACCCTCGAACAGTTTGCACAGACCTTCGAGCCGTGCGGCTTCCGCCGCAGCGCGCTCTATCCCTGCTACGGTCTGGCCGAAGCGACGCTCCTCGTTTCGGGAACTCTCGAAGCGAGAACGCCCGTCACCTTGACTGTGCGCCGGAGCGCGCTCGAAAAAGGCTACGCGCTTGCGTGCGCGGAAGACGAAGAGGATGCGCGGCTTCTCGTCGGTTGCGGCGGCGCGCTTGCCGGTCAGCAGATAGCCGTCGTCGATGCCGAATCGCAGAAGGTTTGCGCCGAAGGCGAGGTGGGCGAAATCTGGATTGGCGGGCAGAGCGTGGCGAGCGGTTATTGGAATCGCACGGAGGAGACGGCGCGCACCTTTATCGAAGCCGATGCGGAGAACTTGACCGGCAGATTTCTGCGCACGGGCGACCTCGGCTTCTTCCACGAAGGCGAACTGTTCATCACCGGCCGCCTCAAAGACCTCATCATCATTCGCGGTCGAAATCTTTATCCGCACGACATCGAGCGCGTCACGGAGCAAGCGCACGCGGCTTTGCGTCCCGGTTGCGGCGTCGCCTTTTCGGTTGAAGTCGAAGGCGAGGAGCGACTCGTCGTCTTGCAGGAGGTGAAGCGCCGCGCGGCGGCCGACTATGCAGAGGTTATCGGCAACATCAGGCAGGCCATCGCGGAAGAATACGAGGTGCAGGCGCACGCCGTCGTGCTGTTGAAAGCGGGGAGCGTGCCGAAGACTTCGAGCGGCAAGCTGCGACGCAGAGAGGCGCGCGAACTGTTTCTGGCGTCGCGCTTTGAAGCGTTGGCCGCGTGGCAGGCCGAAGGCGAGCCGCGAAACGAGATTGGTGAGTCGGATGGCTCACGGCTGCTCGACACGGCGGCCGAGAGTTACAGCGTCGAGCAGATTGCCGCTTACGTGCGCGCGCAGGTGGCGTCGAAACTTGGCGTCGCAGCGGATGAGATTGATGCTCATCAACCGTTGACGCGCTTCGGCATCGACTCGCTGCTGGCGGTCGAGTTGTCGCACGAACTCGAAACGACGCTCGGCGTTGCGCTGCCGCTGGTTTCGCTGCTGCAAAGTTCGAGCATCATGGAGGTGGCCGTCGAGGCGCACCGGCAGTTGGCGTCTCCGCAGCCGATGGAGCACACGGCCGCGCCGCCTGTCAGGAGGCAGCCAACACCGGCGAGCGTCTCCGAAGCGGCCGTTCATCCGCTTTCGCACGGGCAGCAGGCGCTCTGGTTCCTGCACCGGATGGCTCCCGACAGCGCGGCCTACAACGTCGCCTCGTCGATGCGCGTGCGCGGCCGACTCGATGCATCGACTCTCCGCCGTGCGTTCGAGACGTTGGTCGAACGTCATGCTGCTCTGCGCACGACCTTCGACGCTTCGGAAGGCGCGCCCGTGCAGCGCGTGCATGAACATCTGCCGTTGCACTTTGAAGAGGTTGACGCTGCATCGTGGAGCGACGCGGTCTGTCAACAGTGGGTGACGGAGCAGGCGCATCGCCCTTTCAATCTCGGCGAAGGGCCGCTGCTGAGAGTCTGCCTCCTCTCGCGCGCCGAAGATGAACACGTCCTGCTCGTCGTCGCGCATCACATCATCGTCGATTTCTGGTCGCTGGCCGTGCTGCTCAGCGAGATGGGAGAGCTTTACGAGGCCGAGTCGAAGGGCGTCGGCGCAAACCTCGCGCCGTTGCGCCTGTCATACACGGATTACGTGCGCCGTCAGGCGGAGATGCTTGAAGGCGGCGAAGGCGAGCGGCTGTGGAACTACTGGGAGCAGCAGTTGGGCGGCGGCGTGCCTGCGCTCAATCTACCTTACGACAGGCCGCGCCCGCCCGTGCAGACCTATCGCGGCACAACGCACGCCTTCAAGTTGAGCGCCGCCTTGACGCGCAGCCTCAGAGAGTTGGGAAGAAGCGAAGGGGCGACGCTCTACATGGTGTTGCTCGCGGCCTTTCAAGTGCTGCTGCAACGCTACAGCGGGCAGGACGAGTTCGCCACCGGCTCGCCTACGGCTTCGCGCAACTCGGCGACGCACGCGGGCGTGGTCGGTTATTTCGTCAACCCGCTGGTGATGCGCGCAAACCTCTCCGGCAATCCGCGCTTCGTCGAACATCTGGCGCGCGTGCGCCGGACTGTGCTCGACGCCTTCGCGCATCAGGAGTACCCGTTTGCGCTGCTCGTGCAGCGTTTGCAACCGGAGCGCGACGCCAGCCGGACGCCGCTCTTTCAGACGATGTTCGTCATGCAACAGGCGCACCTGCTGCGCGACGAAGGACTCGCATCGTTTGCGCTCGGCGAGGCGGGCGGCCGCATCCGTTTGGGCGAACTCGTGCTCGAATCGATGGCGCTTGAGCAGCGCGTCGCCCTCTTCGACCTGCGCCTGTCGATGACCGAAGCGGGCGACACGCTCGCCGCCTCACTCGAATACAACACAGACCTCTTCGACGCCGCGACCGTCGAGCGCATGGCCTCGCACTTCGAGCAACTCCTCGTCTCCGTCACGGCCGACCCGCAGGAGCATCTCTCTCAACTAACACTGCTGTCGCCCGCCGAGCGACGCCGCACGCTCTTTGAATGGAACGACACGCGAGCCGATTACACAGACGCGCACGCGCCTCTGCATCGCCTCTTTGAAGCACAGGTTGCGCGCACGCCCGATACCTTCGCGCTCGTCTCCGGCGGCGAACGTCTGACCTATTCGGAGTTGAACCGACGTGCGGAGAGGCTTGCGCGACGGCTGCGCGCGCACGGCGTCGCCCCTGAGACGGCCGTCGCGCTCTGCTGCGAACGCACGGCGGAGATGATTGTCGCCATGCTCGCCGTGCTCAAGGCGGGCGGCGCATACGTCCCTCTCGACCCTGCGTATCCGGCCGAGCGTCTCGCCTTCATGCTCGACGATTCGCGCCCGCGTCTGATTCTCACGCAAAGCTCTCTGCGTCATCGTCTGCCCGCGACAGACTCGCTGCCCGTCATCTGTCTCGATTCTCAAGAGTGGCGCGAGCAACAACCTGACCTCGACACACAAGCCGCTGCTCTGCCCAACGTCAGCCCGGAGAATCTTGCCTACATCATCTACACCTCCGGCTCGACGGGGAGACCGAAAGGCGTAGCCATCGAACATCGCAGCGCCGCCATGCTTTTGCACTGGGCGCGCGAGCATTTCACAGACGCACAACTCGCAGGCGTGCTGGCCTCGACTTCCATCTGCTTCGAC
>DASZCR010000008.1:0-20775 GCA_035942915.1 Pyrinomonadaceae bacterium | reverse complement strand
CGACAACGGCATGTCGCTCCTCAATGTCGAGAGTTGGGTGCAAATGGTCGTCAAGGGCGCGGTGCTCGTCGCCGCCGTCGGCTTCGACATGCTCGGCCGTCGCGGCTCGTAAGTGAATCCCCGAACTTCAACACTCCTTCTTTGCGTCTTTGCGTGAGATTGAATTGCCACGCAAAGACGCAAAGGCGCAAAGGGCGCATTTATTTCTGGAACCGATGATGAACAGAACGCTTTGCACCGTCTTACTCTCGGCGCTCTTCTTGCTGACACCTTGCGTCTCGCTCTCGCAGACGCCGCGCGGGAACAACCTCGCGCCCGGCGCGCCCGGCAAGGATGCGACGTGGGAGAGCGCGGGCAAGTCTGCGGTCGGCACTTCGACGACCAACGAGTCGAAAGTCTGGTTCACCTTGCGTGAGGGCGTCCTGACGGAGGTCTACTATCCGACGGTTGACGTGGCGAACACGCGTCTGCTGCAACTCGTCGTCGTCAGCGAAGACGGCACGCGCGTCGAGACGGAAGAGGAGATGCGGCACAGTTCCGGCCCCGCGCACCCGGAGGCGCTCGTCTTCACGCAGGAGAACGAGGCGCAGGACAAGGCTTATCGCATCCAGAAAACTTACATCACAGACCCCGAACGCCACACCGTCCTCGTCAGCGTCCGCTTCTTCGCCGAGCGCCCGGCCGCGTGGCGTCTCTACGTCTATCACGACCCCTCGCTCAACAACAGCGGCATGCACGACTCGGCCTGGACGCAGGAAGGAGCCTTGCTCTCAGCCGACGCCGACAAAGCCGCCGCGCTCGTCTCAAGCACAGGCTTCGACGAGCAGATGAACGGCTATCACGGCACGAGCGACGGCCTCATCAATCTGCGCCGCACGGCCGCAGAGATGCCGCCACAGGGGGCGCGCCGCCTCTCCTCCGACCGGCAGGCGCGCCAGCAGCGAAACGCGTCGAGCGGCGTGCGCGCCGCCGATGGCAACGTCGTACAGGTCGCACGCGTGAAGACCGATGCGCCGGAACAGCCCGGAGGCCGCGAGTATAACTTCACGCTCGCTCTCGGCTTCGGACGCGAGGCCGACGAGGCTCTGAGGAACGCGCGCCTGTCGCTGGCGAAGGGTTGGCAGAAGACTTTCGGCGAGTACACAGAAGGGTGGAGCGACTACATCCGCACGCTGCGCAAAGTTGAGCAGAAGTATCAGCGGCAGTTCGACATGGCGGCGATGGTCTTGAAGGCGCACGAGGACAAGACCTACAGGGGCGCGATGATTGCCTCTCTGAGCGTGCCTTGGGGCGGCGGCGCGAGCGCCAACGAGCCGAACGTCGGCGGCTATCATCTCGTCTGGTCGCGCGACCTCTATCAGGTCGCGACGGCCTTCTACGCTCTCGGCGATAAGGCTTCGGCCGACCGCGCCCTGCACTATCTCTTCACCGTCCAACAGAAGCCTGACGGCAGCTTTCCGCAGAACTCATGGCTCGACGGCCGTCCCTTCTGGGGTTCTTTGCAGATGGACGAAGTCTCCTATCCGCTCATCCTCGCCTATCAACTCGGCCGCACAGACAACGAGACGTGGACGAAGCACGTCCGTCCGGCCGCAGACTTCATCGTCCGTCACGGCCCGCGCACGCCGCAGGAGCGTTGGGAGGAGAAGCCCGGCTATTCGCCCTCGACCATCGCGGCCGAGATTGCCGGTCTCGTCTGCGCCGCAGAGATTGCGCGCCGCAACGACGACGCGGCTTCGGCGGCCGTCTATCTCGCGGCGGCCGACGACTGGGCGCGCAACGTCGAGCGTTGGACGGCGACGACGAACGGCACACACCCGGAGCGCAATTACTACATACGCATCACAGACAACGACGACCCGAACGACGGCGCGTTGATGAACGCGGGCAACGGCGGCGGCGACCACGACGAGCGCGACTACATCGACGCGGGCTTCCTCGAACTCGTCCGTCTCGGCATCAAAAGCCCCGAAGACCCTCTGATTGCGAAGTCGCTCGGCGTCGTTGACCGTGTTATCCGTGTCGAGACGCCCAACGGCGCGACCTTCTATCGCTACAACCACGACGGCTATGGCGAGATGGACGACGGCCGCCCCTGGAACTTCGACGGCAAGTACACGGGCAAAGGGCGTCTGTGGGCGCTGCTGGCAGGCGAGCGCGGCGAGTATGAACTGGCGCGAGGCCAGCGCGCAGAGGCTTTCAGAAGGCTCGATGCTCTGCTCGGCTTTGCCAACGAAGGCTTGATGATTCCCGAACAGGTCTGGGACAGGCGCGAGACGCCGCGCGCAGACCTGCGCTTCGGCGAAGGGACAGGCTCGGCGACGCCGCTCGCATGGTCGATGGCGCAATTCATCCGCCTCGCCTCGAACCTCTCGGAGAACCGCAACCTCTTCATGCCGGACATCGTCGCCGCGCGTTACGCCCGACAGGCGCAGCCTCCGGCACGCGCGATGACAGACCTCGAAGCGCCCTCCGAAGAGGCGCTCGCACACATCGAAGCCGGCACGACGTTTCGCGTCCGGGGACGCGTCGCCCCGCGCTCGCGCGTCTATGCTTCCGACGCTGCGGGCACACGCGAGATACAGGTTAACTCGGAAGGGCGCTACGAGTTCGAGGTGCGCCCGCCGCGCGGCGAGTCGCATCTGGTCGTCGCCGTTCACGCGCCGAACGGTGCGACGAGGTTCGAGCGGTTGCGCGTGCGTGCGTTGACGACGGAGGAGCAGCGTATGGAACGAAGCGCGCGCCTGACGCCGCCACTCGTCGAACGTCTGAAAGCGGCGAGGACAAGCCCTCTCATCGAAGGCCAGACGGCGACCTTCATCTACAGAGGTGCAGCGCGCCGCGTGGAACTGGCAGGCGACTTCACGAGTTGGAGTCCGCGCGGCCTCGTCCTCGAAGAGTTGCCGGGGACGGATTTGAAGTTCTACACCAAGACCTTTCCCGCTGACGCGCGCGCCGAATACAAACTCGTCGCCGACGGCGAATGGATACTCGACCCGCTGAACCCGAACAGCCTCGACAACGGCGTCGGCGGTCGCAACTCCTTCTTCGAGATGCCCGCCTACCGGCGCGAGACTCTCTCCGAAGCGCGCAGCGCAGAGGCGAGCGCGCAACCTTACGCGCCCTCCAAACTTGAGACGCTCGAAGTGGCGAGCCGACTGCTCGGCGGCACGCGCAGGATTCAGGTCTACCTGCCGCCGCAGGCGCGCAACTCGAACGAGAGCGCGCCGCTCCCCGTGCTCTACTTGCAGGACGGCACGGACTACGCAAGGCGTGCCCGCGCCGCGCACATCGCCGAAACCCTTATCGCTGAGCGAAAGGTCGCGCCCTTCATCATCGTCTTCATCGACCCCGTTGACCGGATGAAGGAATACTGGGCGAACGACACGTTCGCAGACTTCATGGCGCGCGAACTCGTCCCCTTCGTCGATGCGCGTTTTCGCACGCGTCGCGAACGCGACGGACGCGCCCTCTTAGGCGCGAGTCTCGGCGGCGTCATCTCGGTCTGGACGGCGCTTCGTCACCCGGACGTGTTTGCGCGCGTCGGCGGGCAATCGACGGCCTTTCAGATAGACGACGAGCGCGTCGTCAACGCTCTGGCCGGAGTGCGCTCCACGCGCGAACGCCCCTTCCGGTTCTACTTCGATGTCGGGCGCATGGAGCCGATTCTCGAAGCCAACCGCCGCGTGCAGGTGATGCTCGCGGGCAGAGGTTTTCCCGTCACCTACCGCGAAGCCGAGACCGGCCACAACTGGACAAGCTGGCGCGACCGTCTGGCCGAAGCCTTCATCGCTTTGTTGACCGATTGATGTGTGGAATAAGGAAGAATGCCCGCTGTAGGACTTGAACCTACGACCCCACGCGTGTGAAGCGTGTGCTCTACCACTGAGCTAAGCGGGCGTGCCGAAATTGTTGAGGAGGCCGAATGCTAACAAAGCGCGCGCGGGAGCGTCAAGGCGACGCTCCCGCGCGGTCGTCTTCAGGTGACGCGCGGCGCAGTCCGGGACGCGGGCGTTAGCTGCCGGGAATCGGGTCTTCGGCGTCGGCCGGTTGCTCGTTGTCGTAGTGGATGGAGCTTGAACCGGAATCGATGTAGAAGTGGCGTTCGCCGGTCGGGCTGGTGACGCCGCCCGCCTGCGGGTCTGCGTTGATGGTGAAGCTGGCCGGTTGGTTCGGGGCTTTCGGCGTCACCTTCATGGTGTAGATGTAGCCGGACATGGCGGGCGTGTCGCTGTTAAAGCGCGAATCGAGCGCACCGGCGGCGACCAGTTGTTGGAACGTTCCGTATTCGCCCTTGCGCGTGTAGTAGGTGCGCTGCTCCTTAGCGATGTTGAGCAGGGTGTTGATGGCCGCCGTCTCGTTGCCGGAGATGACGCTGTTGCGCCACGCCGGGACGCCGACGCCGACGAGGATGCCAATGATGGCGATAACTATCATCAACTCGATGAGCGAAAAGCCGCGTTGCTGTCGTCGTCTCTGGTTGTTCTCTCTCTTCATTTTCCGATTACCTCACTGGATGCCTTACACGACTGTTTGAATAGTTCCGTTCCACAAAGTAGGCTGGAAGCTGCGCGTCGCAGTCGTCTCTGCGGTTGCGTTCGCGACGCTCGAATACCGGTAATTCTACTACACGCGCGCGGGCGAAGTCACACCGCACGCGTGCGGCTCGCGCCGTAAATATGTAGAATGGACGGCAGCAGAGGGCTTATGAGAAATCTTCACACAGCCGGGCGCGAGGAGGGCGAAGGCGTCGCGCTCGACGCGGCGGCCGCGCAAATCGGCCGCTTGCAACGCGCGGTCGAGGGAGTCATCAAGGGGAAGCCGGAGGCCGTCCGTCTCGCCATCGTGACGCTGCTGGCCGGTGGGCACCTGCTCGTCGAGGACGTGCCCGGCGTCGGCAAGACGACGCTCGCGCAGGCGCTCGCGCAGGCGCTCGACTGCACCTTCCAGCGCATCCAGTTCACCTCCGACCTGCTGCCTTCGGACGTGATTGGACTGTCCGTCTACAACGAGCACGCCGGGACGTTCGAGTTCAAGCACGGCCCTATCTTCGCCAACATCGTGCTCGCCGACGAGATTAATCGGACGACGCCCAAGACGCAGTCGGCCTTGCTCGAAGCGATGGCCGAGGGGCACGTCACGGTCGAGGGCACAACCTACCGCCTGTCGCCGCCCTTCATGGTCGTTGCCACGCAGAATCCCATCGAGCATCACGGCACATACCCGCTTCCCGAATCGCAGGTTGACCGCTTCATGCTGCGACTGAGAATCGGCTACCCGCAGCAGGACGTGGAGAAGCAAATCCTGCGCGACCGTGAACGCGGCGACCCGCTCGACGCGTTGCGCCCCGTCATGTCGCGCGAAGAGATACTTGAGTTGCAGAGCGCCGTCTCAGGCGTCTCGGTCGATGATGCGATTGTTGACTACCTGATGCGTATCGTCTCGGCGACGCGCGACTCCGAGATGCTCGATTTAGGCGTCAGCCCGCGCGGCACGCTCGCGCTGTTTCGCGCGGCGCAAGCGTTAGCGCTCACCGAGCAGCGCACCTACTGCGTGCCGGACGATGTCAAGAGGCTCATTCTGCCGGTCTTCGCCCATCGTCTCGTCGTCAATTCGCGTTTCTCCTCCTCGCTCCACAGGCGCAGCGAGGAGGCCGAAGCCGTCCTGCGCGAGATTATGAAAACCGTCAGCGTCCCGCTCTGAAAAGCCCTTCCCGCAGAGGCGCGTCCGATGTGCCGCAGCGTCGGATGTGTTGAACACTCGTTCGGTAAAAGTGCTGTACAAATTCATAGGGCACTTGTAGTATTTACGATGGCGCTGCTGGCAGCGCATCCATCCGTCAGGAGTTGACCCACCGGCATTCCGCTTTGCGGGTCAAAGGTAGTTAACCCGTTCTTCCAGTTCCCGGCCTCTCTTCGGCCGCTTCTAAGGAGTACCACTATATGCATTCCCCGTCACGACGGTTGCGTGCCTCTGCGACTGCGTTCCTAATCTGCTTCTCCCTTCTTTCGACGCAGGCGGTCGTCTTGGCACAGCGCGCACGAACGCTCGCGCCAGCGCAACCTGTGCAGACCGCCCAGTCCGAGCAGGACTCGACTGGCGGGGTGCCCCCGGCCGCTGAGTTCGACGAGGGCACGGCCAATGTTGTGTTCTCAAACACATCCGCTATCACACTGACAGACGGGGCGACCCCACCGACGCCCGCTAATCCCTATCCTTCGACCATCAACGTCAGCGGCCTGACCGGCAACGTCTCTAAGGTGACTGTCACCATCACGGGCTATAACCACACCTTCCCTGACGACACCGACATGATGCTCGTCGCCCCGAACGGCGCGAAGCTGATTATCTGGTCTGATGTCGGCGGCTCGACCGCCGCCTCGAACATCACCATCACGCTCGACGACGCGGCCGCGAGCGCGATTCCCGACGCCGGGCCGCTCGCCTCCGGCACGTTCCGTCCGACGGCCGTCAACACGACCGATACCTTCCCGTCTCCCGCGCCCGCTGCCGTGCATCCGACAGACGATGCCGCACCGGGCGGCACGGCCACCTTCGCCAGCAAGTTCAACGGCATGACGGCGGCGCAGGCCAACGGCGCGTGGTCGCTCTACATCGTCGACGACCTTTCGGGCGACGGCGGCAGCATCAGTGGCGGCTGGTCGCTCAACATCACGCAGGCGGCTGCTCCGCTCGCTCCCGGCGCGCTCCTTATCAGCGAGTTCCGCGTGCGCGGGCCGAACGGCGCGAACGATGAGTTCATCGAAATCTTCAACAATTCGGGTGCTGACCTCACCGTCGCCGACGTGGGCGGCGGCACGGGCTATTCCGTCGTCGCCAGTGACGGCGTCGCGCGCTGCACTATCCCGAACGGCACAGTCATTCCGACTCGCGGCCATTACCTCTGCGTCAACTCGGTCGGCTACTCGCTGGCCTCTTATCCGGCAGGCAACGGCACGACCGCCACAGGCGATGCCACCTACACAACAGACATTCCAGACAACGCAGGCATCGCACTGTTCCAGACCAGCCTCTCTGCCGGCTTCACACTCGCTAATCGTCTCGACGCAGTCGGCTCTACCTCGGAAGCCAATACACTCTACAAAGAAGGCACGGGCTATCCGGCACTGACACCCTTCTCGATTGATTATTCCTTCTACCGCGATAACTGCGGTAAGAGCGGCTCCATCACGACCTTCGGTAACTGTCCCTCGACGGGGACGCTCATCGACACCGATAACAACGCCTCGAACTTCGTCTTCGTCGATACTAACGGCACTTCGGCCGGAGCGGGTCAACGTCTCGGAGCGCCGGGGTCGGAGAATCTCTCCTCGCCCATCCAGCGCAACGCTTCGTTCACTTCCAACCTGCTCGACCCTTGCGTCGGCTCGGCTTCACCGCCTAATCGAGTGCGCGATTTCACCTCCGACCCGTCGAACAATTCGACCTTCGGGACGCTCGACATTCGACGCACTTACACGAACAACACGGGCGGCAATGTGACACGCTTGAGGTTCCGCATCATCGATATCACGACGTTTCCGGCTCCTTCGGGGATAGCTGACCTGCGTCCGAGAACATCGACGGCGGTGGTGGTGACGGTAGACCGTGCGCCGTGCGGTTCTGGGACGAGCAATGTGACGGTGCAGGGGACGACGTTGGAGCAGCCACCTTCACAGCCGAACGGAGGGGGTTTTAATTCGAGCATGTCGGCGGGGACGGTGACGCTGGCGACGCCGCTGGCTAATGGGGCAAGCATTGACTTGCGCTTTTTGTTGGGCATTCAGCAGACCGGCAACTTTAAGTTCTACATCAATATCGAAGCCCTGCCGTAAGGCACAAGGGTTGTTCATCTGCAACAGGGAACGCGCGGTGAGCATGAGGGGTGCAGGGGCTTGGAATGCCCTGTACCCCTTCTTCTTTGGCCGTTGGAGCAGTGTGGACGAGTAATGGTCAGCATGTCGAGAAATATCATCATGTGATAAGAGACTGTGGCGGGAATTGAGAGTAACGCAGGATGATGGGGAGTAAGCAGGAGTAATCTGCTTGTATCCGCGAGATGAAAGGCTTTTGCGGAGGCGCTTCACGGCAGGTTAATTCGGGCGTTGATTGCTGGTAACATTGATTTGAAATTTCAATTGAAGTAAAAGCTGTTTCATGCTCCCACGTTTATGAAGATGTCTTCGTCGAGGAGGAAAAGTCCATGAAACCTTCAATGCTCTTGCTGACAGGTGCATTGGTATTGGGATTCCATCAGATTCACCCTTCTTCCTCGACGCGCGCGCAGACATCAACTCAGTCTGAGCAGCCGCAGGCCGGAGCTAATGCCAGCCTCACGCAGACGCCGTCTGCCAGACAGCCATCGCTCTCCCTCCGGTTTCGGCTGGATGCAAAGCAGAGCCGTTTTATCGTGCGCGCCTTCTCCGGCGGATTGTTGTGGTTTAAGGGGCACGACCACCTTATTGCGGTTCAGGATTTCACCGGCGAAGCGCAGGTTACTACAGTTGCTGTAAGCCCCGCCTCTCTGCACTTCACCATCCGCGCAGACTCGCTGGTGGAAACGCGCGAGGTGTTCACCGAGCAGCAGAAACAGATTATCAACAAAGAGATGCGCGAGGTCGTGCTTGAGACCGAGAAATATCCTGAAATTGTTTTTAAGAGCACAGATATTTTCGCCACACCAATCTCCGTCGGGCAGTATCAGGCACGCATCGAGGGCGACCTGACCTTGCACGGGGTCACCCGGCACATCTCTATCCCCGCAGTAGTGACGCTGGAAGGACGCGACCTCCGTGCGCGCGGCGAGTTCTCTATCAAGCGTAGTGATTACAACGTCAAGACCGCATCAGTCGCGCACGGGACAGTCCGTGTGCGGGACAAGCTGAAATTCATCTTCGATATCGTAGCTCATCAATATTGAATTTTCGTTCACAGGCAATCAGGCCACGTTCGGGGCAGGAGGAAAAATGGGGCGATTCATCAGAAGCGCGTTTATCATTCTCGTTGCGGTCGGGGCGGCGTGGGCGCAGGACGCGGCCAAGTTCGAGGAACAGGCGGAAAGGCTGCGCGCGCAACTCCGCGAAGTGTCAGACAAGGAGACGGAGTTGCAGGAGCGCGCACGTCAACTGGACGAAGACCTGCGGCCTGAGAACATCCAACGCAGTGTCGCTCTGGTCGGGACGACGAACGCCGCAGCCCTGCGCGACCAGCGGCGCGAGCAACTTGAGCGACAGAAGGCAGCGTTAGAGGAGCAACGCGCGAGCCTCAGCGCCAGCCGCTCGCGTCTGGAGGCCGCGATAGCAACTGCTGAGGATGCGGCTGTTCGTGCGCGCGCCGCCGCACTCGCCGCGAGCGACACTCCGGCAACAGCGAGGGGCACGGACACGCCAGCCACAGCCGCGCCCGCGAGGACTCCTGCGGTGAAGAAAAGACAGACCGCTCCGCGCAGGAGTCGGCGGAGCAGCAGGCCGCGACGACGCGCGACATCTCGGTGAACTGTCTTTGGATACCACGCGGGCTTGAAGCGTGTGTTTGCGATTAGTCGTCACAAGCATCAGTGCAACGTTTAACTCGGAGGCTCCCATATGACATTGAATGTCGTCATCGACCTGTCCCACTTCAACCATGTCACAGACTTCAGCGCCGTCAAAGCTGCTGGTATCGTTGGCATCATTCATAAAGCAACCGAAGGTCTCTCCCAAGTTGACCCGACGTATTCGACTCGTCGCAGCCAAGCTCTCGCCGCCGGTCTGTGGTGGGGAGCCTATCACTTCGCGACGGGTGACGACGCGGCAGCGCAGGCGCAACATTTCCTCTCTGTCGTGAACCCTCAGCCGACCGACTTGCTGGTGCTCGACTTCGAGCAGAACCCGACCGGCTCCAGCATGACGCTCGCCGGGGCGGAGCAGTTCGTTACCACTGTGCAGACGGCGACCGGGCGCTGGCCGGGTTTCTACTCCGGCTCATATATCAAAGAACTGTTGGGAGAGAACAAGAATCCGACTCTGGCGAATTGCTGGTTCTGGCTCTCCGAATACGGCTCGACGCCGCGCGTCCCGGCCAATTGGGCGACGTGGACGATGTGGCAATACACGGATGGAACGGTTGGCCCGGAGCCGCATTCTGTGGCGGGCGTCGGCAACTGTGATAGAGACCAATTCAACGGGGAGATGGATGGGTTGACGCGTCTGTGGGGCTACGCAACCTCATAACACCATCCGCCCCGACGGCCGCGTAGCAGGGGCACATTGTCTGTCCGAACGATTATGGCTTCGTCTGCTGCTTCTCCAACTCGGCGGCCTTCTCACGGTCTGCCTGAGCTTTGATACTCTCGCCAAGTTTTTCATAAGCCTTCGCTCTGTTTTGATATGCCGGAGCGGAAGCGGGTTCGAGTCTGATGGCCTCCGAATAGTCGGCAATAGCACGGCCGTATTCGCCTTTACTCGAATAGGAGTCACCACGAGAGATGTAGGGAGCCGCGTTTCGCGGTTTCAGCTTGATGACTCTGTCGAAGTCTGCGAGCGCGCGGTCGTGGTCGCCTTTTTTGGCGTGAGCGATGCCCCGATTGAAGTAAGCGTGGCCGAGCATCCGTTCAGGGGCCAGTTGGACGAGCTTGTCGAAGTCGGCAATCGCGAGGTCGTAGTCGCCCTTGCTGGAGTGCAGAGAACCACGGTAGTAGTAGGCGGGCGTCACTTGTGGGTTCAGTTGGATGCCCTTGTCGAAGTCGGCCATCGCGCGTTCGCTGTCGCCTTTGACGAAGTACGCGTAGCCACGATAGACGTAGGCGTCAGCTAGTTTGGGGTCTAACTGGATGGCCTTGTCGAAATCTGGGATTGCGCGGTCGTAATCACGCTTGACGGAGTAAGCCTCGCCCCGGTTTTGGTAGGCAGTAGCCAGTCGAGGATTTAGTTCGATGGCCTTTGAATAGTCGTCGATTGCACGGTCATGCTCGCCTTTTTCGGCATAGAGGATAGCCCGCAGGTGGTAGCCGTCGGCATCCTTAGAGTCTAGTTCGAGAGCCTTGCTGAAGTCGGCAATGGCGCTGTCGCGGTCGCCTTTACGGTAGTAAGAGTTACCCCTGTGGTAGTAGGCGTCCTTCCATTTGGGGTTCAGTTCGATGGCCTTGTTGAAATCGGCAATGGCGCGGTCGTGCTCGCCTTTTTCGGCGTAAACTTCGCCCCGAAAGCGGTAGTCGTACGCCCGCTGGGGAGTTAGGTTGATAGCTTTGTCGAAGTCGGCGAGCGCGCGCTTATAGTCGCCTTTGGCGGAGTAAATTCTGCCCCGCGCCGAGTAAGCACCCGCCAGTTTAGGGTTCAGTTGGATGGCTTTGTCGTATTCAGCGACCGCGCGGTCGCTGTCGCCTTTGCTGGAGTAAGCCAAGCCCCGGCTATAGTAGACTATTGCCCTTTGCGGGTTAAGTTGGATAGCCTTGTCGAAGTCTGCGAGCGCCAAGTCATAATTTCCCAACTCCTGCTGGGCCACCCCTCTGGCGTAAAACTGGCCGTCGCCGTTAGGGTTTGCCAACAGCCGCACGGCCTTCGTGGCGTTGGCCTTGGCCTGCTCAACCCTTCCCGCCTGCGCGTCAAGCACAGTCAACATAGCATGATATATGCCGTCGCGCGGCCCGTTGTCGCCGGGGGGTGGCGGCATATAATCTGCGGCCGCTGCTTGGTTCGCCGGACTTGATGTCTTGTCAAGCCCCTCCAGTTCAGTCGAAATCTCCTGCGCGGCTGATGACTGGCCCTGAGCGGGATTACTGACATCAGGCGAGGGCGACGGCTTGGCGGACTCAACCTGCCTTTGCTCGCTCGCGCTCCGCGACGGAGGGGCGGGCGGCGTCTGCGCCGGGGCGAGGGACGAGAAACTGATTGACAGCAAAACTGCGACGAGTAGTTTTTTCAAGATTACATCTCCGACCGGCGTTGTGAGTCATCCGCCGAGATTTGTCTGCGGGCGACACTTAACCACAGCACGGCTCACACGCGCGGATGGTGTGTGCGGCCGCCGGGTGCTGCTCGCTGAAAGCCGGTGCGGCTACCGGCCTGAGCTAGGAATGCCCTCATGCTTCGTGAGGCTTAAAGAGTATCAATCATCAATAAGACAACGGAGCCGACTGTGAGTGCGTGTGTCTTAATGACCTGGCAACGCCTTATACCATAAGGTCGAGGCACGGACAATGTTTTTGCTGTGGCAGTCGTTGGTAGTAACTATTACTTGTCGCTTTTGCCGCACCTAACCAGAACATTGTGTGGAAAAAATGAAAAAAATGGACAAGGCGAAAAGAAAGAAAGCGGGGCGCATTTAGCGTGCCTCCTTTCAGTGCCGCGCATCCTGCTACGAACAAAATATACGGGCAAGGCATTTCTATCTCTAGTGTGGTCTATACATCTCAATCAAAGTTGTCACTAACATCCGTGCCCCGCCGAACAACGGCATGCACCCGCCGCCTCGCCAAGAAGCCCCTCATAGAGGTTTAATGTGGGCGCGGTGATGCCGTGCGTTATATTTCTTTGGCATGCATTGTGCCAGTGGCAAAAATTGGAGAGAGCCGATGTGGGATGAAAGATACAGTACCGAAGATTACGCGTATGGCACAAAGCCGAACAGGTTTTTGGAGGAGAACTTTAACCATATTCCGAAAGGTCAAGTTCTTAGTCTGGCCGAAGGGGAAGGGCGGAATGCTGTTTTCCTTGCGAAACAGGGTTACTCTGTAACCGCTGTGGATGCATCCATAGTCGGTTTGAATAAGGCCCGGAAGTTAGCCGAAGAGAACGAGGTTGTTGTCGAGTTCGTTCATGCCGATTTAGCAGATTATGAGCTAGGCGAAAATAGATGGGATGGTATCGTCTCTATATTTTGTCCACTACCCTCTTCATTAAGAAAGCAGTTGTATAAAAAAGTGGAAGCGGCGTTAAAGCCGAATGGTGTTTTCCTGCTTGAAGCATACACTCCGGAGCAGTTGAAGCATGGCACTGGCGGCGGAAGTTCGACAGATGTGATGCAGTCTAAAGAGTCTTTGAGCCTTGA
The DNA here is from genome assembly GCA_035942915.1 of Pyrinomonadaceae bacterium. Classification (GTDB taxonomy): domain Bacteria; phylum Acidobacteriota; class Blastocatellia; order Pyrinomonadales; family Pyrinomonadaceae; genus DASZCR01. Next base: position 7,749 of record DASZCR010000008.1, on the reverse strand, counting down.
GTTGGCCGGCCTACGGTTCAGACATCTAATTGAGCTTGAACGCGATGTAATAGAAGGCATTTATCACACCGGCATTGGCGCAGTAGTTCAGGCCATCGCCACGAAAGAAATATAACAACTCATTCAAACGGAGCGGGAGGTATGCCGTAAGATAAAATGGCTCGTACAATTCAGTAAGCCTGATGCATTACTGGCGACGCCATCTAACAACGGCATGCACCCGACCGCGATTCTTGCCACCGCCGCTGAAATCGTAGACGTTCAGCGCGAAGTTCCACACTTCTCCATCAGGACATGTAGAGCCGACAGCGTTTTGATAAATAAGACTTAACAATACGTCACAGAATACATTTCATAAGCGTCCAAAACCACCCGTTAAGAATTGGGCGCACTGTCTACGCTACGGTTGGTCACCACCCGCTTCATTGAGCAAAATACTCTTGCAGATTTTGGTGACGAAAACGCCATTGGCCGCCGTCCTTCTCTAATATTCTGGCGTCGGCCGCGTAATCCAGAAACGTCGCATATCTCAGAGGCATCACGCCTTCGAGGTAGAGGGCAATACGTAGCAGAAAGTGTTTCGTCAAACTGTGTGTGAACAGGGTCTCAAGCACTACCATGACCGGCAGGCCAATCAACAGTGCGTAGAGGATAAACAGACCGTCCGCTCTAACTTCCAGATAGAAGAAGGAAAGGAGCAAGGCCAGCGAGACCGTTAAAATCACAAATATCAGATTGGTGATAAACCCACCGTAAAATCTTTGATATGGACTTTCAATCCTCACATACTTGGTGTGATTTTTAAGGCTCTCGAAACTTAGTTGAATTCCATAGCCGACTCCGGCCGGGACGCCGAACAAGAGGCCGATAATCACGGAAGAAACAACCGTGTCCGTCGTCAGTCCTTCAAGCACACCAATCATTAAACCAAGAAACAGACCAAATATGATGCCCCCACCCAGTCCCCAAACTAAGCCTTTGAATAGATTATTCCTCCAGTAACTCATGTTTAGAAGTTTGGCAAAATCCAGCTTAACGAAATCCTCCGTATCAATAAACTCTCTGACATGGCGAGGTTTGGTTTGTTGCGTGAACCCGGTAGAGATAATGCCGAGTAACCATGTCGTGGCGCCCCAGAACAGACTCTGCAAGATTGATTTACTGTAAGAGGCCACCATCAAGCCGAAGATTACGCCGAAGAGAGAAGACCTGATTAAGCCTGCGGTCAGAGCGTCCGTCCAAAATGGCGCGGTAAACAATCTGCTCATCTTGAATTTAAGAGGGGCAGTCTCTTCGGCCGTTCGGTGTTTGAATCTCTTCTCAACAGCAAAATCCAGGAAATCGAGTAAACCCGACAACAGCCCTAATACCCCGCAGACCGTCAGACCCAGAATCAGAGCTATCGCAATTCCATACAACGGAATAAAGAGTGGGAGAAGCAATAAGATTATGAACAGGCCACTCAACAGGGGAAAATAGTTGACAATCAGGTAATAGGTCAGTCTTTTGGAGACGTCGGTCGGTTGCAGCAGAGAGAGTTCAAATGCACCGACACCTTTCCTGTCTATCAGGCGGGCGAGCCATTGCAGCCACTGGCGAGTCTGTTCGGGCGCAAAGTTTCGGGGAGGACTTGTGTTATTGAGTTTTATGTTGATGTATTCCGACATCAAATACTTTTCCAGTTGCGCTCTCTCCGCCGGAATGTCTTGCCCTTCAAAACGTGGGCGGTCGAAGACTTCGAGCGCGGTGGAAAAGAAGAAAGGGCTGCTGAGAACTTCTAACAGATTTTCGTACTTCTCATTGATGACCGTTTTGAGAAAAAGGTCTGCCTGAGCCTGATACTTGAGTCTTCTTGTCCTGTCCGAATTGGCTCGCTTTAAAAAAGCCTGCAACCTCTTGTCATCTTCATGCTTGACTATCAGTTTGAGTAGATTGTTGGCGGAAGCATAATCAACGTTAGTCTGTTGCGAGTGAGCTTCTTTGAGCGATGACAAAATCTGAATCTTTGATAAATCCAGAATTTTCACTTTCGCCCAGACAGGCGTGTGCTGCCGGGTCGCTTCCGGCATCCGCGCAAACTCGTTCTCACGGCAGCAAATGACAACCTTCCGCCCACCCCGCAGGTAATCACTGAGCGATGTCAGACAGGCCGTACGCTTCTGTATCTTGGTTTCTTCATTTTCATTCCTTGCCAACTCGTCGAGACCATCGAGGAGCGGAATGATTCGCTTGTCCTTTAAAAGCTGCGCCGCGTATTTTTGTGGGAACTGCTCGACCGAATACAGCATCGCACTCAGCCAGTCTGCAAACTTCTCATATTTTTCAGACCACGCCGCCAGGTTGAAAATAACCGGAAACGCTTCCTTGCTGGTGAGGTCGGTCTTATCAAATCTTTCCAGAGCGAATTTGAGAAGCAGAACGGTTTTACCGACACCCGCATTCCCGACAATCAGCAGCCTTCCGTTCCTGTCAAAAGAACTATTGATAAACTTCAACGCTTCGCTGATTTTGACGCTCTTGTCATAGCGCACGTCAAACTTCTGAGGATGATGCTCGTCCCAGTCTTCGCTGACCTCCAGAGTGATTTCGAAATGCTCGTCTAATTTCTGTGTCAAACGTTTTGCATAGTGTTCCTTGAGCGTGGCGAAGAGCGTCTGAATATTCTCTTCAAATTCTACGTCGGGAACTTTCTCTGCTCTCGCTTCGTCCGTTTTATTTGAATCTTTTCCTGCATTGAAGACTGTACTTGTAGAGAGACCGACGGAGATTAATGCTAATAACGTCGGCAGGACATAAAAAACGAGCCACCAATAATTCTTTAAGGCTTCTCTCAGAGAATCCTGATGAAAGAAGGCAGTAGCTTCCGTCAGTGACCACGCCCCAGCGACGCAGGCTATGAAGGTCACGAAGAATGTATTCAACTTCTTCCGCATTTCACCACCATGAACTGCTAAGAAGACTTGCCGGCGAAGGCATGAGGCGGCGCAAGATTCATCAAGCGATAACCATTTTTATAGCTTCCCAACGCAGAATTCAATACCCATAAAGCGTGCCGGTTCCTTCTTATCGACACCAGACCTCACCTCTTCGATTCCCGACAATAATATGCCTTGCGCTTCTACACGTCGTTATGTAATATGTAGAAGCAGGAGGTAACGTTGATGACTCCGACGAAATCAGACTTACCACAGGGCACGTTAGACCTGTTGATTTTAAAAGTTGTCGCGCTCGGCCCGGTTCACGGGTATGCGATAGCGCAACGCTTGGAGCAGGCGTCGCGCGGGGTGGTGCAGGTTCCGCAGGGCTCGCTTTATCCGGCGCTGCACAGGCTCGAAAATCGTGGCCTGCTGGCGGCCGACTGGAAGGCGACAGAGACCGGGCGCGAGGCCAAGTTCTATCGACTGACACGGAAAGGACGGGCACAACTCGAAACTGAGGCCGCCGGCTGGCAGCGATTGACGGAGGCCGTCGGTCTGATTCTGAAGATGTCTGAAGGAGGTGCGTGATGGGCTGGTGGGGTCGCCTGTTTCACCGGAGGAAGAGTGAGGAGGAACTCGAAAAGGAACTGCGCTTCCATCTGGACTTACACACGAATGACCTGATAGCCCAGGGCTACAGTCCCGAAGAAGCGCGACGGCAAGCCCATCTTGCTCTCGGCGGGCCGGAGCAGGTGAAGGAGAAGTGCCGCGATGCGCGTGGGACGCGTTGGCTGGAAGACTTGTTACAGGACGTGCGCTACGGCGTGCGGATATTAGCGAAGCATCCCGGCTTTACGACGGTGGCCGCGCTGGCCTTAGCGTTGGGAATCGGCGTCAATACAGCCATTTTGAGCGCGGTGCATGGCTTTGTCCTGCGCCCTTTGCCTGTGGACAGGCCAGAGGAGTTGATAGCTCCGTACTGGGGGAGAAAGACGGACGGGCAGGTTTGGGGGAATTTCTCCTATGCGAACTATCTGGATTTGCGCGAGCAGAACAAAAGCTTTTCCGACCTCTGTGCGTGGATGGAAGCTTCGGCGGGTATCAGTTCCGGCGAAAGCCGCAGCGCAGGCGACAACGAGCGTGCCGAGGTCATCTGGGGTGAGTTGGTCAGCGGCAATTATTTCGAAGTGATGGGCGTCAAGCCGGTGCTTGGGCGAGCCTTCTCGCCGGAAGAGGATAGGACGCCGAACGCTCATCCGGTCGTGGTGCTGAGCCATTCGTTGTGGCAGCGGCGCTTCGAGGCAGACCCGGCGATTGTGGGCAAGATGATTTACCTGAACGGTGTGCCGTTCACGGTCGTCGGCGTCATGCCGGAACAGTTTCTCGGCGGGGCGTTTTATCTCCGTAAGGCGTTCTGGGTGCCTTTGATGATGGCGGAAAAATTCGGCCGCCGCGCGGAGTGGAAGACCGACCGCAGCTATGCCTTATTCAATCTGTACGGACGTTTGAAACCGGGTCTGACGATGGCGCAGGCAGAGACGGATTTGAATCTGGTGGTTGAGAATCTGGCGAAACTTTATCCGAAGGAGAATGCGGACACCAAAATCCAGCTCACGACGGAACTCGACGGCCGATATGCGGATGTCACGCAAGGGATGAGGTACGGCGGTTTTCTCGCCCTGTGTGTCGCCAGTCTGGTGTTGCTGCTGGCCTGTGCCAACGTGGCGAATTTGATGTTGGCGCGGGCTGTCACACGCGCCAGAGAAATCGGGATTCGTCTGGCGATTGGCGCAAGTCGTGGACGCATCGTGCGACAACTGCTGACGGAGAGCATCTTGCTGGCGTTGCTCGGCGGCGCGCTCGGTTGGGGGTTGGCCTATTGGGGCGCGGATGTGCTGCGCGTGAGTTTTCCGCCCGTCCCTTACCCGATTAGTCTTGACTTTGCGCCGGACAGTTACGTGCTGAAGTGGATGCTGGTGATTTCCGTGTTGACGGGCGTGAGCTTTGGTCTGGCTCCGGCCTTGCTGGCTTCGCGTGCCGACTTGGTCGCCGTCATCAAAGGGATGGCGGTGAGTCCATCGCACAGCCGCCGTCGCTTCAATCTGCGTAGCGTGCTGGTGGTCGCGCAGGTGACGATTTCCATCGTCGTGCTGATTTGTGCGGGGCTGTTTATTCGCAGCCTCACACAGGTGCGGCAGACCGACCCCGGCTTCGAGACCGAAAATCTGGTCACGATGATGATTAACCCCAGTCTGCTGGCCTACGACAATTTGGAAACGACCAAGCGATTTTTCCCCGAACTCCTGCGCCGCATCGAAGCGCAGCCCGGCGTGCGGACGGCCGCGCTGGTCAACGAAATGCCGCTCGCCGTCGGCCACTACTCACGCGGCCCCATTGTCAAAGAGGGCGAAATTGACCCGCCGGCGAATCAGGGCGTCAACGCCGACTACAGTCTGGTGACGCCGAAGTATTTCGAGACCCTGCGGACGCCGCTCGTGCGCGGGCGCGATTTCACAGACCGCGACGACGTTGATGCGCCGCCGGTCGTCATCGTCAATCAGGAATTCGCGCGCCGGTTTTATGGCGGCGAACAACATGCGCTGGGGAAACGCTTTCGCTTCGAGCAGGGTTCGCCGTTGATGGAAATCGTCGGCATCGTCAAAGACGGCCGCTATCGTTCGTTGTATGAAGACCGTCAAATCTACGTCTTCCTGCCGGTCTATCAGCACCCGCGAGCAGGAATGACTTTGCTGGTCAGCGCACAGACGGGCGGCGATTTACGTGCGGTGACGGAGAGCGTCCGCCGCGAAATCGCGCAGATGGATGCGCGGCTGCCGGTGGTGGGCGTGATGATGGCGGAAGAGAATCTGTCGCTGGCCTACTGGGCGCCGAACGTGGCGGCGGGAATGGCTGTCGCGCTCGGTGTGCTGGCGCTGGTCTTGGCGACGATGGGACTCTACAGCGTGATGACCTATGATGTCAGCCAGCGCACGCGCGAAATCGGGATTCGCATGGCGCTCGGCGCGCGTCTGCGCGACGTGGTGCGGCTCGTCGTCAGTCAGGGAATGCGGATGGCGTTGATTGGGATTGCCTTCGGACTGGCGGGCGCGCTTGCCATGACGCGCGTTCTGGCGAGCATGCTGTTAGGGATAGGCGCAACCGACCCAGTGACCTTCATTAGCGTCGTGGTCTTATTGGTTGCGGTCGCCCTGCTGGCCTGCTACATCCCTGCGCGCCGCGCCGCGCGCGTTGACCCGCTGATAGCCTTGCGCCATGAATAAACCCGCTCACCGTTGAACTTAGCGCCATTCCCTATCGTTATGGCCTAAGAGGAGGTGAAAGAGGATGTATTGTTCATCTTGCGGCTCGGCTCTGGCGCAGAGCCTGAGCTACTGTAATCGCTGCGGGGCAAAGGTCGGCGGAGCGAAAGTTGACGACGCCGGCCAGCCGCCGCAATGGTCGCCCGAACCGCTCATCAATGCGATAACGGCGGTCTTCGTCGTCGGCCTCGGAGCAATCATCGGGCTGATGGCTGTGATGAGAAAGGTGGTCGGCTTCGACCTCAACATCATCCTTGCCATTACCTTGCTCTGCTTCCTGCTGATGCTGATAGTCGAAAGCGTGCTCATCGGGCTGCTCTTGAAGGTGAAGAGGGGCGCGAGGGAAGCGAGCGAGAGCGAGCGACAGAAGGGGCAAGAGACCAACGAGCTTGGATGGACGCAGGCGCGCGCTCTCGCAGAGCCTCTGCCGAGCGTTACCGAACAGACGACACGCGCCTTCGAGCCGCTCTACAACGAGCGAAAATCAACTTGAGGCGTCGCACTCTCAAGCCGCGCCGCACCTCACCACTCATTCGACTGGCCGCGCCGTCAGCGTTTCCTCTATCTTCGGCATCGATGCGCGCCTTACTTATCGCCGGTCATCATGTGGTCGTGCAGGAACCTGCGCTGCGGTGCGCGCTGATGTAGCAGACACGGCTTCCGGCGTCGCAGAGGGGGAAGACGAAGATGAGTGATGGGGGATTGGCGTTCACCATGCTCGTGCTGTTTTTTGCGGTTGGCCTCGTCCTCTTAATCAAATACACGCCTTCCATCCCACCTGAACGAAGGAGAGGTGTCGGCGGCATCTATCTGATGTTTGGGATGGCGCTCATCCTCGGCGCACTGGCGCTGATGAATTTCGTGCGTCCGTTGCTGGTCAGTCCGCGCGCAGTATTTCTAGATGCTTTTGATTTCGGCGCGCTGTTGGTCGGAGTCATCGGCGTCTTCAGCGGCATCATCTTGCTGGCCGCGAGGAGAGATTTTTAGTCGGCATCTGCAAACACCTGCATCCCATTTAGCGGAAGCGTCGGCAAGCTCTCGGTCAGCCTGCCGACGCTTCTGCTGTGACGGGGCAGCGTCCGCAAGTGTCTAAGGTTGTCCGAAACGCTTGCGATATTCGTGCGAGTAGAGGAAGTCGAAGACCACAGCGCGCGCCTCCGCTCCCGCCCCCAACTTGCTCATGTAGTTGGCGAAACCCACCGCATCAGAATTCCTTCTCAGGAATCCGAAATACATCAACTCAATCAATCCCTCGCGCCAGAACTTCTTGAGCACTTCCGGGCTTTCGACGAACGCTCGGAGCGTCTCAGCAGCGGTCGCCTGTCCGTTCTGTAGACGTGTGATGAGCGTCTGGCGATTGGCTAGAGTGACACCGGCCGTCTGCTCCAATTTAGCGACGAAGGCAGCCGCTTGCTCAGGCGTCGTCAATCCGCCGTAGAGCGCCGTGAACTCAGGACGAGCCATGAACTCAGGGACGTATAGTTGCTTGGCGGCTTCTGACTCCTGAGGGC
>DASZCR010000007.1:0-36715 GCA_035942915.1 Pyrinomonadaceae bacterium | reverse complement strand
GTCAGGAGGACGCGTCCTCCTGACTTCGACCCTCTGCCTTGCCGCTTCGGCGTCTACTTTTAGTCGAGCAAACTGCGGAGCATCCACGCCGTCTTCTCATGGATTTGCATACGTTGCGTGAGCAGGTCTGCGGTCGGCTCGTCGCCCCCGCGCTCGACGACAGGGAAGACCGAGCGCGCCGTTCTCACCACCGTCTCCTGACCTTCGACGAGCAGGCGTATCATCTCCTGCGCCGACGGCCTGCCCTCCTCTTCCTTGATGGATGAGAGTTGAGAGAACTCGCGGTAAGTGCCGGGCGCGGGAAAGCCCAGTGCACGGATGCGCTCGGCGATGAGGTCAACGGCCGAGGCCAGTTCCGTGTACTGCTCCTCGAACATGAGATGGAGCGTCTGGAACATCGGCCCCGTCACGTTCCAGTGAAAGTTGTGCGTCTTGAGGTAGAGCGTGTAGGTGTCGGCCAGCAGGCGCGAAAGCCCGTCGGCTATCTCGCGTCGGTCGGCCTCTTCGATGCCGATGTTAATCGGCATGCCTTTGGCACGGGTTGCCACGTTGGTTGCCATCTTCTTGATTAGTCCTCCCTTTTCCTTGCCCCTTTGACGGTTGAAAAATTGCGCCTCAGCGGTTGCACGAAGAGCACAAACCGCGCATCACGACTTCGTATGATTCGACGGCGTAGCCCGCGCCCGGTGTCACGTCCGAGAGCGACGCGCGCAGGTGCTCGGCCGCCACGTCTTCGAGTCGGCCGCAGGCGCGACAGATGAAATGATGGTGCGCCGAGAGGTTCGCGTCGTAACGCGCGACGGCGTCGTCCATGTAGACTTCATGCACCAGCCCCGCGTCGCGGAGCGCGTTCAGCGTGTTGTAGACGGTGGCGCGCGAGGCGCGCGGAAAGCGCCGGTTGAGCGCCGCGTAAATCTGCTCGGCCGTCGGATGACCCTCAGCGCGCGACAGGTATTCGAGCACGGCGAAGCGTTGCGGCGTCAGCTTCAGTTCCGCCTCCCGCAGTTTCGTCTCCACACGTGCGCGTTCTTCGTGGTTCATGTCAGTGTTTAGAATAAGTCTAAATTAGGAATTTGTCAAATGCAGATGGGACGGCGCGCCCATTTCAAATTTTGGCGGAAGACGGTTATATTCTGTCTGCTGATGACAGAGGGAAGGCGACGGGACTTTACCGGCTTGTATATTCTCGGCATCTCCGCTTACTACCACGACTCGGCCGCGTGCCTCGTGCGCGACGGGCAGATTGTCGCCGCCGCGCAGGAGGAGCGGTTCACGCGCAAGAAGCACGACCAGAACTTCCCTGCGCAGGCGGTCGAGTTCTGTCTGCGGCAGGCGGGCATCGAATCGGCGGAGGTCGATTTCGTCGTCTTCTACGACAAGCCGCTGTTGAAGTTTGAACGGTTGCTCGAAACCTACATCGACTATGCGCCGCGCGGCCTGCGCTCGTTCCTCAAGGCGATGCCTCTGTGGCTGCGCGAGAAGTTGTGGACGCGCGAGCAGGTCGCCGAGCAGACGGGTTATCGCGGCAAGGTGCTCTTCACAGAGCATCACGAGTCGCACGCCGCCTCGGCCTTCTTCCCTTCGCCGTTTGAGAGCGCGGCCGTCCTCACGATGGACGGCGTCGGCGAATGGGCAACCTCGTCTTACGGCTACGGGCGCGGCAACGAACTGCACCTGCTCAAAGAACTGCACTTCCCGCACTCGCTCGGCCTGCTCTACTCGGCTTTCACCTACTACACGGGCTTTCGCGTCAACTCCGGCGAGTACAAGGTGATGGGGCTTGCGCCCTACGGCGAGCCGCGCTACGTCCGGCAGATTCTCGACGAGGTTGTTGACCTGCGCGAGGACGGCTCGCTGCGTCTCAACATGAAGTATTTCAACTTCGCGCAAGGGCTGACGATGACGAGCGCGGCCTTCGATGAGTTGTTCGGCGGCGCGCCGCGTCGGCCGGAGAGCGAGTTGACGCAGAGGGAGATGGACTTGGCGCGCTCGGTGCAGGAGGTGACGGAGGAGGCGATGCTGCGCATGGCGCGCCATGTGCGACGCGAGACGGGCGAGCGTAACCTGTGTCTGGCAGGCGGCGTCGCTCTCAACTGCGTGGGCAACGGGCGCATCCTGCGCGAGGGGATTTTTGAACGCGTCTGGATTCAACCGGCGGCGGGCGACGCCGGAGGAAGTCTCGGCGCGGCGCTCTCTGTCTGGTATCAATATCTCGGCCATGAGCGGCGCGTAGAGGAAGTCTGCGGCGGCCACGCCGACGGGATGCGCGGCTCCTATCTCGGCCCTGCCTACACGAACGAGGAGATGCTCGCCTTCCTTGAGACGACCGGCGCGAAGTACAGTCTGATTCGGCGCGCAGAGTTGGCCGAGACGGTGGCGCGGCGTCTGGCGGAGGAGAAGGTGGTCGGTTGGTTTCAGGGGCGGATGGAGTTCGGGCCGCGCGCACTGGGAGCGCGCAGTATTCTCGGCGACCCGCGTTCGCCGCGCATGCAATCGCAGATGAATCTCAAGATTAAGTTCCGCGAAAGCTTCCGCCCGTTTGCGCCGTCGGTCTTGCGCGAGCGGGTCGCGGACTTCTTCGAGTTGGAGGCGGACTCGCCTTACATGCTGCTGGTCGCGCCCGTGCGCGAACATCTGCGACGCGCGATGACGGATGAGGAGGAGCGTCTCTTCGGCGTCGAGAAATTGAACGTCCCGCGCTCGACGATTCCGGCCGTCACGCACGTCGATTACTCTGCGCGCGTGCAGACCGTGAGGCGCGAAGACAACCCGGCCTATTACGACCTGATAGCGGCCTTCGGACGCCTGACGGGCTGCCCCGTCCTCGTCAACACCTCTTTCAACGTACGCGGCGAGCCTATCGTCTGCACGCCGGAGCAGGCTTACACCTGCTTTATGCGGACGGAGATGGACTGTCTCGTGCTCGGCGATTTCCTGTTGGAGAAGAGCGAGCAGGGCGAGACGCCTTTTGCCGACGAGACGGCGTGGCAGGAGGAGTTCCAGCTTGACTAAGCAAAGGAGAGACGAGCGCGCTGAAGCGCGCCGGACGGCGCTCGTCGTCGCCTGCGTGCTGCTGGCCTTCGCGCTGTGGAACTTGTACCGTGAGCGCGCGTGGGCGGTGTGGGTCTTCGGCGGCACAGCCCTCTTGCTCGTCTGTGCGGGGTTGTTCGTCCCGGCGCTGGCGCGCCTCTTTCATCGCTTCTGGATGAGCGTCGCCGTCGTGCTCGGTTACGTCAACAGCCGCGTGCTGTTGTCGCTGATGTACTACGGCGTGTTTACGCCCTATGGCTTCGTCTCGCGTCTGGTCGGGCGCGACCCGCTCAACCGTCGCGCCGACGCGCGCCAGTCCTACTGGACGCCGCGCAAGACGACGCGACAGGCGAAGGAGCAGTTCGAGCGGCTCTTTTAAGTTCGCGGCTGCGCGCTTCGGCGTGAAACTTATTCCCTACGTTTTCACGCACAGACGCGCAGGAGTGAGAAGGCGGACGGCAGTTATTTCGAGGAGACTGAAACTTTGGGCAAGCTTTCGTTGATGGGTGAAATCTGGCTGTTTCTGCGGCAGAACAAGAAGCTGTGGCTGCTGCCGATAATCGTCGTGCTCTTTATTCTCGGCGCGCTGCTCGTCTTCGCGCAAAGCTCTGCGCTCGCGCCCTTCATTTACACCATCTTCTGACGCGCGGCCGTTTCGGCTCGACATCTACAGGCGAACATCTCATAATTCGCTTCGCCTTCCACACGCGGACACGTCCAATAATTTCAGAAGGAGCTTCGTTTCGATGAGCACGCTCAATCGTCTGCGGCGCGCGTGCGCCGCCACGACCTCGACGGTTTTGCTGGCGGCCGTCTTCGCCTTGACCCTGCCCCGCCTCGCACACGCGCGGCCGCAGCAGGAGCAGCCGCCTCAAACGCCACAGACAGAGCAGGGCATGCGCCAGCCCACGCCGCAGACGGCCGGACAGACGCAGACGCGCACGGCCGCGCCTTTCAATCCCTTCAAGCCGCTCGCCTATCGCAGCATCGGCCCCTTTCGCGGCGGGCGCGTCACGGCCGTCGCCGGTGTGCCTACGCAGCCGCTCGTCTACTACTTCGGCGCAACCGGCGGCGGCGTCTGGAAGACGACCGACGGCGGCATCAACTGGCAGCCCATCTCCGACGCGCACTTTAAGACAGGCTCGGTCGGCGCTATCGGCATCTCCGACGCCGACCCCAACACCATCTACGTCGGCATGGGCGAATCCCCGATTCGCGGTAACGTCTCGCACGGCGACGGCGTCTACAAGTCGATGGACGCGGGCAAGACTTGGAAGCACGTCGGGCTGGCGGACACGAGACAGATTGGCCGCGTCAGAGTCCACCCGAAGAATCCTGATATCGTCTACGTGGCCGCGCTCGGCCACACCTTCGGCCCCAACGAGCAGCGCGGCGTCTTCCGCAGCCGCGACGGCGGCCGGACGTGGGAGCGTGTGCTCTATCGCAGCGACCGCGCCGGTGCCATTGACCTGATACTCGACCCGACGAACCCCAACATCATCTACGCGGGCTTCTGGGAAGTCATCCGCCGCCCATGGTCTCTGGAAAGCGGCGGCGCAGGCTCCGGCCTCTTCAAGTCCACCGACGGCGGCGACACGTGGACGGAGTTGACGCGTAATCCCGGCCTGCCGCGTGGCATCGTCGGCAAGGTCGGCATCACGGTTTCGCCGGTCAACCCGGAGCGCGTCTGGGCGATTGTCGAAGCGGAGCAGGGAGGCGTCTTCCGTTCAGATAACGGCGGCGCGACGTGGACGCGCGTCAACGAGGAGCGTCGCCTGCGTCAACGCGCGTGGTACTACACGCGCATCTACGCCGACACGCAGAACGCCGACACCGTCTACGTCCTCAACACAGGCTTCTATAAATCGAACGACGGCGGACGCACCTACACCAGCATCTCCGTCCCGCACGGCGACAACCACGACCTCTGGATTGCTCCGGCCGACGCTCAGCGCATGATTAACTCGAACGACGGCGGCGCGAACGTCTCCTTCAACGGCGGCCGCAGTTGGACGGAGCAAGACCAGGCGACCGCGCAGTTCTATCGCGTCGCCATCGACAACGACTTCCCCTACAACATCTACGGCGCGCAGCAGGACAACTCGACCGTCCGCATCGCCAGCCGCACGAACGGCTTCGGCATTGACCGCGCCGATTGGTACGACGTGGGCGGCGGCGAGTCGGGCTGGATTGCGCCCTCGCCGAAAGACTCGAACATCGTCTTCGCAGGCTCTTACGGCGGCTATCTGACGCGCTACGACAAGCGCACGGAACAACTGCGCAGCGTCAACGTCTGGCCTGATAATCCGATGGGACACGGCGCGGAAGGGATGAAGTATCGCTTCCAGTGGAACTATCCCATCTTCTTCTCGCCGCACAACCCGGACGCGCTCTACGCCGCAGGCAACATCCTCTTTCGCTCGACCAACGAGGGGCAGTCATGGACGGCCATCTCGCCCGACCTGACGCGCAACGACAAGTCGAAGCAAGGCCCTTCGGGCGGCCCCATCACGAAGGACAACACGAGCGTCGAGTATTACGACACTATCTTCACGGCGATGGAGTCGCCCGTCACGCGCGGCGTCATCTGGGCGGGTTCGGACGACGGCCTCGTCCACGTCACGCGCGACGACGGCAAGACGTGGTCGAACGTCACGCCGCAAGGGATGCCGGAGTGGATTCAAATCAACTCGCTCGACGCTTCGGCGCACGACCCTGCGGTCGCCTACGTCGCCGCCACCGCCTACAAACTCGACGACTTCCGTCCATATCTCTACAAGACGAGCGACTACGGGCGGACGTGGCGCAAGATAACTGCGGGCATCCCCGACGACGCTTTCACGCGCGTCGTGCGCGAAGACCCGAACCGGCGCGGCCTGCTCTACGCGGGGACGGAAACCGGCATGTACATCTCCTTCGACGACGGTGAACGCTGGCAGCCTTTCCAACTCAACCTGCCTGTCGTCCCCATCACAGACCTCGCCGTGCACAAGCGCGAGAAGGATTTGGTCGTCGCCACGCAGGGGCGCTCCTTCTGGGTGCTCGACGACCTCTCGGTGCTGCATCAGATGACGCCGCAGATGCTCGCTTCGGCCGGTGCGGGCCAGACGCGCCTGCTCAGACCTGAAGACACCTATCGCACGCCGGGAGGCGGCGGCGCGCCTCTGCCGCCGACCGCCACTATCGGGCAGAATCCGCCGAACGGCGCGGTCGTCTATTACTACCTCAAGAGTCGGCCGACGACCGACATGACGCTTGAGTTCTTAGACCCTGCGGGCAGGTCAATCAGGAAGTTTACGGCGCGCGCGCCCGTGCGCCCGACGCCGACGCCTTCGCCCGCCGCTTCGCCCGGCGGCACGACGCAACCCGTCGGCGCAGCCACCGCGCCCGGCGCAGCACAGGTGCAGACGCCGCCCGAAGAACCGCAAGCGCCTTCGGGCGAGGAGGCGTTCACCTTCGGCGGCGGACAGCAACAGCCGCGTGTGACGACCGAGGTCGGCTTCAACCGTTTCGTCTGGGACATGCGTTACGCGGAGGCGGCGCGCTTTCCCGGCATGATTCTCTGGGGCGGCGAGATGCGCGGGCCGCGCCTCGTTCCCGGCACTTATCAGGTGCGCCTCACGGTTGACGGCCAGACCATGACCGAGAGCTTCGAGGTCAGGCGCGACCCGCGTCTGACGACGACGCCCGAAGAGTTTCAGAAGCAGTTTGCGCTGCTCATGAAGATTCGCGACAAACTGACCGAGACGCACAACGGCATCACGCAGATACGCGAGGTGCGCCGTCAGGTCGAAGACCTGCTCAAGCGGCTCGAAGGCCAGTCCGACGCGAAGGCGGTCGCCGACGCCGGACGCGCTCTGAATGCGAAACTGACGGCCGTCGAAGAGGCTCTCTATCAAACCAAAAACCAGAGCAGCCAAGACCCGCTCAACTTTCCCATCCGCCTCAACAACAAACTGGCCGAACTGGCCGACGTGGTCGCCAGCGCCGATGCGCAGCCGACCGAGCAATCCTACGCGCTCTACGAAGAGCTCGTCGCCCAGATTGACGCGCAGTTGCAGCGACTCAACCAGACGATGACGACCGACCTCCGCGCCTTCAATCAGGCCGTGCGCGCCGCAGACATCCCGGCCGTCATCCTCAAACCCGCGCCCACCCCGGCGGGCGGGCAGTAGCAGCGCCACTTCGGAAAACCCGATTCCTCAGAAGCGTCTCCGGCGTCTCTCGCATGAAGATTTAATCTTGATGCGAGAGACGCCGGAGGCGCTTCTGAGCGCAAGGCGCTTTTTGCTTTGTCCCTGCGTGCGTGCGTGTCGCCACCCACGGCGCGCGCCTCGTCACAGTTTCGTTGCCGCCCGCGCTCAGGTCTCTACAATAGGGAGGTTTGAGCGAAAACGTGGAAAGATTAGAGGTGACGGCGACGCGCAGCTTTGGCGCGCGCCTGCGTGCGGCGCTACAATCAAGCCCTCTCGAATTTTTCACCGAAAGGGCTGGCGAGATGGCGCGCGGGCGTTGGACGAAGTGGCCGCTGTTTTTCGGCGTCTGGACGCTGGTCGCGCTCGTCTTCATTGGCTTTCAATACTTCACTGCGGCCGGACTCGGCCAACTCGCAGAGCGCGTCGGTCAGGGCACGCCCGCCGAGCCGCCCTCTTATGCCGCGACCTTCTTCTGGAACTTCGTCCGCTTTTATCTCTGGGCGGCGCTCTATCCCCTGATAGTGCTGCTCGCGCGCCGCTTCGGTCTCGACAAGCAAAGTTGGGCGCGCAACGTGCTCGTCCACCTGCCCGCCAGCTTCCTCTTCGCGACGGCGCACCTCGCCGCCTACGTCGTGCTCTACAGGGCTTTGGGCGGCCCGCGCGTCGAGCTCTTCTCCTCCGTCTTCGAGGTCTTCGAGTTCTACTTCTACCGCTTCCTGCTGCTCAACATGCAGCTCTACTGGGTCTGCCTGATAGTCATCTGCGCGCACGACTACTATCGCAAGTACCGCGAAGAGGAACTGAAGGCATCGGAACTGCGGACGCAACTGGCGCAGGCGCAGCTTCAAGCTTTGAAGATGCAACTGCACCCGCACTTTCTCTTCAACACGCTTAACGCCGTCTCCGAACTCGTCTATCAAAGCCCGGAGAAGGCCGAGCGCATGATTACGCAACTGAGCGACATGCTGCGTCTGTCGCTCGACCGCGTCGGCGTGCAGGAAGTGCCGCTCAAGCAGGAACTGGACTTTCTCGACAAGTACCTGAAAATTGAACAAACCAGATTTCAGGAGCGTTTAAGGGTCGAGATGAAGATAGACCCGGAGGCGCTCGATTCTCTCGTCCCCAACATGATTCTCCAACCTCTCGTCGAAAACGCCGTTCGTCACGGCATCGCTCCGCGCTCACGGGGCGGCCGCATTGAGATACGCGCCGCGCGCGCCGACCGGATGCTTCATCTCGACGTGTGCGACGACGGGCTTGGCCTGCCCGCAGAGCCTCAGCAGCGCGGCAAAAAGAACGGTGGCGTCGGTCTCTCCAACACGCGCGCACGTCTCGAAAGGCTCTACGGTACGTCGCATCGCTTTGAGTTGACGAGCACGCCGGGAAGCGGCCTCACCGTCAGTCTGGCGATTCCGTTCCGAGAAGTTCACACCGTCGCGGAGGGAAGCAGTGAACATCAGGACGCTCATCGTTGATGACGAGCCGCTCGCGCGCGAGCGTGTCAAAAGGTTTCTAGGCGAAGAGGCGGACATCGAAATCGTCGGCGAAGCGGCCGACGGGCGCGACGCCGTCGAAAAGATTCGAGACCTGCGTCCAGACCTCGTCTTCCTCGATATCCAGATACCCGAACTCGACGGCTTCGGCGTGCTCGAAGCGGTCGGGACGCGCGAGATGCCCGCCGTCGTCTTCGTCACCGCCTACGACCAGTACGCGCTCAAGGCCTTCGACTTCCACGCGCTCGACTACCTGCTCAAGCCCTACGACCGCGAACGTTTTCGCCGCGCGCTCGAACGCGCCCGCGCCCAGATTGCCGCCGGGAAATCCTCCGACCTCGACGAGCGTCTGCGCTCGCTGCTCGAAAACTTCAAGACCGGACAGAAGCACCTCGAACGTCTGATGATTAAATCGCAGGGGCGCGTCTTCTTCCTGCGCACGGACGAGATTGACTGGATTGAAGCTGAGGGCAACTACGTCCGCCTGCACGCCGGGCGCGACGCGCACATGCTGCGCGAGACGATGAACCACCTCGCCTCCCGCCTCGACCCGGAGAAGTTTCTCCGCATCCACCGCTCGACGCTCGTCAACATCGAGCGCATCAAGGAACTTCAGCCGATGTTCAGCGGCGACTACACGGTCGTCCTGCGCGACGGCACGCAACTCACGCTCTCGCGCACCTACCGCGAACAGTTCCTCGAACTCTTCGACAACGCCTCCTGAATCAAGCAGACCTGACGCGCCGTTGAGCGCACTGCTCAGCCTCCGTCACGCGCAGCCTTCCGTTCGTCATCCGCCGCCCGCGATTCGTCACATTTTCATTGGAAGAGTACGAGAATTCGTTAAGCTGCGGGGCAATTGATTACGGACGCGCGCGCCTCTCTCTGGCACGACAGACGGGGCGCGGCGTCAGAAGGAAGTTCGAGGTCAAAGCAGTGAGACATGCCAACGCTTTAAAGCACGAGAATTTTCGGCTCGTCGATGCGCGCGACGAGCAGACGGATGAGACTGTGGAGCAATCGCTTCAAGAGCCGCCGTCAGAGGCCGCGTCCGAGACGGGCGAGCCTGCGCTCAAGACGCGCATCGACAACCTCAAGGCGGCAGCCCTCACGCTGCTTCAGGAGGTGCATGCGCTGACCGAGGTCGAGACGGCCAACATCGAAGAGGGCATAGACTTCTACGAGGAGGTGCGCCGCTTCGAGATGCAACTCATCGCGCGCGCTCTCGAACAGACGGGCGGCCATCAGGGTCGCGCCGCGCGCCTGCTCAAACTGAAACTGTCAACGCTTAATTCCATCCTCAAGCGTTATCAAATCTCCCCGCACGACGCGGCGCGCCGGATAGCCCTCCCCGATACGGCTAACTAAACCGGCCGACTTCCTCCGTCCCTGCCGCTTCGCGTGTGGCTCCACGAGGGGCAGGGAACGGAAGACCGCACCCGTGCGCAGGCGAGGAGATGCGCCGGTCGGCACTCAGGAGCAGCGCGCGAAGGGACGAGACGCGCTTGACTCCCGGCGCGCCGACCGGCGTTCCTCGCCTGTCTCTGACCTGTCTCGCTCTCTAAAAAAATCCTCTCCACACATCATCGAAAAATTGTTTGCCACGAAATCCGAGAGCGTGGTGTTTCCACATCAGAGCGAGGCGAACGCGGCGATGGCGGCGGCGGTAGCGGAAAGAGTTCCGGCCCGCAGACGCGCCCCCACGAGACGTTCGCCGCAAGCTCGAATCTCTCAAACATTTCGGAAGGAGTTTTTAGAACATGAAGAGAATGCTGTTCCGCGTCGGCGTCCTGACCACTTTCCTGTGCTTCCTCTCTTTGACGGACGCGTTCGCGCAAGATTTCCAAAGAAGCTACCGCCTCGGCGCGGACGGCACGGTGTCGATTAAGAACGTCTCCGGCGACGTGAAGGTGCAAGGCTACAACGGCGACGCCATTCAGGTCAGTGCTTATAAAGAAGGGCGCGACCGCGAGTTGGTCGAGATTGAAGACAAGAGCAGCGGCAACACGGTCGATTTGGGCGTCCGCTACCCGCGCGAGTGCAACTGCAACGCCAGCGTCCGCTTCGAGGTGCGCGTGCCGAGCAACGTGCGTTACAACTTCAACCGCATCTCGACGGCGAGCGGCGACATCTCGCTCGAAGACGTGACCGGGCGCGTCGCCGTCAGCACGGCGAGCGGCAACGTCACTGTGAGCGACGTAAGCGGCGAGATTTCCGCTTCGAGCGCGAGCGGCAACGTGCGCGTCGGCGAGATTCGCGGGACGGTCAACGCGAGCACGGCGAGCGGCGACGTTAACGTCGAGATTGCGCAACTCGAAGGCGCGGGCGATATGAAGTTCTCCTCGGCGAGCGGCAACGTCCGCGTCCGCATGCCCTCGAACCTCGACGCCAACGTCTTTATGTCAACCGCGAGCGGCGACATCGAGACGAACTTCCCCATCGAAATCAAGCGGCCGGAGCACGGGCCGAGTTCGCAGGCGCGCGGCACGCTCGGCAGCGGTTCGCGCACGCTGCGCCTCTCGTCGGCCTCCGGCGACGTGAGCCTGTTGAGCCGCTAAGTCAGACTTCTAAGGGCGAGACCCTCTCAGAACTCTCGCTCGAACTCCGCGAAGGCGCGTTCCAGTTCCCACTGGAGACGCGCCTTCTCGCTTCCCGCCAGCAGTTGCCGACACGCCTCGCGCGCCGCCGGAGCGCCGTTTTCAGGACGCGCGTCCGCGCAGGCATCAACCATCACCAAACGCCGCGCGTCGCGCCACAGGCTCGCGCCGCCGACGAAAGAGTGTTCGAGGCTGGCGCGTGCAAACGCCTTCAGTTGCATGTAGCCAAGCCCCTGCTCTTCGGCCGCCTTCAAATATTCGCGCGTCATGTCGGAGCGCGCGACGCCGAGGTCGTCAGTCGCCAGTGCGACCGGGACGCCGTGCTTGAGGTAGAGCGCGAGCGGGTGGCGTGTGCCGCGCACACCGAGAATCACGTCGTTGCTCGTCAGACAGACTTCGACCAGCACGCGCCGACGCGCCAACTCGTCGAGCAGACGAAAGGGGTCGTCCTCGTACATCACGGCGACGCCGTGACCGATGCGCTCGGCGTGTCCCGTCGAGACAGACTCGCGGATGTGATAGCGCAACTCTTCGGGCGGGACGAGACCGGGCGCAAGTTCTCCGGCGTGGAGCGTGATGTGCGCCTTGCGGTAGAGCGGGCGCAGGTAGTTGAGCATCCGCATATGCAGGCGAAAGTCGCGCATCGGGACGAGCCAGTCTTCGGGCTGGACAAGGTTTAAGGCGACGATGCGCGGGTCGCGCTCGGCCATCTCGAAGGCGGCGAGCATCTGCGCGAAGACCTGTTCGCGTGCCGCCGCGCGACCGACCTGAAAGACGTAGCGCACAGTGACGCCGCAGCCCGCGTCCGGCTGCGACGTGCCGCACTTGAGCAGTGTGCGCGCGGTCTGTTCGGCTTCGGCGAGCGCACGCGTTCCGGCGTCGAGCGCTTCGCGCAGACCGGCGGCGAGAAGCCGCTCGCGCATCACGCCGAAGTCATCGTTCCAGCCCGTCTGTCGTCCGAGTTGTGAGGAGCGGCCGCCGTCGGGCGTGTACATCAGTTCGAGGTAAGAGAGCCGTTCCGCAGCGGCGCGTGCGAGCGCCTCGGCCAGCATCTCGGCCGTGCGCGTGGCGGAGGCCGCGCCGAACTTCCCGAAGGTGTCGAAGAAGTGGTCGTGGCCGCTCTGCCCTGAAAGTTCCCAGTTGCGCATCGACCACGCGTCGATGAGTTGGCGGTAGAGCAGAGGGTCTGTGAGGGCGCGGCTGACGGGCGTGCGCCCGGCCGCCTCGTCGCAGGGCGCAGCCGAGAGCGCGAAGGTCGTCGTGCTCACGCAGAGGTTCGACTCGGCCGCCCAACGCACGTATGACTCGGCGTAGATAGCGCCCGACAGGTGATTATGGAGGTCTGCGCCCTTCGGCATCCGGCGCAGGAAGGCCGCGAGCAGGAGCGGCTGCGACCTCGCCGACTCGAAGTAGCGCGCCGCACGCGCTTCGGCGGAGGCGACGGGCGTTCTTCTGCGCGCGGAGGCGGCAGTCTGCGCGGGCGCGTCGGGGCAGAGGATGATGACGAGCAGCAGCGAGGTTAAAAGGCTGCGTCCGATTTTCTTCGAGCGGGGTGATGTTGGCATAGACTCCGGCATCGGGTTTCGGTCTCCTGTCTCGCAGGGCTTTGCTCAGGACGGGCGCGGTGAAGGTAAGACAGAGATGAGTAAAAAGGCAAAAGCAGAAAGGCGAAAGTGTAGATGAGAGAGCGCGTCCCTCTCATCTACACTTTTCGCCTTTCTGCTTGTGTCGTGTTGCCTGCTTTAGTGTGTCTGGTTTCGTCGCGCGAGCAGACGCGAGAGCATAAGGTTGAGTTTGTCTGCGTCGAGCGGTTTAGCCATGAACTCGTCGCAGCCGGCGATGATGGCCTTGCCGCGCCATTCCCATTGGTTATGCGCCGTGCAGGCGATGATAGGCACGTCCTTCAGGGCTGGCTGTTCGCGGATGCGGCGCGTCGCCTGACAGCCGTCCATGATGGGCAGGCTCATGTCCATCAGAATCGCGTCCGGGTGCTCGCGCTGCGCGACCTCGACGGCCTCCTGACCGTTGTCGGCCTCGATGACGTTGTAGCCGTACATCCGCAGCA
The DNA here is from genome assembly GCA_035942915.1 of Pyrinomonadaceae bacterium. Lineage (GTDB taxonomy): Bacteria > Acidobacteriota > Blastocatellia > Pyrinomonadales > Pyrinomonadaceae > DASZCR01. The sequence goes on along the minus strand of DASZCR010000007.1, from coordinate 23,334 downwards.
TGAATCTGAGCAACGTACGCGTATCCTCAAAATCTTCGACGACGAGAACTTTCGGTTCCGGAGATGGCTCGTAATCACGCGAGGCCAAATGCATATTCCTTCCCTCAAAAAATAACTTCCGCAGCCGCACGGCGAAACGCACGCGCACTGCCGCGCCTACATCGCAGGAGAAGTAGATTTCAATCGGGGGATTTTGAAACGGGGGGAGAAAGATTTTGCCTGCGTGCGCGCCGCCTTGTCAATCGGGAAAATCGCGCCGTCGCCGACAACCCAAATCTCGCCGTAAAATCGCCTTCAGACGCACGCCTCTAGTGGCCGGGCTGTATCACGTGCGTGCTGCGGAGCGTTCGTCGGCGCGCCGCCTTAATCTCGTTGATTAATTCGACGAGCGCGTCCATTGCCACGTTGCCCAACTCGAAGGTGCGTCCCTGAATCGTCCCGACGAGCCAACCGCCGATGACAAGCCACTTAATCCTCTTAAACGAGTTCATAGTCTGACGCCTCCAACCGGCCTGCACGCCGTCGCCGCCGTGATGTGTGGTGGAAAGATTGACGCGAGGAGACACGTGGGGGATTTGCGAAAGCGTAGGAAGAAAGCTTCGTCGTGCGCGTCTGTCCTGTCGGCTGATGCTGTGTAGAGCTTGACGAGGATAATAAAGACTCTGGCGTCGGAACGGCTGTAACGCGCGTCACGCATGAGCGTCGGCGACAGCGCACGGACGCGGATGGAGAAGGGGTGCGAACCTTGCGATTCGCACCCCTTTGAGTCTGGCGAGCGGGTTGTTTCAGTTAACGGCGCGCGGTCTGCGCCTGACAACAGGAATTGCCATGCCCGCAACAACTCACATGCGCTTTGTCTTGGCCGGAGGCGGCTGTGGCCGTCGCCTTCCCGGCATCCTTTTTGTGAGCCTTGCAGCAGTCTGCGCCGTCAGCGCAGCAACTCGCCCCATCGGCGCAGCAACTCATCTTCTCCGCGCCGTCGGACGAAGCTGTAGTCGCCTGCGCGTGCTTGTGCTCTTTGTCTGCGCACGACATCGCGGCGCAGCAGTCGCCCTTGTGCTCGGCCGATTTTGCGTTAGCGTCCTTAGCCGACGCCTTCATCATCTGGCAAGAGTCTCCGCAGCAGCCCGCGCCGTCCTTGTGCGCGCAACAGGAATGAGCGGCCTCGTCTTTGTCGGCGGACTGATGCCCGGCCATCTTGCAGCAGCCGGCGGCGTCGCGTTTGTGCGCGTCGTGGTTGTGCGGGGCGTCCTGCGCGCCGCCTGCGTAGGCTGCGCCGGTCAGAGCGAGGGCGACGGTAGCGACGAAAAGTTTGATTCGTAACATTGCTTTATCTCTCCTGATTGGTTGGAAGTCCGAAGCCTGCGAAGGCGCTTTTAGGCGTGTGCGCCGACGCCTGAGAAGGTTCGTCCTTCTAAATCAGAAAAACACAGTAACGAAGATGTGTCCCGCCCCGGTCGGCGACGCGTGGCAGGCGCTCGACGGGTCGCTCGTAGTTCGCCGCGACGAGTCGCGGCGGCGCGACGACAGGCTGTGCAGGCAGAGACGCCCCGGTCACGCGCAGGCTGCGCGGCGTCTCAGACATCTGACCGCCGAGCGCGTAGCACGTCATCAGACCATGCGGCTGCGGTAGAGACTTGAGAGCGTTCTGGTCGCGTGCCGCTTGGGCTTCGCCTCCGCGCCGACGCTTCATCCGGCAACATTCATGACCGTCGCCGGACGCAGAAGAAGTGTCGGGCGCAGGGCGCGACTCGGCCGCCTGATGCGACGAGGCGGCTTCGGATATCTTCTCGCATCCGAGCAGGCAGCCGCCTCCGGCCAGCCAGAAGGCGAGCGCGGAGAGCATCACTGCACGAAAGAGCCTGCGACGTTGCATGGTCTGCGGGTGCATCTGCGAAAGAGTCGGTCACGCGAGACAGACGCCATCTTAGCACGATTCTCGCCGGTCTCTTTAACTCACGTCGTTTAGTTGGCGAGCAACGCTTCGGGCGGGCGAGCGTCTCGGCCGACATTTCGTAGGGGCGGCTCATCACGGCGCACACCCCTCGCAGTTGTCCGGCAGGTCTGGGTGACGCGTGGTGGACATATCCGATTCCCCTCTGTTCGCGGCCGCCCTTTGGCAGCCGTCACATAAAGACCTTCACAACCCACATGCCGGTAGGCCGCCCCTTCGTTTTCATCAGTCATGATGCGTCCGGCGTGAGAGGCGCGGATAAAATCACCCACACGGGCTGTGCAAAAACGCCCAACCCGAAGGATGACCCTCTGCCGCGCCGTCACGAAAAAAGAAGAAATCGGCTTCGGCTGCGGGGCGGCACGCGTGGTAAGCTTTCGCGGAAAGCCCAACCCAACAATTTACAGCTTAGGGAGGAGAGGATGTCAGAACAGATTAATCCGCCTCGGCGGGACGAACAGGAAACCCCCGCGTCCGGTCTGCTGCTCGGCGTCGAGCCGCTCGCACAATCCGGCGTCTCGTATCACGCCAGCGCGGGCGACGGCACCGACACAGACACCGACGGCAGCGACACTTCCGACGGCAGCCTGACGGACACAGACAGCAGCGACAGCCTCGTTGACACGGACGCCTCCGACTCAGACGCCTCCGACACGGATGGCTCCGATTCCGACTCCGACTCGGCCGACGCCGACGGCACAGACCTCGGCGACTCCGAGGAATCGGAATCCGGCCTCGGCGGCGAGAACCCGCTCGGCATCAACCGCGAGCGCGTCAGGAACGGCGACGACAAAGACACCAGAGACACCTAAGGCGGCGTGAGAGGTGTAATCATTGACAGCCTGGCGAAGCTCTTAGAGCCATGCGACCCGGAGGAGTTTCTCGCCTCCGTCTGGGGAAAAACTTACAAGCACGTCAGAGGCCGCGCGGGGAAGTTCGCGGCGTTGATGCCTTGGGAGCAGTTGAACTACATCCTCCGGCGTCATCGCCTCGACCACCCGCGCCTGCGCCTCGTCGAAGACGGCGCGGGCGTGCCTGCGTCCGACTATCTCCGCTACGTCTCCGGGCGGCGCGGTCGCGTCATCCCGCGCCTGCGCGCCGCCGAACTGACCGCCCTGCTCGCGCGCGGCTCAACGCTCGTCCTCGACGCGGTAGACGAACTGCATGAACCGACCGAGACGCTCGCCGCCACGCTCGAACACTTCTTCCACGAACGCGTGCAGATAAACCTCTACGCTGGCTGGCACGCCTCGCGCGGCTTCGACCTCCACTGGGACGACCACGACGTTTTCGTCCTTCAGGTTACCGGCCGCAAGCGTTGGAGCGTCTATGGCGAGACGCGCGTTAACCCTTCGGCCGGTGAAGTCGTGCCGCGCCCGACGGGCGAACCGCTCTGGGAAGGCGTGCTCGAAGACGGCGACCTGCTCTACATCCCGCGCGGCTGGTGGCACGTCGCCATTCCCTTAAACGAGCCGACGCTACATCTGACGGCCGGAGTCCATAACCGGACGGGTCTCGACCTCCTGCGCTGGCTCTCCGAACGCCTCGCCGACAGCGACCTCATCCGGCGCGACCTGCCGCGCTTCAAGAGCGCGGAGGAGCGTGCCTCTCATGCGGCGGCGCTGCGCCGCGAACTGCTCGACGCGTGGACTGACGACCTCACCGAACGTTTCTTCCGAGACCTCGACCGGCGCGCACTCGCCCGCCCGCATCTCAGTCTCCCGTGGAGTCCGACGCGCGACGTGCTGCCGGATGATGAAGGCGCACGCCTGCGCCTCGTCGCACCGCGCCCGCTCGAACTGAAGGAGACAGCCGATGGCGCGCTTGAGTTTGAATGTCTCGGCCGTCGCTGGCGTTTCGCGCAGGCCGCGCGCACGGTGCTCGCGGCGCTCGCCGAGAAGCGTTCCTGCACGGTTGCGGAGTTGTGCGAGACGGCGCAAGACGGAGGGGCGGACGCGGAGACCATCCGACGCTTTCTGGGCGAGTTGCTGCGGCACGGCCTCGTCGCCATCGAGACGCACGCAGACATGGAGGACGGGGCGCGCAGATGACCCGCCAGACCTTCTTCTGTTCGGAACTTTCGCGCCGCGCTGCCGAAAAGACCTACGGCACGGCGTCGGTCGGCGACGTGTGGCTGCTCATCGAGTACGCGAGCGCGTGGGGCGCACACGCGCTCGAAGACAGCGACCTCCCCGCGCACGTCAAAAAGCATCTCGCACGCACCGTCAGGAGCGCGCCGCGCGGTAGACTCCTGTTCATCAAACAGGAGAGCGCCATCGAGCAGCGACGTGAGGCCGTCGTGCGCGAAGGCTTCGACCTCTTCATCGTGCGGACACGCGAGCGCGACCCGTTCGTCTTGAAGTTTCGTCTGGAAAGTTACGAGCAGTTGTTGGAAGTGAACCTTGCGGCCTTCGCCTCGCGCGAGGGCAACGTGCCGTTGGAGTTGGCAGGGGCGCGCGGCCTCGTCTCGCGTGCGCCGCTCTTTCTGGTCTGCACGCACGGACGCCGCGACAAGTGCTGCGCCAAGTTCGGCTACGCGCTCTACAAGACGCTGCGCGAACGCGTCGGCGCAAGCATCTGGCAATCGTCGCACGTCGGCGGCGACCGCTTTGCCGCGAACCTCATCAGCTTCCCGCACGGCCACTTCCACGCACACGTCTCGGATGAGATGGGCGGGCGTATCGTCGAGGAGTACGCGCACGGTCGCCTCGTCGTCGAAGGCTACAGGGGACGCGCCTGTTACGGCGCGGGTGTGCAGGCGGCAGAGTTCTTCATCCGCCGCGAGTCCGGGCTTGACGGCGTTGACGAGTTCTCACTGCTGCATCGCGAGCAGGAGGCCGACGGAGGGCTGCGCGTCAGGTTCCTCGCGCGCACGGACGGGCGCCTCCACGAAGCGACAGTCTCGTGCGGCGAGTCGCCTTTCAGTAACTACATCACCTGCCACGCGACCGAGCAGAGACGCGTCGTGCAGTACGCGCTCGAAGACTATCGCGTCGTCGAAGCGGCGGATAAAAGACAGGAATCCTGACGGGCGGCGCAAGACGTGCGCCCGAAGTTAATCGACTTTTCTATCCTCGTTCTTCGTCTCTTCCATCGCCTCCGGCTCCAACTCCTCGGCGCTCTTGTTGAATTTGACGAAGAGCCCCCACGCGGCCAGTAGCGCGGCCGCCGCGAGTCCGATGGAGGACGCGTGCGGCAGACGCGAAGTGTCTTCGTGAACGAACTCGAAGACGGCGACGAGCGTCTCTATCGCGAGCGCGACGACGACCACCACCATGAAACGCGAGAGGAAGCGACGCACGCGCGTCGGCCCGCTGACATGGACTTCGCGCCGCACCTCCTCTTCGAGCACCGTCTGGCCGAGTTCGAGCGCGACGACGGCAATCGTCAACAGGCCGATGCTCTCAAGTACGGAGTTGAACCTGTCTCTCAGTTGCAGCGTCGCCGACGGGTTGATGCCGTGCCAGAGTTCGAGCGCCGCGAAGTAAGCGAGGGCGACCCCGCAGCAGATGAAGAGGACGATGACCGTCGTGTAACCGGCGACGAATATCCAGCGCACCACCTTCACAGTGAAAGCCCTCCGTCTCGCACGGCCGACCATAAAGACGAATGGGTTCTGAAACCGCGAGAATTTCAGAACCCATCCCGAATGATTACTGCCCGACAGGGACTCGAACCCCAATTACCTGATCCAGAGTCAGGCGTGTTACCATTACACTATCGGGCATCGACAGCAACAAAAGCTTAACTACTGTAATGTTCGCTTGTCAAATGGCCGAAAGCGACCTCTCAAACTCCCTCCCGTCAGTCGTCCGCACGCGCCCTCCGGCTCGCACAAACGCTCTTGAAACTACTGCTCGCAGGCCGTCAGGGCGTGCCGAAGCGGCCTCTGTATTCGGTCGAGTAGATGAAGTCGAAGACCATCTGGCGCGGGTCGCCGGTCTGCGTCAGTTTGTTGACGTAGTTGTCGAAGCCGAGCGCGTCTGGGTCGCGTCTGAGATAACCGAAATATTGCATCGAGACGAAGCCCCGGACGAAGAACCTGTTCTCGACCTCTGCGCTTTCGACAATCTCCTTTAAGACCTGCGCGCGCGTCTTCTGGTTCGACTGCAAGGCCGCAATCAGCGACGCCTTCGCAGCGTGGTTCGGCAGCCCCGCCGTCTGCAACAACGCCTCGACGTAGAGCGTCGCATCCGTCAGCGCACCGTATTTTTGGACGAACTCCGGTCGCAGCACGAAGGCGTCTGTGAACTGCTGCTTGCTGAGCGCCTCCTCCTCCGGCGACTTCGGGCCGCCGACCAAGGCCATGTCGGGGATGAACTCGGCGTAAGCGGGGCGGCGTCCGAACGCCGTCTCGTAGAACCTGTAAGCCCAGTAGCCGCGCGTCTGGAACTCGTCCGATTGATAGAAACTCTTGGTCACGTGGACGCGGTCGCAGGTCGAGTTGGCAAGGCCGAAGCCTCCGCCGGGGCAGGGCGCGAGCGTGCTGACCCAGTTCTGGAAGCCGACCGTGTCGGGCTGGCGGCCGAGAAAGTCTATGTACTGCTGGCGGATGAAGAAATCGACGCCGTCAATCGGATTCTGCGCGGAGGGCGCAGCCGTGTCGTCAACGATGGTGACGGTAGCGCCCGTCTGTGTGCCGAGAGTCGCGCCGGTCGCGCCGCTCAGCGTGACGTTGAAAGTCTCATTGCCTTCAGACAGTTTGTCTGCGACGACCGGGACGGAGATGGTCTTCGCGCCGGTCTCGCCCGCCGCCCAACGCAGCGTGCCGACGCTCGTCGCGTAATCGCAGCGCTCGGAGGCGTTGCCGGTTTGCGCGCCGCAGGCGACAAGGCCGGAGGTGTCCCAAGTCTTGTAGTTGACGGAGGCCGCTTGCGAGGCATCGCCCGTGCGCGTGACGCTCAGGGTCGCCATTCCGGTCGCGCCGTTTTCAGCCGTGCTGTAGATGGGGGCGCTGAACTGTATGACGGAAGCACCGGGTACGGGCGACGGGGGCACGTCGATTTCGGGCGTCCGCGTGAGCGCCGTGCCGAGGTCGAGACGCATTTTCACGTCGGCGTTGATTTCGTCTCCGGTGCGTTCGAGGTGGTCAACGATTTTCGCTTGCTTGAGGAGCGGGAAGGCCGCGCGCAGCAGAGCCGCGCCGCCTGCGGCGAAGGGTGCGGCCATCGAAGTGCCGCGCCACGTGCCGTACTGCCCGCCGGGAACGCTGCTCACGATTTCGTCGCCCGGAGCGGCCGCACCAATCCATGAGCCGCGCGTCGAGAAGGAGGCGAGCCGGTCGGTCTTCGTCGTCGCGGCGACGGCCAGCAGTCCGTTGATGTTCTCCGCGCCGGGGTAGACTTCGGTCTGGTCGCCCGTGTTACCGGCCGCCGCGACGACGACGACGTTCGGGTTGCCGATGGCGGGGAAGTCGTCGTCAACGCCGGGCGTCGGCACATCGCTACAGACCTTTGAAAGAAGGCTCGACAGAAGTTTTGTCCGGCGTATCGTGCCGAGACTGAGGTTGATGATGTCTGCGCCGTCGTCTGTGGCCGGATTGCCATCCGGGTCGGCCGCGTAGGCCAAAGCTTCGGAGAGCACCCAGACGTTGCCGACGCCTTCTGGGTCGAGCACGCGGACAGGAAGTATCTGAGCTTCGGGCGCGACGAGCGCGATGAGTCCGGCGACGTGCGTGCCGTGACCGTAAGCGCCCTTCGATGTCGGGCTGGCGACCTCGCTCGCGTCGTTGTCCATGTCAACGAAATCGAAACCGGGAAGGACGCGACCGACCAGCGCCGGGTGCGACGCTTCGACGCCCGTGTCGAGGACGGCCACTTTGACGCCCGCGCCGCGCGTCACGTTATGCGCGACCGACAGGCGCAACGTCTGCGCCGCCCACTGGGCTTTGTAAGCGTTGAAATCGCCGCCGACGATGAAGTCCTGACCGATGCTCCAGGAGGGACGGTTGACCTCCGGCGGAAGGAAATTATAGTTAGGCTCGGCGTAGACGACTCGCGTCTCGGCGAGGTTCGTCATCCGCGTCACCTTCTGCGCGACCGGCTCGCCGTCGGCGATTCTCAAGCGGTAGATGGGGCGCGCGCCGAACTGGTCGAGCGGCGGCAGGGCGAGGCCGTAAGCCGCAGCGACAGACGACAACTCGGCCGCGCTCGTCAGCTTAACGACCACCTCGCCCGCGACGAAATCGTCATTGACTCCGGCCTCTGCGACCGGAGGCTGCGCCAGTGCCCATACGAGCGCGAAAAACGCCGCCATCAGGCACAAAAGCCCTGCACACTTCTCACCTCTGATACGCATTGCGCGACACCCTTCGCCGCTAAGTGGCTGAAACTGCGCCGTTCAGTCGAGACGGCTATGGCCTTCCGGCCGTCCGGCCGGAGCGAGGACGGAAACTTTTGCCGTTCCGACAGTGCGTCGGCGAAGGGCAAAAATACGTGGCCTCTCTAACTTTTCCGGCACGACATCCATCGGGGTTGGGTAAGATGCAAGACCCGTGCCGACGGTTGCTGTCGAAAGACCGCTAAAGCAGCTTTTTCAACAATTTAGGGGGATTCATGCGTCGTCTGAGAGGCGGCCGCAGCCCTGACAGCAGGCTTCGGCGCGGGCGGCGAGTTTCATTCTGAAACACCCTTCTGCTACCAGCGTCCGACGAGGACGAAGGGCGACCAGAAATAGGGGTGCTGCGCCTCTGCGAGCAGTTCGACCTGCGCGCGGCGGAGCGCAGCGGCCGGACGCGCTCCGCCACGCAAGGCTCTGTAGAAACTCGTCATCAGCCGCGCTGTCGTGTCGTCGTCCACCGTCCACAGGCTGAGGACAAGCGACGGCGCTCCGGCGGCGAGAAAGGCGCGGACGAGTCCGAGCAACTCGTCGCCCGGCGCGACGTGGCTGACACCCGTCTCACAGGCGCTCAGGGTGACGAGGCCGCAACGCAGGAGGTCGAGCTTGGCCGCCTCGCGCACGGTCAACCACCCGTCGGCCAGATGCAGCGACGAGAAGAGTGGATTGTTCGGACGAAACTGTCCGTGACAGGCGACGTGGAGGATGTCTGCCAGCGGCGCACGTTCGCGCAGCGCTTCGATGGTCGCCTCCTCGTCGAGCAGCGTCGTCGGCCGGGGAAAGAGCGGCGCAATCTCCTCGACCTCGTCGCGCACGCGCGGCGTCTGCTCGTCGGCCACGCCTAAGAGCAACGCTCGCTCGAAGGGCGTCTGCGGACGCGCCAGACAGTGACGCAGGACGACGGCGCTCGGCGCGTATGTCACCTCGCGCCGCTCGATGACGTAGGCCTCGCCGTCGTGCAGGGCATGGAAGGGGACGTAGTGCAGAGCGCGGTGCGGGACGACGACGAGGCGCCGGTCGCCAATACGTTCGGCGACGGGCGCAAGCAGCAGTTCATAGAGGACTGCCAGATGCTTGCGTGCGCGCTGCGCGAGGTGCGTCATGTGTTGCCGCATACGCGATGCGCCGAACCTGAGCGTGTTGATTTGAAAACGAAACTGTTCGAGCGCGGCCGTCGCCTCTCGCTCGCTTCCCAATCCGCGCACGACCTCGACCCGTTCATCCGTCACGACGAAGGCGACCAACTCGTCGCCGACGGCCGTGTACTCGACGAGCACGCAGTCTGCGCCGAGGTCGCTTTGCAGGCGCGGCACGTCGAGCAGTTCGGCGTGCGGGAACATCTCCGGCGAGTGGTGCTGTAGCTGTCGCGTCAGTTCGAGCGTTTCCGCTTCGCGTGCGCGCACGGCCTCGTGCAGCGCGGCCATCTCGTCTGCGCCGCGCGCCTCTTCGGGGCGGTTGATGCGGCTGTAGAGCCAGTTCAACTCCTCGCGCAACTCTTCGAGGCGCGCGAGCAGACGCGCGTCGAAGGGGTCGCGCGGTTCTGTGTGCGGGCGCAGCGTGCCGCCCAGAAGGTCTACGAGCGCACGCGAGCGAGCACGTTCGGCGAAGCCGAGAGCCTCGACGACGCGCGCGCCCCTCCCGTTCTCTTTCAGACAGAGGCGGACGAGTTCGTCATAGGCGACCAACTTATCCGTGAAGAAGGCTGTGCGAAACTCCTCGGCCGGAAGCGGCGCGCGCAGTGTCTCTATCAATTCGACGGCGCGTTTAAGCGAACGTTCGGCCGCTTCAGTGTCGCCTTCGGCAGCGGCGAGCACGCCGAGCGACGTGTAGCAGCGCCAGGCAATTTGCGGCTGCTCGTGGCTTTCGGCCGCCTCAAGCGTCGCTTCGAGAAGCGTGCGCGCGTCTCGCGTGCGTCCTTGCGCGCGGGCGGAATCGCCGCAGAGCCAACGCGCCAGCAGCAGACGGCCGACCGCTCCGGCCTCTTCGAGTGGTGCGGCCGCTTCGCGCGCAGAGCGTTCGGCGCGCGCGTAATCTCCGGCCGCGTAGTGCAGTTGCGCCTCCGTCAGCGTGACCTGCGCTTCGCCGACGCGGTTGCCCTCGGCGGCGTAGAGACGCCGCGCCTCTTCGAGCAACCTGTAGGCCTCCTCTATCTGACCGAGAAGGATGCTGGCGCGGCCGTGATGCGCGAGCGCCTGCGCCTGTTCGGCGCGCATCTCCAACTGCGAGAAGGTCGGCGTGACGCGTTCGTAGATGGCGGCCGCTTCAGGCCAGAGGTTGAGTTCGAGATAGGTGTCGGCGATTTCCAATTCGGAGACGGCCGACTCGTGCGGCATGCCGAGTTCAGAGAACTTACGGCGTGCGCGTTCGAGAAAGTCGAGAGCGCGGTCGTAGCGTCCCTGAAAGAGCGCGAAGGTGCCGATGCCCGATTCGATTTCGGCTTGCGTGACGACAAGCCCGGCGCGCTCGGCGCGTCTGAGCGCCTCGACGTAGAGTTGTTCGGCGGAGCGGAAGCGGTACTGCTGCGAATGAATGACGGCGAGGCTGTTGTCTATCTTGACGAGTTGTTGTTCGTCGCCGAGGGCGAGGAAGCGTGCGCGTGCGGCGAGTTGAAACTGCTCGGCTTCGGCGTAGCGCGCGCGGCGAAAATAGATGTTGCCGATGTTGTGCTCGACGCGTCCGGCGGCGCGCTCGTCGCCGGAGGCGAGAAAGACTGCGCGTGCGCGCAGACCACATTCGACGGCCTCGTCGTAGTGGCCGAGAACGGCCAGCGCGTAGAGTTTGCTGACCTGCGTAGAGGCGGCCGTGTGCGGCTGGTTGAGATTGAGGAAACGCGCTTCCGCGTCGTTTAGATGAGAGATGGCGCGCTCCATCCGGCCATCGACGAGCGAGGCGATACCGGCGACCCACTCGGCCAGCGCGGCCACTTCCGCGTCGGGCGTAAAGCGCGTGAGCGAGCGCAGGGCGGCGGCGGCGGCGACCGCGCGTTGCGGCTCGCTGCTCCAAGCCTCATAGCAAATCTCTTTCAGCGCATAGGCGAGCGGGACGCCGACCAGATGTGGATGTTCGAGCAGCAACGCGCTGCGTCGTTCCTCGTCGTTGGCCTCGACGAGACGCGTCGCCAACTCCGCAAGCTCCATGCGCGAGAGCATAGGGCGCGGCTCTCATGTTTGTCCAGCCGCACTGTCCGGCCTCTCCGGTGCAAAGCAAAATTTCACGTCCGATGTATTTCCGCCGCTCAGCTTCGCACTGTTCAGGCGACCGGGGAAACGTCTCTTCAGCGCGGAGGCGACCCACAAGACTCTTGGAGAAACAGAACCAACGCCCGGAGGGGAAGCAATGATGAGTAAGATGATTAAGAGTTTTCGCTTGACCGCCCTGCGCTCGGCGGTCGTCGCTTGCGTGCTGTTCGCGGGGCTTGTGGCCGCCGCGTCCGTGCCCGTCTACGCGGGCAAAGATTGCAGCGGCTCGTTCACCGTGACGCTCTCGGACGGGCGCACCTTCGGCGGCGACCAGGCGCGTTTCAGCGTGCCGGTCGGCGCTGGCCTGACGGCTCAGGTGCGCGGCAAGTTCGTCAGCTACGACGTTGAACTCGACACCTTCACCGTCCGCAACTACACGCTTCAGAGCGACATCACCGGCAATCAGCGCGTCACCATCTTCGCACGCAAGACGCCGCTGCACGGCCGGACGCTCACGTCGAACCTGAGCATCGACATCAACAGCGAGCAGATGGTCTTGGAACGTTCGGGCAGCGGCATCGACATGAAGATTCAGTCGAAGGATTGCAGCGAAGGCGGCATCTTTCAGATGGAGCCTGACCAGACCATCGCCGTCGAGCACGAACTGACGGCGCTCTTCTCCTACTGCGTTGACGCATTGGGGCGCGTCCTCGTCGTCAGCGCGTCGAATCCGTTTGTCGGGCGCGAAAGCCCGGAGACGGCCGCCCTCGTCTTTCCCACACCGACCAACGCTATCGTCGGCACGCGCCTTTCGCGCTGGCAGATTCAGGGCGGCGGCCGCATGGGCTTCGTGACGGGTGAAGACGCTGTCGAGCCGCTCGTCGGCACGGGCTGCTCGGCCAGACCGAACCCGAACCCGACGCCGACGCCCGGCGCTACACCGACGCCGACTCCGGGAGCCACACCCACTCCGACACCCGGCGCGACGCCTTCGCCGACTCCCGACAATGACGACGACGACGACAATGACGGCGACGGTCAGGCGGGCGAGACGAGAGTCTTCGCCAACTTGGTCGGCGCGGTCGTCAACGGTCAGACCATCAAGGGTAAGGCAGAGTTTCGTCGCCGCCTCGACGGCAGCACGCGCTTCAAGACCGAGGTCGAGAACGTCAACCGTCCGGCCGGAACGGTCTTCAACGTCCTCGTCGATGGCAACCGCGTCGGCCAGATTGTCCTCGGCCCGTTCCGTGAAGGCGAACTCGAACTGAACACCAACGACGGGCAGTTTGTCCCGAACGTCGTTAACGGCACGACCGTCACCGTCACAGACCAGACGGGCGCGGTGCTCGTCACAGGCTCTTTCAACCAGACCGCTCCCGCACCTTCGCCCAACCCGACGCCGACGCCACAGCCTTCGCCGACGCCGGGCAACGGCACCGAGCAACGCTTTGAGACGACACTCGGCGGCGCGCGCATCAACGGCGTGCTCCCGCAGGGCGTGGCCGTCTTCCGCCTGCGCGCTGATGGCAGCCGCCGCTTCAAGGTCGAAGTCGAGGACATGAATCTTCCGCTCGGCACAGTCCTGACCGTGCTCTATAACGGCGCGGAGGTCGGCCGCATCACGCTCGGCAACTTCTTCGAGGCCGAACTCGAACGCAACACCAACGATGGACAGTTCGTGCCGACGTTCGTGCCCGGCGCAAGCGTCGCCGTAGCAGACCAGACGGGCGCGATACTGCTGGCAGGAGCGTTCCCGGCTACGGCCACCATCTCGCACCCGATTGACGACGCGGCCTTCTTCGCGCGTCAGCAGTACGTTGACTTCCTCAACCGCGCGCCCGACAACACGGGTTTGAACAACTGGGTGCAGACGCTCGCAGGCTGCCCCGGCGGCGGTTACGGCACGGCGAACCCGACCTGCGACCGCGTCCACGTCTCGAAGGGCTTCTTCCAGTCGCAGGAGTTCCAGACGCGCGGCTACTGGGTCTATCGTTTCTACGAGGTCGGCCTCGACCGCCGTCCGCGCTACAACGAGTTCCTGCCCGACATGGTGAAGATTGGCGGCGCGCAAAGCCCGGCCGAGGAAGCGGCCAGCAAGCAGGCGTTCCTCGACGCCTTCGTTCAGCGGCCGGAGTTCACGGCGAAGTTCAATCAGGCGCAGTTTCAGGATGCCTCGGCCTTCGTCTCCGAACTCGAACGCGTGGCCGAAGTGGCGCTCGCCAACCGTGCGCAACTCATCGCCGACTTGAGGGAAGGACGCAAGACGCGCGCGCAGGTCTTACGCGAAGTCGTCGAGAGCCGCGAGGTCGAAGTCCGCTTCTTCAACGAAGCTTTCGTCACCATGCAGTACTTCGGCTATCTCAGACGCGACCCAGACCAACTCGGCTTCGAGGGTTGGGTGAGGACGATTAATCGGACGGGCGACTATCGCCACATGATTTTCGGCTTCCTCTACTCGACCGAGTATCGAGGCCGCTTCGGTCAGCCGTAAGGAACGCAAGTCGGGTTTTTATTGCAAGGGGGGACAAGGGGAAAAGCCGCCGGATGCTTCGCGAAGCGTCCGGCGGCTTTTTCGCGCGACAAAGTTCTTGCCCGCGAGCTTGTGATGAGGGCAATATAAGGCGTCTTTCCTGTACAGAGGGGAGAAGCCAAATGAACGAGGACGAAGCGTGCGCCGCCGACCGGGGCGACGAGCGTGCGACGACCGAAGGACTTCGCCGTACCGTCGCCACCTACGAGGCGCGCCTGACTGAGATAGCAGACCTCACGGCGCGCGTCCGACACGAAATCAACAACCCGCTGACCGGCCTCATCGGTCAGGCGCAACTACTCCTGCGCGTTGACCTCGACGACTCTGCGCGCCGCCGCGTCGAGATTATCGAACGCCTCGCCTCGCGCATCCGCGACGTGGTCGCCGAACTGCGCGTTATCCAGAGACCCACCGCGCCGACCACAGACGCCGCCGATAACGACCAACCCACGACCGACGACGAGACGGCCTCGGACGATTCATCTGCGAGCCATTCTGATAACGACCCACCTCGTCACTAGACTTCAGACTACTGTCTGGTCTTCGACGTCTCGACGGCGGGCTTGGCATCGCTGAAGATGAACGCTTCGAGACGCGTCCCGGCAGGCAGCACCGCGTTCTCGCCGCGCTTGAGGCCATGCAGCAGCGCAATCGGCGCGATAGGCCAGAGCAGCAGCCCCGTGACGACGACCTGCGTCGCCACCTTCGCGCCCTTGCTGTCGCCGACCAGACGACTCGCCATCTGAAGCGGGACGCGCGTGCCGTCAACGGCCGTCACCTCTTCCATGCTCCACGCGAGACGGCCTGCACGACCGAAGTGGCCGCCGCGTTCGGCCTGCGTGACGCGCGCCGTCGCCGTCGCGCCCACCCCGATGACGACGCGCCCATCAACCAACACCGGGTTGACGACGCGGAAACTGATGCGGTCGCCCTTCCTGACGCGTTGCGAATCAAACGTGAAAGCTGCTTCCAACTCGACGGGAGTGCCCGGCGGAATCTTCACTGGCGAGACGGCCGTCGTAGCCGGTGTCGTGCTGCGAGAGGCGGCCGTGGCGAGCAACATCTGGACGACGACCACATCGGGCACGCCGCGCTCCTTGAGCCTGCGCAGAGCTTCGGGCGACGTGTCGAAGTTCGACGCCGAGTTGGCAATCTTGGCGATGACCACCTCTGCTGAGACCCCCGCCTCGACCAAAGACAACACGTCTTCGTTCCTCAGCGCGGTGTGTGCGGATTGCGTCTGTTGGACATTTTTCGCTGCTTCCTGCGCGAGCGCGGACGACGGCGCGGCAGAGGTCGCCAGCAGCAGAAACAGCGATAAAACGCGGGATATCAACTTCGGCATGAGATTAAGCCTCCCGAAAAGGTTGGAATCCGAAAGAGGATTCGCAAACGAAGTGCCATGCCGCTGCGAGAGCGTGCGCGGCGTCGGACGAAGGCTTAAATCTACGGGGACGATGAAAGGGCGGACGAGTGGAGGCTGGCTAAAAGGTGGTGAAATGGACGGGGCGGCGGGTCGAGGCCGGAAGGCTCCCCCGCCGCCCGTCGGATAACTTAGACGGCGGCCGTC
Source organism: Pyrinomonadaceae bacterium (assembly GCA_035942915.1). Classification (GTDB taxonomy): domain Bacteria; phylum Acidobacteriota; class Blastocatellia; order Pyrinomonadales; family Pyrinomonadaceae; genus DASZCR01. The sequence goes on along the minus strand of DASZCR010000007.1, from coordinate 7,765 downwards.
TCGTGCTCGTCCTCTGCGACGAGATAGGGTGTCGTCGCAGCAGGCGCGGGCGCGTCTGCGTCTTCGGCGAGAATTGATTGGACGATGGGCAGAGAGAGCGTGCGCGCACGCTCGATGCCGGGCACGCTCTTGCCTTTGGCGTAGACGGGGTGACGGCCGTGCTCCTTGTACCACTTGGAGAGGCTCGCCGTCTTGTGCATCTCTTCGATAATCTGCCGCCAGCCGACGCCCGTGTTGTAAGCGCAGAAGGAAATCTCGCCTTCCTGCGTGCCGTAGGGGATGACGCACATCTCCGTCCGGCGGAAGTCGTAGTTGAAGAGGTCTTGGAACCACATCCCCTCGACGCAGAGAACGCGCCACACGTCCGACGGGTCGTCCGAACCGTGCTGCGTCTTCATGCGGTCGTTGCGGTCGGAGTTCGAGTTGGTCGAAGAGGGCTTGAAGAGGTTGATGATTTGCGAGATGGGGAAGCCTTCGGGCGCGCGCTCGGCGTTGTAGTTGCGCATGATAGCCATCCCCAACTGCGCATAAGAGAGCTTGCGCCCGCGCGCCGTGTCGGTGATAACCGACACGTCCTTCATGAACTGTTCGTAGTCGAAGAACTCGAAGAGCGGCGTCCACGCGCCCGTCCGGCGGTTGACGACCATCAGCGTAAAGATGCCGCAGTTCGGATGGCAGTTACATGAAGACCAGCCCCAAGGCGCATCTGCGCCTTGCAGCATGTCCATCACCGAAGTAAAGGCCGAATAAGAAGAGAGCGGGAACCAATCGCGCAGCGCCTTGAGACGGCCGCCGAGTTGCTGTTCAAGGTCGTCGGCCATCCCTGCCAGCGTGTAACGCTGCTGCATGCGAATCTCGTCGGGCACATCCTCGTCGCGCCCCGTAAACGAGACGGGCTGGAAGGCGATGGTCTGCACCTTGTCGATGTTCTTGGCGGCAAACTCGACAATCTGGCCGATGGCATCGTTGTTGATAGTGTTAACGATGGTGGTCACCAGAGTGACCTTGATGCCGACGGAGGCGAGATTCTCAATGGCGCGCAACTTCACGTCGAAGAGATTGCCGACGCCCCTGTGCTTGTTCTTCTCTTCGGAGACGCCGTCGAACTGCAAGTAGACGCCGTGCTGTCCGGCCGCTTTGGCCTGACGGCAGAACTCGATATCTTCGGCGTAGCGAATGCCGTTGGTCGCCGCCAGTATCCGGTAGAAGCCGACCTTCTTGGCGTAGGCGACGGCGTCGAGGAAGTAGGGCGAGAGCGTCGGCTCGCCGCCGGAGAAGAGGATGATGATTTGGCGTCGCGGCTTGAAGGAGACGGCGCGGTCAAGGATGGCCTTCGTATCTTCAAACGTCGGTTCATGGACGTAGCCGACCTGATTGGCATCCATGAAGCACGGGTTGCACATCATGTTGCAGCGGTTCGTCAAATCGACGGTGAGCACTGCGCCGCGCCCGAACTTGATGTTCGACGTGCCGTGACGATGGACGTGCGAGTCTTCGGCGGCGCGGAAGTCGCGCCCGTAGAAGAGCGACTCGACGCGTTCGAGAAAACGCGCGTTCGTCGCCATCACGTCGCGGAACTCTCCGTGACGCGGACACGTCTTGACCATGAAGACCTGCCCGTTCTCTTCGATAATCTGCGCCTTAATCTCGCCCGGATGTTCGTTCATCAGGGTTTCGAGCGGAGTCTCGCCGGAGATGACGCTTTCGCGCACCTCCTTGACGCAGCGCGGGCACAAAGAGTCTGTTTCGCGCGGGAAGCCGAGCGGGGGCGCGGTGCGCTCGTAGGATTTCAGGAGCGGCCCCGGAGCCCACTTCGGACGAATCGCCTCGCCTTCGGGCAGGCGTCGGTTAATCGACTGAAAAGCCTTCCAGGCCGCGCCCGACAGGTTTGAGATGAGCTTCGAGCTACGGACGCCGCTGAACCTCGGCCGCTCCGATTCGCCTCGGCGGAATTGATCGCTGAACAAGACTTTGACTCTCCTTAAGCTTCGAGGGAACTCGCCGAATCACTTCCCCGCAGGAAGCGCCGGGGTCGGCGCGGCTGCGGCGGGAATCCTTCCGCGAACGCGACATAATAACCGCATCTCTCTGTTAAGACAAGCAATTACAGCCGCGCACGCCGTTGCTTTCGGCCACGGCGAGAGAGGATAGATGGCCTACGCGGCGCGCGGGTTGCCGCCCCCGCGCCCGCCGCAGACGGTTTGCGAGCGGGGCGATTGTGGTTGTACCATCCGGCCGCGCCGCGTGCGCGCAAACAGCCTTTTATGGAAATTCATCCGACAGCCGTCATCAGCCCGCGCGCCGAACTCGCGCCGGGCGTGCGCGTCGGCGCTTACGCCATCATCGAGGAAGACGTGCAGATTGGCGCGGAGACGGAAATCGGCGCGCACGCCTGTCTGAAACGCTTCACGACGCTCGGCGCGCGCAACCGCGTCTTCGAGCACGCGACGCTCGGCGGCGAGCCGCAGGACGTGAAGTTTAAAGGCGAGACGAGCCGCCTCGTCATCGAAGACGACAACATCCTGCGCGAGTACGTGACCATCCATCGCGCGACGGGCGAGGGCGGTGTGACGCGCGTCGGCAGCCGCAACTTCATGATGGTCGGCGTCCACGTCGCGCACAACTGCGAGGTGGGCGACGATAATACGTTCGCCAACGGCGCTGCGCTGGCCGGACACATCACGGTCGAAGACCACGTCTTTCTCTCGTCAAACGTCGGCTGTCATCAGTTCACGCGTCTGGGGCGTTACGCGATGGTCGGCGGCAAATCCAAAATCGTGCAGGACGTGCTGCCCTACTTTACGACCGACGGCAATCCGCCCTTCGTGCGCGGTCTCAACACGGTGGGCTTGCGCCGCGCAGGCTTCTCGCAGGAGTCGCGCCGCGCGCTGCGCCGCGCCTATCAACTCCTCTTTCGCTCAAGGCTCCCGCTCGCCGAAGCCCTCGCACAGCTAGAGACGGACGACGACGAGCACGTCCGTCATCTCGCAGCCTTCATCCGCGCGTCGCGTCGCGGCGTCACGCGTGCGGAGAGGGAAGACGGCGAAAGCTTCGCGGAGACGGCCACGCAAAATCTGTGATGAACACCCGGACGAATCGCAAAACTGTGGCGGAGTTGGCGGCGCTCGTCGGCGGGCGCGTCGTGGCGGGCGACGGCACAGAGGAGGTCGAGCGCGTCGCCAGTCTTGAGAGCGCGCGTCCCGGTGCGGTCGTCTTCGTCGAGGAGGCGAAGTTTCTCGAAGAGGCGGGCGCCAGCGAGGCTTCGTGTGTGATTGTGCCGCGCGGGGCGGAGACCGAAGGCTTGCGTGCGGCCATCGAAGCCGAGCGGCCGAAGCTGGCCTTCGCGCTGATTGCGGAGGTCTTGCACGCGCCCGTGCGACGCGAGAGCGGGCGGCATCCGACGGCACAGGTCTCTGAGAGCGCGCAGGTTGATGAGAGCGCTTCTATCGGCGCGTTCGTCGTTATCGAAGACGGCGCGCAGGTCGGAGCGCGCACACAGTTGCACGCGGGCACGGTGGTCGGCGCGTCTGCGCGCGTCGGCGCTGATTGCGTGCTGCATCCGCGCGTCGTGCTCTACGAGGGCGCGTGGATTGGCGACCGTGTGATTCTGCATGCGGGCGTCGTCGTCGGCGCGGACGGCTTCGGCTACGTGCGCGAAGGCGAGCAGGGCTACAGGAAGTTTCCGCAGTTGGGCAGGGTCATCATCGAGGACGACGTGGAGATTGGCGCGCAGACGTGCATCGACCGGGGCGCTCTCGGCGAGACGCGCATCGGGCGCGGGACGAAGATTGATAACCTCGTGCAGATAGCGCACAACGTAACGATAGGCGAGCACGTCGTGATTGCTTCGCAGACGGGAATTTCGGGAAGCACGGTCATCGAGTCGGACGCCGTCATCGGCGGGCAGGTCGGCTTCGGCGACCACGCGCGCGTCGAGCGCGGTGCGATAATCGGGTCGAAGGCAGGGGTCTTGCCCGGCAAAATTGTCCGTGCGGGGACGGTCATGTGGGGCGTGCCCGTGCGACCGCTCGACGAATACAAGCGGCTCAACGCGCACTTCGGCCGCCTGCCGCAGATGCGCGCAGAGATTGAAGAACTCCGACGCCAGTTGAAAGAACTGCTCTCAAGTCGTCAATCGACAGTCGAGAGTCGAGAGCCGGAATAAGCAGACAGACCAACTGCTCTCTTTCGCGCCTCCCGTGTGAGAAATAGTTTCACGCGGGAGGCGCGAAAGATTTTGACTTCAGCTTTGAGGCTGTTCCTGTTTCCATGCGCGGACGGCGCGAAGGACTGCGTCGGCCGCGCGAAGTGATGCGCCGCCCGCGCCGAGCCGCGCCGTCGCTTCGCGCAGGCGTGCGCGGACGCGCGCGTTCTGTTCGGCGTCTAAGAGCGCGCCGAGTTCGGCGGCCAGACGCTTGCCCGTCAGTTCGTTCTGCATCAGTTCGGTGGCGAGGCGTGCGCCCGCGATGAGGTTGACGAGGCCGTAGTGCTCGACGTTGATGAGACTGCCGAGGACGTGCCAGTTAATCGCAGACTCTTTGTAGACGACGACCATCGGCGTCGAGGTCAGTGCCGCTTCGAGCGTGGCCGTTCCAGATGCGACGGCCGCTGCATCGGCCGCCGCCAGTGCTTCGCGCGTCTCGTGTCGGACGAGGCGCAGACGCTCGCGCAGCAGGGAAGAGGCTGCGGGTTCGGACGCGGCGATGAGGCGTTCGGCCTCTTCGGCCGTGCGGTTCGCGCCGAGCGCGAGGACGAACTGCGCGCCCGCGTGCGTGCGCGCGAGTTGACGCGCGGCGTCGAGCATCGGCGGCAGTATCCGCTCGAACTCTTTGCGACGACTGCCCGGCAGCAGCGCGACGACCGGACGCGTCGGGTCGAGCCGGTGACGCGCGCAGAACTCTACACGCGTCCAGCGTGGGCGCACCTCTCCGACAAGCGGGTGGCCGACGAACTCCACGTGACGGACGCCGCGCGCCTCGTACCACGCAGGCTCGAAAGGCAGGATGGCGAGCAGCAAGTCTACGTCGCGCCGGACGCGCCGGACGCGTCGTGCGCGCCACGCCCAGAGTTGCGGGCTGATGTAATAGATGATGCGCGTGCCGCGTCGCTTGAGCGCACGCGCGAGCGGGAGGTTGAAGTCAGGCCAATCGACGAGGATGGCGGCGTCGGGTTGTCTCTCCTGTGCGGCGCGTTTGAGGTCTCTGTAGGCCGAGAGGAAACGCGGCAGCGCGCGCGCCACTTCGACGATGCCCATGATGGCGAGGTCGTCTTCGCGCACCGTCGGCTCGACACCAGCCTCGCGCATCTTTATCCCGGCCGCGCCGAACAACTCGAAGTGCGTCGCGGGCGCACGCTCTCGCAGTGCGCGGACGAGAGCCGCCGCGTGCGCGTCGCCTGAGTCCTCGCCCGCGACGAACATCAGCCGCAGCCTCTCCTCCGTTCGTTCTTCCATCAAGTGGGATGATAACAGTGCTTGGTCGGCTGTGTCTGATGGTGAGGTTGGAACAGGTGGGAGCGGCCTCGTGCAGCGCGTCCACGAGCTATCGCGCTAAAGCTGAATTCAGAATGGCTGTACCTGACTCGCTGAATGATAACTGATTCTTTTATGCAGCCACCTCGACGTATTCAACGTAGCTGCTCGGCTCTGGAATCGGTAATCCATCCTCGCGCATTCCACGCAAGTGAAATTCGATAGCCTCTTGGATTAGCTCCAAGACCTCTTCCCTTGTCTCCGCGACGGCAACACATCCCGGCAAGTCCGGCACATGCGCCCCGAAGCTACTTTCACCTTCTTCGATAATCACGACATATCTCATGATTCTCGTCCCTCGCGGCTATTTTAAGCCTGCCTGTTTCAAGATGCTGTTGAGCGTTCCGGGCGGTATGTCAATGCTCAACTTTCCTGAGACTGTTACCGTGCCCGGTTTGCTCGGATGCTTAAATTGCCGATGACTACCTTTTGTCCTCACCAATATACCAGCCGTCATCTTAAAGCAATCTCAGCACATCGCGCACCTTCATCGACCAAGCATAGTTTCACCCTAGAGGATGGTCAAGATATGGTCTCCCCCGCCAGAGACGATGAGATGACGCAGCAGTTCTTGACGACTACGACCGACGCCGCACGCCCTCGTGCTTCTTTGCGCGCGGCAGTTTGTCCGGCAGGTCTAACTCGTCGTCAACAAGTACGTCCATCCAAACGTTCGCCAGCCGCGCGTAGAGCAGGATAATCAGCAGGGGCGGTTCTCGCCTGCCGGTCTCAAATTCCGAAATCCGGTTGTACTCAATCAAGTCTTCCGCCCCTAAACGCCTGAGCATCTCAGACTGAGAGATGCCGAACGCCTCTCGAATCGCACGCAGCTTTTCGGGAAGGCGTTCCTGCTTCAGACGCGGGTATGTGCCCATCAGGAATTGCCTCCCGATGGGCAGGGACGTGATGATGGCTTGCTATTATTGGCAATTGCCAATAAAATGTAGCTGCTCAACTGATTCGCCGTGAGAATGAGCCTTTCATCTCCAACGGCGATGCTCATCAGTTTGAGGTTGAGGAGCTACGCATCCGACCGTTGCCCTGTATTTTCAAAGACTAAAACGCCCGCAAGGATAGCACAGACGATGCCTCACACCATCCTCTATGCCGAAGACCATCAGGTAGTAGCTCATGCCGTCAAAGAGACTTTAGAGTCGGAAGGATGAAGGGTCGTGCTGTGCGCTGACGGGGCAGTAGCTTTGCGGAAGATAGCGAGCGAAGACCACTATTATTTATTCATCGTGGACAACAATTTGCCGCACGTCGACGGCCTTGAGTTGGTGAGTTATATCCGCCGCCTGCCACATCGTAAGAGCATCCCTATCATTATGCTCTCGGCGAGCGACGCGCAGAGGGAAGCCTACCTTGCGGGCGTTGATGTGTTTTTGAAGAAACCGGAAGACGTGGGAGTCTTGCTCAGATTCGTGAGACAGTTAACGGGGTAGCTAACCACGCCTCAAGAAATAAACCGCTTCACGCTCGCTCCGCGCCTGCTCGGCACTCCATCAAATTCTGAGACTGGAATCGGGCGCGCTTGTCGGTGGTTGCGGCCGCGTGTTAGCATCGCCCGTTCCCGAAATCGGCCAGCAACGGCCGCCCGTCGCGTTTTACGTCCTTCGGAGGTCTACGGGTTCTGCCTTTACACGTGAAGTTTTCATCCCTCGCCCCCCGCACGGTGCAGACCGACGCTGCCGCCTTCGTCCGCGCCGTATTTTTGTGCGCGCCGTTGCTGCTCCTGCTGCTCTCGCTCGCGCACGCACCCGCACGCGCGCAACAGACCAATCCCGTCGACCGCAAGGTGACGAACCCGATTACCGACACGCCCAACGTCAACCCGCTCTCGACCGACCCTCCCGTCGTCCGCTCGCGTCGCCCGGCACAGACGCCGCAACCCGGCGACGACGCCACACCGGCCGGGCAGCAACCGACCGACCGCGTTGACGTGCGCGCCCGCACGCAGGTTTTCAGCGGGCCTGAAGACGCACGCGTCGCCACCTACGAGGGCGACGTGGACGTGCGCATCGGCATCTATCGCTTGCAGGCCGACAAGGTGACGGTCTACGAGGCCACCAACCGCGTGCTCGCCGAAGGCAACGTCGTCTTTGACCAGGGCGAGGCGCAGCGCATCACCGGCACGCGCGCCGACTGGAACTACGCCACCAAACTCGGCTTCTTCGTCGAGTCTACAGGCTTCACCAACCAGACGCAGGACGGAACCATCATCTACTTCACGGC
>DASZCR010000006.1:0-18446 GCA_035942915.1 Pyrinomonadaceae bacterium | reverse complement strand
CACCGGCAAGCAGCCGAACTGGCCTGTCGGGCAGCGCGCTAAGGGCAACGAGGGCGTGACGGCCTCCGTCAAGCAGAACCCGCACACCATCGGCTACGTCGAACTGGCCTACGCCGCACAACAGAAGATGCCCGTCGCCGCCATCAAGAACCGTGCGGGCGAGTACGTCAAACCGACGCTCGACACCGTGACGGCGGCTGCTTCGGAAGCAGTCGCCACGACGCCGCCGGACTTGCGCGTCTCCATCACAGACCCGGCCGGTGCGTCCGCTTATCCGATATCGAGTTACACCTACGTCCTCGTCTACAAAGAGCAGAAGGATGCGGCGCGTGGTCGTGCGCTCGTCGATTTTCTGTGGTGGGCGCTGCACGACGGACAGGCCGTGACGAAAGACCCGCTCTACCCTTACGCGCCGCTCCCGGCAGACATCGTCCGTCGCGCCGAAGAGAAACTCAACTCGATAACGTCGGGCGGTAAGCCTCTGCGCGCGGCGCAGTGAAAGTTCACAGGTCAGAGGCCGAAGACGTGAGTTAGCAGCGCGTCTTCATTGTTGCCTTTCGCCTTTTTTAGTTGATGAGCAACGCACAACCAGCGACGGCCACGCCCGCGTCCACCTACGGCGCGCGTGCGCTCGTGCGTCGCTGGCGTCGGACGCTTGCGCCGACGGGCAATCGCGGCGATGCGCTCTTTCGCGTCGCGCTCTTCTGCTGCGCGCTCGTGCCGCTCGTCATCGTCTTCTCGATGCTGGCGGCGACGGCCGCCGGGTCGGCCGAGTCGATGCGCCGCTTCGGCTTCGGCTTTCTCGTGAGCAGCGATTGGCATCCGCTTCAGGGACGCTTCGGCGCGCTGCCCTTCATCTACGGCACGGTCGTCTCCGCGCTGCTCGCGCTCGTCGTCAGCGTTCCGGTCTCGCTCGGCGTCGCCGTCTTTCTCGTCGAGCAGGCTCCGCGCCGTCTCGCGCGCCCGGTGACGTTTCTCGTCGAGTTGCTGGCGGCCATTCCTTCGGTCGTCTACGGGCTGTGGGGCATCTTCGTGCTTGCGCCGTTTCTCCGTGATTACGTCGAGCCGCCTCTGCAACGCTATGGCGGATGGCTGCCGATTTTTCAGGGCACAATTTCGGGCGTCTCTCTGTTCACGGCCGGAGTGATACTCGCCATCATGATTACGCCGATTATCACGGCCGTCGTCCGCGACGTGCTGGCGGCCGTGCCTGACTCGCAACGGGAGGCGGCGCTGGCGCTCGGCGCGACGCGTTGGGAGACGACGCGCGCCGTCCTCTCGAACGGCGGCCCCGGCATCGCGGGCGCAATCATCCTCGGACTGGGGCGCGCTGTCGGCGAGACGATGGCCGTGACGATGGTTATCGGCAACCGCGCGCAAATCTCCGCGTCGCTCTTCGAGCCGTCCTACACCATCGCCTCCGTCATCGCCAACGAGTTCACGGAAGCGAGCGATGAACTGTTCCTGAGCGCGCTCGTCCAACTCGGTCTGATACTCTTTCTCGTCACCTTCGTCATCAACGGCGCGGCGCGTCTGCTCGTCTGGAGCGCTACGCGCGCGAGGTAACAAGGCAACAGGAGCGAAGGTGAAAGCGGAGAGACTCCAAGACGAGACGCAGGCGACGGGCGGCGCGCGACGCAGACGCCTGATAAGCGCGCTGATGACGACTCTGACAGCCGCTTGCGCGGTGGCGGTCGTGGGCGTGCTCTCGCTCATTCTCGGCTACATCGCGTGGCGCGGCTTAGGCTCGCTCAACCTGCAATTCCTCGTCGAAGCGGCAAAGCCTGTGGGCGAGGGTGGCGGCATCGGCCACGCCATCACGGGGACGCTGCTGATGCTGTCGCTCGCTTCGCTCGTCGGTCTGCCCATCGGCATCGCCACCGGCGTCTATCTGGCAGAGTTCGGCGCGAACAAGTTCGGCGGCCTCGTCCGCTTCGTCGCGGACACGCTGACGGGTGTGCCTTCCATCGTCGTCGGCGTCTTCGTCTACACGATTCTGGTGCTGCCGATGCAACAGTTCTCGGCGCTCGCGGGCGGCGCGGCGCTCTCCATCATCATGCTGCCGGTCGTCGCGCGCACGACCGAGGAGATGGTGCGATTGGTTCCGACGAGTTTGCGCGAAGGGGCGCTGGCGCTCGGCGCACCGCAGTGGCGTGTGACGACGGGCGTCGTGCTCCCGGCGGCCGCGCCCGGCATTGCGACGGGTGCGATGCTGGCCGTCGCCCGCGTCTCCGGCGAAACCGCGCCGCTCCTGTTCACGGCGCTCAACTACAACCACTTCAGCCACGACCTCTTCCAACCCGTTGCGAGCCTGACCGTGCAGATTTACAACTACGCCGTCTCGCCCTACGATGAATGGCACGCCCGCGCGTGGGCTGCCACTCTCGTCCTGATGACGCTCATCCTCCTCGTCAATCTCGGCGTCAGGTTCCTAACGCGGAGGAGGCTGTAAGTGATAGGTGATAGGTGATAAGTGATAGGTGATAAGAAATGAGTGATGACGATGGGCGAGAGGAAAGGATAGGTCTTCTCCTATCACCCATCACCTATCACCCATCACTGTTCTCATAATTATGTCCACGCCGACCACAGCACCGATGCCTGCCGTCACTTCAAGGGGGAGCGCCGCGATTGAGGGCGCGCCGTCGAAGATTGGCGTGCGCGGGCTTAACTTTTTCTACGGGCGCGTGCGCGCGCTGCACGACATCACGCTCGACATCCGCGAGCGCGAGGTGACGGCGCTGATTGGGCCTTCCGGCTGCGGCAAGTCCACCTTCCTGCGCACGCTCAACCGGATGAACGACACCATTCCGGGCGCGCGCGCCGAAGGTCAGGTCTTGCTCGACGGCGAGGACATCTATGCGTCAGGGACGGATGTGGTCGCCTTGCGCCGACGCGTCGGGATGGTCTTTCAAAAGTCGAACCCGTTCCCGAAGTCCCTCTTCGATAACGTCGCCTACGGCCTGCGCATCAACCGCATGACTGCGACGAAGGACGAGTTGGCAGCGAGAGTCGAACAGGCTTTGAAGGACGCGGCGCTGTGGTCTGAGGTCAAAGACCGTCTCAAGAGTTCCGCGCTCCGGCTCTCCGGTGGGCAGCAGCAGCGTCTCTGCATTGCGCGCGCGCTGGCCGTGCGCCCCGAAGTGCTCCTGATGGACGAACCGGCGTCGGCCTTAGACCCCATTGCGACGCAGAAGATTGAAGAGCTGATAGTCGAACTCAAACGGCAGTACACCATCGTCATCGTCACGCACAACATGCAGCAGGCCGCACGCGTCTCCGACCGCACGGCCTTCTTCTGGCTCGGCAAACTCGTCGAAGTCAACGCCACCGAGAAGATGTTTACCGCCCCCGACGAGAAACTCACAGAGGACTACATCACCGGCCGCTTCGGATGAGACTAGAAGGTGATAGGTGATGAGAAGGAAGTGATAAGTGATGGGTGATAGGTGATAGGAAGGAAGTGATGGGTGATGGGTGATAGGTGATAAGAGAAACGCTTTTGTTCTATCACCCATCACCCATCACCCATCACCTATCACTTATCACCCATCACCCATTCAAAGCTATGGAATCACACAGACGGCTCGACCAGGAGTTGAATATTTTGCGCGACCGCGTGCTGCTGTTGGGCGGCGAGGCCGAGACGGCCGTGCGCAAGGCGACGCGTGCGCTTGCCGAGCGCGACAGCGCGGCGGCGCGCGCCGTGCTCGACGGCGACGACCAGATTGACCGTCTCGAAGTCGAGATTGACCGTCTCTGCATCGACATCCTCGCCCTGCGTCAGCCCGCCGCGCGCGACCTCCGCTTCGTCGTCGCCGTCGCCAAGATGACGCCGCTGCTTGAGCGCATCGCAGACCACGCCTGCAACATCGCGCGCGCCGCCCTCGACCTCAACGACGAGCCGCAACTGTCGCGCATCTTCGCCGGTCTGCCGAGCATGGCCGAGACGGCCTCCGTCTTACTGAGAGCCGCGCTCGATGCCTTCACTTCCGGCGACGCCGCACGTGCACGCTCGCTCATCGGACGCGACGAGGAGATAGATGCCCTCTACGCCGCCGTCTTCCGCGACCTCATTGACCTGATGGTCGGCGACCCTTCGACGGCCACGCGCGCCGCGCGCCTGCTCCTCGTCGCCAAACACCTCGAACGCATCGGCGACTACGTCACCGACATCTGCGAGTTGACGGTCTACATGGCCGAGGCCGCCGTCATCAAGCACAGCAACTAACCTGTGATAAGAAATGAGTGATGGGTGATAAGTGTTGGGTGAGAGGATAAGAAACAGGCTTTCTCTTATCACCCATCATCCATCACCCATCACCTATCACCTATCACCTATCACTTGTCTTATGTCTAAACCTGTGCTCATTGTCGAAGACGACCCGGACATCGCCGAGGGGTTGCGCTATAACCTTGAGCGCGAGGGGTTGGAGACGCGCGTGGCGTTGACGGGCGAGGAGGGGTTGCAACTGGCGCTCGACGCGAAGAACCCGCCCGCGCTCGTCGTGCTCGACCTGATGCTGCCCGGCATGTCGGGCACGGAGTTGTGCCGTCGCCTCCGCCGCGAGCCGACGACGCGCCGCACGCCCATCATCATGCTCACGGCCAAAGCTTCCGAGGCCGACCGCGTCGCCGGATTAGACCTCGGCGCGGACGACTACATCTCGAAGCCCTTCTCCGTGCGCGAGATGCTGGCGCGCGTCCGCGCCGTCCTCAGACGTGCAGACGAATCGGCCGCCGCGCGTTATGAAGATGCGCGCCTCTCTATCGACTACGACGAGATGCGCGTCGTCTGCGACGGCGAGCCGGTGAAACTGACGCGCAAGGAGTTCTCGCTGCTGGCCGTGCTCGTGCGCGGCGCAGGCCGCGTCGCCACGCGCCAGCAGTTGCTCGATAACGTCTGGGGCTATCAGTATTACGGCGACTCGCGCACGCTCGACGTACACATCCGACGCCTCAGACAGAAGCTCGGCGCGTGCGGCGATTCGATTGAGACGGTCGTCGGCGTCGGCTATCGCTTCGTCGGCTGCGCAGAGAAGCGGACGGACGCGGCCGAGTAGCGACACGCGCGCGTGTGTCGAGCGCCGACGAGTTTTCTCGACAGTCTTTATGAACCTCCGAACATGGCTGGCGGTCGCGCTCGGCGTGGCTCTCATCGCGGCCTGCGTGCTGCTCTTTGCTTCGCACGCGGCGGCCGCATGGGCGACGCTCGGAGGCGCGTGCGCCGGTTATGCGCTCTGCGCGCTGGCCTCTGCGGGCGCGCGTCGCAGGAGCGCCAGCGAAGCCCTCTCGGCACGCGCAGGCGTTCGTCCCGTGCGGGCGACGGGGCCGGACATCGAGGCGCTCGGTCTGACGGTGGCGACGGCCGTCGAGTCGGGCGACGTGCCTGCGGCTGCTCTGCTCGAAGCGACGATGGACAGCATGCGCGAAGGCGTGCTGGTGGTTGACGGAGGGATGCGAGTTATCGCGTCGAACAACGCGGCGCGCGACCTCTTCGGCGCGAGCACAGAGCCTTTCATGCCGCGTCGTCTGAGCGAGTTGACGCGCAACCCGGCCGTCTACTCCGCGTTTGCGGCGGCTGTCGCGCGCGGCGAACGCACAGAGGTCAAGATTGAGACGCCGGAGGCCGAGCGTCGCGTCTTCGACCTCCACGTTGCGCCGCTTGGACAAGCGCCGAAGACGGCGGGCGAGACGGCGCGCGGCGCAGTCGGCGTCTTCTTCGACATCACGCGGCTCGAACGGCTCGAACACGTCCGACAGGAGTTCTTATCAAACGTCTCGCATGAACTGCGGACGCCTCTGACGGCCATTCTCACCTTCGTCGAAACGCTCGAAGAAGGAGCAGTTGACGAGCCGGAGAACAATCGTCGCTTCCTCGCCGTGATTCGCCGCAACGCCGAGCGGATGCACAACCTGATTAACGACATCCTCGAACTTTCAGCCATCGAGACCGGCACGGTCGCCGTCGAGCTTGCGCCCGTGCGTCTCTCGACGCTCGTCGGCGATTGCGCGACGGCGCTGGCGGCGCGAGCCTCCGAGCGCGGGGTCGAGTTGTGCAACCTTGTGCCCGCCGAGACGATTGTCCACGCAGACCCGCGCCGCCTCGAACAGATGTTGACGAACCTCATCGACAACGCAGTCAAGTTCAGCGCAGAGCGAAGCTGCGTCACCGTCTCGCATGAACGCACGGCAGGACGCGACCGCATCTCCGTGACGGACGCGGGCGAAGGCATCGCGCCGGAACATCTGGCGCGCATCTTCGAGCGTTTCTATCGCGTTGACCGTGCACGCTCGCGCGCTCTCGGCGGCACAGGACTCGGCCTCGCCATCGTCAAACACCTCGCACGCGCGCACGGCGGCGAGGCCAACGTCCGCTCCACACCCGGTCATGGCTCGACCTTCACCATCGAGTTGCCCGTCAGAGAGGAGGTCTGAAGTCGAGTGTGTGAAATCTGAATCTGAAGTTCCGCTCCGGCGTGTAAGGGGTGCGACGTTGTGACATTAGACTTCAGACTTCAGACTTTTAGGGGGTATCATCCGCGCACCATGCGTTATACGCTCTTAGCCATCCTGACACTGGCACTCCTCGCGCCGTCCGTGCGCGCGCAGACAGAAAACTCACAGAAGCCTGCGGAGGCGGGCGCGGAAGCGTCGCTTGTGCGTCTCGCCCTCGTCGGCGATTTGCAGGCGCTCGAAGCCGAAGCCGCCAAGCTCGACAATCCCCTCGCACGCGCCTCCGCGAAAGCTTCAATCGCCGATGCGGCGTGGACGCTCGACGGCGAGTGGGCGCGCAGACTTCTGCGCGAGGCGATAGAGTTGCTGCTGCCTGCGGAGGAGGAGCGCAAGCGTGCGCGGCAGAGAGAGGTCGGCGCTGGCCTGACGCCGCCGACGGCCAGCAGCATGGCTCGCGGCTCCATCCGTCGGCGCGTCTTCGACATTGCCAACCGCGACCGCGCCTTCGCCGAAGAGCTCTCGGCCGCGCTCGCGCGCGAGATGGGTAAGCTCGAAGAGAACGAACTTCTCTCGTCGCTCGGCCAGCGGGCGGCCGACGCGGGCGATTTGGAGTCGGCTGCCGACTACATCCTGCGCGCCGTCGAGGCCGAGCCGACAGTCATCTCGCCCGCCCTCAGCGTCCGCGCCGTCGGCGAACGCGACCGCGCGGCGGCCGACCGTCTCATCCTCCAATACATCGAGCGCCTGCGCGCGCTGCCCGTCTCCGTCTTCGTCCAACACCCTTCGAGCCTCACGCGCGTCAACTTTGCTCTGACGCAGATGTTGCGCTCCGAAACTTTCTTCGACGGCGACCGCCCGCGCAATATCGGCACGGCCTCGCCCGCCACCTATCGCGCCTACTACTTGTTCCTGCTCAACACGGCGACGGCGATGGAGCAACTCAAGCCGGGCGCGGCGCGCCAGTTCATACGCGCACAGGTCATCTATCAGTGGCCTTATATCAACCTGTATGCGCCGGAGTTGGCCGGGCAGTTTCTCAATCTCGAACGCACGACGCGCGTCGAGGGCGCGCCTGCTCCGAAGTCTCTGACCGAGACGTGGGAGGAGAGCGGGCGCAAGAGCTACGAGGAGAAGACGAAGCTGGCGCGCCAGACGAAGGACGCGATAGACCTTGAGAACGCCTTCCGCAGCGCGCTCGGTTATCAGGATTTCGCAGAGGCGCGCAAGCTGCTCGACCTGATGAAAGAAGGTGCGACGAAGCGGCGTCTGACGGAAAACCTGAACACGCGTGAGGCCCTGCATCTGGCCGAGCGCGGAGACACTGCCGGGGCCGAGCGTCTCGCGCGTCAACTGATGACGCCGCAGGCCATCCTCAACGCGTATCCGCGAATCATCCGGCGGATGGTGAAAGACAAAGATGCTGCTTCGGCGTCCGTGCTCGTGAGCGAGGTCGTGAGGCGTCTCAAGCGCGGCGAGTTGTCGCCGGACGAGCCTTACGTCCCGGCGGAACTGGCCTCGATGGTCGGCCCGCTCATCGACCGTTCGTCGAAGCTGCCGCGCGTGCTGAGCGAGTTGGCGACGGAGGTCGCGCCCGTCAACAACGCGCTCGCCCTTGAGATACTCGGCGAGTTGGTCGAGGAGGCCAATCGCGCAGGCGTCAACACGGAAAACGGGAACGCGGGCTTTAATACGCATGTCTTCCACCTGCTCGCCGCGCGCGATGAAACCAACGTGCGACAGGCAGCGCAAAGTCTGAAAGACCGCTTGCAGAGAATCTCTGCGCTCGCGGCCATCTACGGTTGGAAGGCGACGACGCTCGCTGCCGCGACGCCCGCTTCGCACACGTCTCGTTGAAGGCTTCGGCAAACACCCGTTCGCACTTCGTTCGAAATCACCCGGATTCGCGTTTCACCACCCGGAATTTCCACGCTTTCCCGGCGGACAAGATGCTTGACGCTCCGCTCCGGCGCTTGTTACACTTTTGTGAGAATTCAGCGAACCGACGCCCTGCGTCGCAAACTAAGCGAGGATTTCAAACCGTCCTCGTTCCCCCGGTTAGGCGCAGACTGTTTTTTGTAATCACAGGAGGTGTGTGGTGGGCTTCAAAGTCGGCCAGAAAGTCGTGTACCCCAATCACGGCATCGGAACCATCGAACAGATAGAACAGAAACAGATTGGAACAACATCCCTTCCTTTCTACACTCTTCGCCTCGCAGCTACCAACTCAGTCGTCCTCGTCCCGGTCGCCAACGCTTTAGAAGTCGGATTGCGCTCACCCATCTCGTCGGGCGAGTGTGAAATGCTTTTGAAGAATCTGGCCGACGACTTCACTGCTCCGGCCAACGATTGGAAAGACCGCTTCAAGGAGTTCTCCGAGAAGATGCGGACGGGCGACATCTTTGAAGTCGCGGACGTACTGAAGAACCTGACGTATCTGAGCCACCTCAAGCCGCTTTCGTTCCGCGAACAGCGGATGCTCGAACGTGCGCGCTACCTTGTCATCTCCGAGTTGGCCGCCGTCTGCCGTCAGCCAGAGTGCAACGTCTCGCCGCGCGTCGAGCAGGCGCTGGCGCGAGCCTGCGCACGGCACGAACGCCGCCCTGCGCGCACGCGCGCCGTTGGAGCCGCCGCCGGTCACTGAATCCGGCACGCGCGGCCAGAAGCTACAGTCCACCCCGACAATACGGTCTCCCCGACCACCTGCGACCGACGGCCTCCCGAAGTCCGGCGCACAGTCTTCGTGTGTCTCTGCCTCTGCCACGCTAACAAATGTTTAGAGGCGGGCAACTCGACTGTCGCCCGCCTCTCGAATTGTCAGTTGGAATTTGTCCGTCCGTTACCAGACCTGACAACGCTTATCGACCGGCCTGACCATCGGGTCGCCCATCTTGCAGCCGAAGGCTTCGGCGAACTGCGGCATGTTGGAGAGCGGGCCGTTGACGCGGAAGCGGCCTAAGGGGTGCGGGTCGGTCAGTATCTGCTGACGCATCGCTTCGGGCGTCTGCTTGCGCCCCCAGACCTGCGCCCAACCGAGAAAGAAACGCTGCTCCGGCGTGAAGCCGTCGATGTTAGCCGGACGCGGTTTGCCTTCGAGCGACTTCTGGAAAGCGAGCCACGCAATCTTCAACCCGCCGAGGTCTGCGATGGACTCTCCGAGCACGAGCTTGCCGTTCTGATTCAAGCCCACTTCCTCGACGCGGAAGCCGGAGAACTGTTCCTCGACGCACGTGGCGCGCGCCGTGTAGTTCTTCGCGTCCTGCTCCGTCCACCAATCTGTCAGGTTACCGCGCAGGTCGAACTTGCGCCCCTGGTCGTCGAAGGCGTGCGTCATCTCGTGGCCGATGACGCCGCCGATGGCTCCGTAGTTCATCGCATCGTCGGCCGAGAGGTCGAAGTAAGGCGGTTGCAGGATGCCTGCCGGGAAGACGATTTCGGCGCGCTGCGGGCTGTGGTAGGCGTTGACGGTCGGAGGCGTCATGCCCCACTCGGTACGGTCAACGGCGTTGCCGATTTTCCGCAGGTCGCGCTGGCGCTCGAAGCGGTTGGCGCGTATCAGGTTGGCGGTGAAAGAGTCGCGGTCGATTTTGAGTTTCGAGTAGTCGCGCCACTTGTCCGGGTAACCGATTTTGACGCCGAAGGCTTCGAGCTTGGCGATGGCGGCCTTGCGCGTCGGCTCGCTCATCCATTCGAGCGTCGTGATGTCTTCGCGCAAAGCGGCGACGAGGTTGTTGACGAGTTCCTTCATCCGCGCCTTCGCTTCGGGCGGGAAGGCACGGCGGACGTAAACTTCGCCGAGCGCCTCGCCTAAGGTCTGGTCGGTCGAGTTCACGCAGCGACGCCAGCGCGGCAACATCTCTTTCGTTCCCGTCAACGTCTTGCTGTAGAAGTTGAAATTCTCGTTGACGAAGGCTGAAGAGAGCGCCGGAGCGGCCGAGCGCACCAGATTCCAGCGCAGGTAGGTCTTCCAATCGTCAACCGATGTGCTCTTCACGAGTTGGTCGAAGCCGCTGAAGAAGGCGGGCGGCGTGATGTTAATCTCGGTGAACTTCGGAGCGCCGAGCGCCTTGAAGTAGGCTTCCCAGTCGAAGCTCGGCGTGAGCGTTTTCAGTTGGCCGCGCGCCACCTTGTTGTAGCGGTTGAGCGGGTCGCGGCGGGCGACGCGGTCTTGCGAGTTGCGCGCCAGTTCCGTCTCCAGACGCATCACGGTCTGGGCGTTGGCGGCGGCGCGGTCGGCATCGTCGCCGAGCAGCTTGAACATGTTGGCGACGTGCTGCGTGTAAGCCTCGCGCGTCTGCTTCGATTTCTCATCTTCCTTGAAGTAGAAGTCGCGGTCGGGCAGACCCAGTCCGCCTTGACCGGCGAAGGCGATAACGCTGGTGCTGTTCTTGAGGTCTTGCGAAGAGCCGAAGCCGAAGAGGCCGGGGATGCCGAGCGCGTGCAACTGGCCGACGGTCTTCGGCAGGTCACTCGTCGTCTTCATCTTGTTGATGAGGGCGATGTGCTCGGTGATGGGTGCGACACCGGCTGCTTCGATTTTGGCTTCGTCCATGCAACTGGCATAGAACGCGCCGATTTTCTGTTCGTTGCCGCGCGCGTTCGGATTCTTCGACGCCTCTTCGAGAATCTGGTGCAGCACCTCGATGTTCTTCTCGCGCAAGGGGCTGGTCGTGCCCCAAGTGGAGAAGGCGCCGGGGATTTCGTTGCGCGCGAGCCAGCCGCCGTTGGCGTACATGTAGAAGTCGTCGCACGCCTTACATTCCGTGCAGAGATTGGACGGGTCGAAACTACTGCGCCGTCCGGTCTGCGCCGTCACGGCGGCGAAGCCGACAAGCGCCGCCAGAAGCAATGCGACGAGCGGGCGCGGTCTGAGTTGACGCATAAAGCATAGTCCTCCGATGAAATTGCTGACAGGTTGGGGACGAGATACGGTTGCTCTCATTCTTACGAAAATCGCGGCGGGGATGCAAGCTCAACGCGCTGCGCCCGCGCGGAGTTCGCGCCACGCCTTCACGTACTGCGCCGTCTTCGGATTCGACTCGTTCCAACGCGGCTCACGCGCGGCGTCGGCCAACGCCAGCACGCCGAGCGCGATAGTGCGGACGACCTTCTCCATGTTCGGGTAATCAATCTTCTCCCAGTGGTCGCCGGGTTTGTGATAGTCGGGGAACATGTAGGCGACCGAGAGCGTGTGCGCCGGGATGCCCTTATCGGCGAGCGGGCGGTTGTCGCTGCGACTGAAGAAGGCATCGCTGTTGGTCGGATGCTTGTTGATTTGAACCCCAGTGCGCGCACCGGCCGCCGTCAGTATCTCGCTTACGTCCGAATAGTCGAAGCCGGTCAAGGTCGCCGCGCCGACGCGTGCGCCCTCTGTGTCGTCCGTGCGTCCAATCTGCTCAAGGTTGAGTTGCGCGATGGTGCGCGCGACGGGAACCAGCGGGTGCTCGGCGTAGAAGCGAGAGCCGCGCAGGCCGTGCTCCTCGCCCGTGAAGGCGACGAAGAGGACGCTGCGGCGCGGCCGACGCTTGAGCGTCGAGAGTGCTGCGGCGACTTCGACGACCGCCGCCGTCCCGCTCGCGTCGTCGTTTGCGCCGTTGAAGATTTGGTCGCCTTCCAGATTCTCGCGGATGCCGAGGTGGTCGTAGTGCGCGCTCAGGACGACGTAGGTGTCGCGCAGTTTCGGGTCTGAACCGCGCAGGAGGCCGACGACGTTGCGCGACTTGATTTCCGTATTGGGCGCGGCGCGCGAGGTGTACGTGGCGAGTTGAAAATAGCTCCCGTTCTCGCCCGCCGGTTCAAGCCCTGCGCGACGAAACTGCGCGGCGATGTACTCTGCGGCAACGTCTGAGCCGCGCGCTCCGGCGCGTCGTCCTTCGAGCGCGTCGGAGGCGAGAAAGGAGACGTGTGCGCGCAGAGCATCGGCCGTGATGCGTGCGAGCGCCTCGCGCGTCTCGCGCTTGAGTTCGACCTTCGGCGGCACGGCCGCGACGACCGATGCGAAGACGACGACCAGAGCGAGCGCCGTCTGCCAACGGCGTCGCGCGAAGCGAGTTTGCGGCGACATGTCTCTCCTGCTCCCCCTTCTCAAGCCACCTCGACGCCGCGCCAGAAGGCGACGCGCCCCTCAATCTCTCTGGCCGCCTCTTTCGTCTGCGGGTAGAACCACGCAGCATCGCGGTTGACCTCGCCCTCAACCACCACGTCGTAGTAACTGGCCTCACCCTTCCAGGGGCAAGTCGTGTGCGTGTGGCTCTCGCGGAAGTATTCGCGGCGGATGGAGTCGGCCGGGAAATAGTGATTGCCTTCGACGACCACCGTCTCGTCGCTCTCTGCCAGCACGGCTCCCTTCCATGTCGCTTTCATCTCGCACGTCCTCCTTGTTTAGCTGCGCGTCAGTTGCCTGTATTTGATGCGGTGCGGTTGGTCTGCGGCCGTGCCGAGACGCGCACGGCGGTCGGCTTCATACTCGGAATAGTTGCCATCGAAGAACTGCACGCGGCTCTCGCCCTCGAAGGCGAGGATGTGCGTGGCGATGCGGTCTAAAAACCAGCGGTCGTGGCTGATGACGACGGCGCACCCGGCGAAGTTTTCGAGCGCCTCTTCGAGCGCGCGCATCGTGTTCACGTCGAGGTCGTTCGTCGGCTCGTCAAGCAGGAGGACGTTCGCGCCCGACTTGAGCATCTTTGCCAGATGGACGCGGTTGCGTTCGCCGCCGGAGAGCGTGCCGATTTTCTTCTGCTGGTCGGAGCCGGAGAAGTTGAAGCGGCCGACGTAGGCGCGCGAGTTGACCTGCCGCGTCCCCAACTGCACCACGTCGAGGCCATCGGAAATCTCCTCCCAGATGGACTTGTTCGCATCGAGCGCATCGCGGCTCTGGTCAACGTAAGCCAGCTTGACCGTCTCGCCGACGCGGAACTCGCCCGCGTCCGGCCGCTCCTGCCCCGTAATCATCCGAAAGAGCGTCGTCTTGCCCGCGCCGTTGGGGCCGATGACGCCGACGATGCCGCCGGGCGGAAGTTTGAACGTGAGATTCTCGACCAGCAGACGGTCGCCGTAAGCCTTCGAGACGCCGTCGGCCTCGATGACGACCTGACCGAGACGCGGCCCCGGCGGGATGTAAATCTCAAGTTCCTGCGCGAGTCGCTCCTTCTCCTGTCCGAGCAGTGCTTCGTAAGAGTTGATGCGCGCTTTGGATTTGGCGTGGCGCGCCTTCGGAGCCATGCGTATCCATTCGAGTTCGCGTTCGAGAGTCTTCTGCCGCTCGCTCTCCTGCTTCTCCTCCTGCCGCAAACGCTCCTGCTTCTGTTCGAGCCACGAAGAATAGTTGCCCTTCCACGGGATACCCTGCCCCCGGTCGAGTTCGAGAATCCAACCGGCGACGTTATCGAGAAAGTAGCGGTCGTGCGTGACGGCGATGACCGTCCCGGCGTACTTCTGCAAGTGCTGTTCGAGCCATGCGACCGATTCGGCGTCGAGATGGTTGGTCGGCTCGTCGAGCAACAGGATGTCCGGTTTCTGTAACAGCAGACGACAGAGCGCGACGCGGCGGCGCTCGCCGCCTGAGAGAACTTTGACGGGCGTCTCCGGCGGCGGGCAGCGCAGCGCGTCCATCGCCATCTCAAGGCGCGAGTCCAAGTCCCACGCGTCTACGGCGTCCAATCTCTCCTGCACCTCGCCCTGTCGTTCGAGCAGCTTCGACATCTCTTCGTCCGACATTTCTTCGCCGAACTTGAGATTGATTTCGTCGAACTCTTTGAGGAGGTCAACCGTCTCCTGCACGCCCTGCTCGACAATCTCGCGCACCGTCTTCGACTCGTCGAGGCGCGGCTCCTGTTCGAGATAGCCGACCGTGTAGCCGGGCGACGGCACGACCTCGCCGACGAAGTTCTTATCGACGCCCGCCATGATGCGCAACAGGCTGCTCTTGCCCGACCCGTTCAACCCGATGACGCCAATCTTCGCGCCGTAGAAGTATGAGAGGTAGATGTCTTTGAGGACGGCTCGCTTGTCGTAGTTCTTCCCGACGCCGACCATCGAGTAGATAATCTTATTCGGTTGGGTGCTCATGCTCTTCTCCGCAACACTGATTCATTGATTCATTGATTCACGTGTTCGATGAATCAATGAATCAATGCGCCGATGAGTTAATCAATCTTCTAAGCGCGGCCTGCGACCTCGCCCGTCTGTGTGTTGACGCGGACGGCCTCGCCCTCCTTGATGAAGAGCGGGACGCGCACTTCCAGACCCGTCTCAAGGCGCGCGGGCTTCGATGCGCCGCCCGCCGCCGTGTTGCCGCTCAGGCCCGGCTCCGTGTAGGCCACGACGAGTTCGACGAACTGCGGCAACTGAATCGAGACGGCCTCGCCGTTGTACTTGAGAATCTGCAACCCCGTGCCCTCTTTCAAGTATCCACGGTCGTCGCCGACGCTCTCGGCCGTCAGCATGAACTGTTCATAGGTCGTCTCGTCCATAAAGTGAAAGCCCTCGCCGTCGGCATAGAGGAAGGAGGCGGGCGCAAGTTGCACGTCCGGCTCCTCGAACTTCTCGCTCGCACGAAAACTCTTTTCGAGGACAGCGCCGGTGAGCAGGTTTCTCAGACGCGTCCGCACCATCGTCGCCGCCCCGCGCGCCGTCGGCGAGGCGAAGAACACCTCGACGACGTTGAACGGCTGGCCGTCAACCGTAATCAGCATCTTCCGCTTCAACTCGTTCGCACCAATGAGCGCCACGCTCCTTCATCCTCCGTTCTCTCGAAAGTTGTTCTCAAACTGCGTTCTTCCGGTGCGCGCCTCACGTCCCGGCCTCTCCGTCGCGCGTCCCTCAGCGTAGTCGTAATCGAACCGCAGAGGGTCGCTCGAAGGACGGATGGAGATGACGACCGACTTCGAGGTCGGCGTGTTGCTGCGCTCGGCCGTGCTGCGGACGGGGACGAGCACGTTCGTTTCGGGAAAGTAGGTTGCCGCGCAGCGACGCGGTATCCGGTAAGGCACGACGAGGAAGCGGCGCGCGATGCGCTCTTCGCCCTCGAAGTGGCTCACGAGGTCAACGACCTCTCCGGCCGACAACCCTTGGGCGCGCATGTCTTCGGCGTTGAGGAAGACGACGCGACGCTCGCCATGAACGCCACGGTAACGGTCGTCGAGGCCGTAGATGGTCGTGTTGAATTGGTCGTGGCTGCGGATGGTCATCATCAAAAACTGACCGGGCGCGAGTTCGTGGCGCGGCAGCGCGTGGACTGTGAAGTGAGCCTTGCCCGTCGCCGTCTTGAAGCGGCGTTCGCGCGCGTGGTTCGGCAGATAGAAGCCTGCGGGCTGGCGCACACGCCGGTTGTAGTCTTCAAAGCCGGGGATGGTGCGCGCGATTAAATCTCGTATCCGGTCGTAGTCTTCAATGAGCCATTCCCAACGGACGTTGGTGCGCGAGCCGAGCGTGGCGCGTGCGAGGCGCGCGATGATGGCAGGCTCGCTCAGCAAATGTTCGGACGCGGGCGCGAGCCTTCCGCGCGAAGCCTGTACGACGCCCATCGAGTTCTCTGCGCTGACGAACTGCTCGCCCGTCGCCTGCACGTCGCGCTCGGTGCGGCCGAGGCACGGCAGAATCAAAGCCTGCTCGCCCGTTACGAGATGCGCGCGATTCAGTTTCGTCGAGACGTGCGCGGTCAGCCGCGCGCGCCGGAGTGCGGCGGCCGTATATTCGGTGTCGGGCGCGGCCGAGAGAAAGTTGCCGCCGACGGCGAAGAAGACTTTGACGCGACGCTCGTAGAGCGCGCCGATTGTCCCGACGGTGTCGAGGCCGTGACGGCGCGGCGGCTCGAAGTCGAACTCACGCGCAAGCGCGTCGAGGAAGGCGTCGGTCGGTCGCTCCCAGATGCCCATCGTGCGGTCGCCCTGCACGTTCGAGTGGCCGCGCACGGGGCACGCGCCCGCGCCCGGTTTGCCAATCTGCCCGCGCAATAGCAGCAGGTTGATTATCTCCTGAATGTTGGCGACGGCGTTGCGGTGCTGCGTCAACCCCATCGCCCAGCAGACGATGGTGCGCGGCGACTCGATAAAGACGCGCGCCGCCGCGCGCATCCCTTCGCGCTCGATGCCGCTCTGCTCGACCAACTCTGCGAAGTCAACGGCTTCGAGCGAGCGCGCGAACTCCTCGAAGCCGGACGTGTGCTCTGCGATGAAGTCGCGGTCTAGGACTTCGCCGGGACGACGCGACTCTTCGAGGAGCACTTCTTTCATGATGCCCTTCAACAGCGCCACGTCGCCGTTGATACGGACTTGCAGGAAGAGGTCTGCGAGTTGTGTCCCGGAGCCTATCATGCCGGAGACTTCCTGCGGGTGCTTGAAGCGGTTGAGTCCCGGTTCCGGCAGAGGGTTGATGTGGACGATGCGTGCGCCGCGTCGTTTAGCCTCCTGCAAAGCCGTCAGCATACGCGGGTGGTTCGTGCCGGGATTCTGGCCGATGACGAAGACGGCCTCAGCCAGTTTGAAATCGTCAAGCGTGACGGTGCCTTTGCCGATGCCGATGGTTTCCGTCAGCGCCGAGCCGGAAGACTCGTGACACATGTTCGAGCAGTCGGGCAGATTGTTGGTGCCGAACTGCCGGACGAAGAGTTGATAGAGGAAAGCCGCCTCGTTGCTCGTCCTGCCGGACGTGTAGAAGGCCGCCTCGTCGGGCGTGGCAAGCGCATTCAGTTCGGAGGCGACGAGGCGGAAGGCTTCGTCCCAACTGAGCGGCTCGTAGTGCGTCGCGCCGCGCCGTAGGATGACGGGTTCGGTGAGGCGTCCCTGTTTGCCGAGCCAGTAGTCGGACTTCTGCGAGAGGTCTGCGACGCTCCAACGTCGAAAGAAATCGGGCGTCACGCGGCGCGTCGTCGCCTCTTCGGCGACGGCCTTCGCGCCGTTTTCGCAGAACTCGAAGTGCGAACGCTCGCCGTCCGGGTCAGGCCACGCGCAGCCGGGACAGTCGAAGCCGTCCTTCTGGTTGAGGCGCGCGAGCGTGCGGACGCTACGCACTGCGCCCATCTCGCGCCACGCGTGCTTCATGCTGGACATGACGGCCGCGAGACCGCCCGCCGCCTCGCCCGCCGCCGTTATCCGTGCATCGCCCGTGAACTCTGCGGGCGGCTGCGCGTTAACGCCGTCGGCGGCGCGTGCGTCGTCGTCGCTGAGAGTGCGGCTCCCGACTGTCGCGGCCGGGTCGGGCTTGGCCGTGTTGTAGTGGGTCGGTTGCGCGGCGGAGGCGCGTTCGTTCGTCGCGCGCGCGTGCGTCGCCGTCTCGGTCTGTCGCTGCTCTTTCGTCTCGCTCATGTAAGTGGCGTCTGGGCTGTCGTTCGGTCGTGGTCTTTTAAGTTTACTTCAAGGGGAGGGGTTTGGCTAAACCGGCAGGCGTGCGGCACTGTGATTGATTGTCTCTTGGGAGTGGGGGCGCACGCGTACCGTTACCGTGCAAGAAAGGTTTTGAAACAGACCGGGAGGTGTTGAAGATGGACGCTTTTGAACTGTTGAAGTCCGACCATGAGAAGGTTTCGGGGATTTTTTCCAAACTCGAAGAGACGAGCGAGCAGGCCGTCAAGACGCGCGAAGAACTGTTTGCGCGCCTCTCCGAAGAGTTGACGATTCACGCGCTTATCGAGGAGACGATTCTTTACCCGGTGCTGCGGCGCGAGGCCGAAACGCGCGAGATTACGATTGAAGGTCTCGAAGAGCATCACGTCATGAAACTCCTGCTCAGAGAGTTGGCCGAGATGCAGGTCGGCACGGAGCAGTGGACGGCGAAAATGAAGGTGCTCAAGGAGAACGTTGAGCACCACGTCGAAGAGGAAGAGGGCGAGATGTTCGTTCAGGCGCGCGAGGTGCTGGGCGACGAACAACTCAAAGAAATCGGCTTGGAACTTCAAGAGGGCAAGAGCGCCGCACGCCAGCAGGCGCAAGCCGCCAGACAGTAAGCGTCCCTTTAGCCTGCCGCCAACAACCAGCGACGCGCGCACGCGTCCGAAC
>DASZCR010000005.1:0-2863 GCA_035942915.1 Pyrinomonadaceae bacterium | reverse complement strand
GTTCCAGAAAGGCACAATCGAACATCTGGCCGAACTGATACGCGAGCAGGAAGCGACGACGACAGCGACGAAGACGCCGCTCGTCGCCATCGAGCCGCGCGGCGCGAAGCCTCCCTTCTTCTGCGTCCATCCGGGCAGCGGGGAAGTGCTCTGCTACGTGCCTTGGTCGCGGTATCTGGGCGCGGAGCAGCCCTTCTACGCGTTGCAAGACCCGAATCTGGCAAGCGAAGAAGAGGTTGAGATGCCGCTCGAAGAGATGGCCGGACTCTATCTCAAAGCCGTGCGCGAGGTGCAGCCGAGTGGCCCATACATGCTCGGCGGCTGGTCGTTCGGCGGCCACGTCGCTTTCGAGATGGCGCAGCAGTTGAAGCGACAGGGTGAGGAAGTCTCTCTGCTCGTCGTCATCGACACCGTCTCGCCGAAGCTCGTCAAGAGCAAATTCTCGAAGACGAGCGACGCCGAACTGCTCGCCATTATGGTTAGCGAGATGGCGACGGATTCGGGCAAAGAGATTGATGAACTGACGGAGGCGCTCACCCCACTGAAGCCTGATGCGCAGTTAAAGTACGTCTATGACTATCTGGTGCAGCACCGCGAGTTGACGACGCTGCAAGACTATACGCTCGCTTATCTCTACCGCGCCCTACAGGTTTTCAAAACCAGAATCCGAGTCCAACAGGCCTACGAGCCGCAAGTCTACGACGGCCGCATCACGCTCTTTAAGGCCACCCACAGGCGAGACGAAGCGCGCGTCACAGACCCGACGCTCGGTTGGGGAGACCTCTCTACCGAGCCGGTTGAAATCCATCTGATACCCGGCACGCATGCGACCATCGCCCTCATGCCGCACGCCGAAGTGCTCTGCCGGCGCTTACGTGAATCTATTGACAAGGCCGCACGGCCGACGAGCTGAACAGCCATGAAAATCATCTCTTTCATTCTCAAATATTCTCGCAAACAAGTCCTTCTGGCTCTGCTGGCGAGCGCCATTAACGGACTCTGTAACGCCGGACTGATTGCTCTTATCCACCGCGCGCTGAGCGACGAAACAACGTCGAGAACGACGCTGGCGTGGGCTTTCGTGGCCTTGTGCATTACTGTGCCCATCACCAGATTCACGTCCGATGTGCTGTTGAACCGCCTCGCACAGAACGTCACCTTCGACCTGCGCATGCACCTCTGTCGCCAGATTCTTCATGCGCGTCTGCGCGACATGGAGGAGCTTGGGCGGCATCGGATTCTGGCTTCTCTGACCGACGATGTCAGCACCATCAGCGCGGCGCTCGTGCAGATTCCGGTCTTCTGCCTGCAACTGACTATCGTCGTCGGCTGTCTGGTCTATCTGGCGTGGCTCTCCATCACGCTCTTCGCAATAGTCCTCGCTTATCTCAGTTTCATGGTTCTCACGTCGCGCATACTGGATAAAAAAAGCGCGCAGCTTTTGAAGCTGGCGCGCGAGGAGCAGGACATGCTCTACAAGCACTTTCGCGGAGTGACGGAAGGAATCAAGGAACTCAAGTTGAACGGCGAGCGCCGTCAAGACTATCTCTCCGGGTCGCTTGAGACGGCGGCTCAGTCTTATCGTCACTATAGCTCGACGGCCAACACCAACCACAGCATCACCATCAGTTGGCTGACGTTCCTCAGTTTCGCACTGCTCGGCCTGCTGCTCTTGGGACTGCCCAACATCATGGCGCTCTCGACGCAGGTGCTCAACGGCTACATCCTGACGATTCTCTACATCCTGATAAACATCAGCGTGCTCTTCAACATGCCGCCGAGCTTGCGGCGCGCAGGCATCGCACTGAGCAAAATAGAATCACTCGGCCTCTCGCTCGGACTGCACAAGGGCGAAGGGGAACAGACGACGGCAGCACTGGCGCCTCCCGCGCTGAAGAGCCTCGAATTGGTCGGCGTGACGCACACCTATTATCTCGAAAAAGACAATCGCAGCTTCACGCTGGGGCCGATTAACCTGCGGATTGAGGCAGGCGAACTGATATTCGTGGTCGGCGGAAACGGCAGCGGCAAAACCACCTTCGCCAAGCTCCTGACGGGGCTTTACATCCCGGAGGCCGGAGAGATTCGGCTCAACGGCGAGCCGGTCACGGAACAGAACCGCGAGGCGTATCGCCAATATTTCTCGATGGTTTTCTCGGACTTCTTCCTGTTTGATAAACTACCCGGACGCGGCTCGCCGGAACTCGACCGCAAGGCAGACGAATATCTGACCAAGCTTGATTTGAATCACAAGGTCAAAATCAAGGACTGGGAACTTTCCACGACAGACCTCTCGCAAGGACAGCGCAAGCGTCTGGCTCTGCTGATGGCTTATCTGGAAGACCGTCCCGTCTATATCTTCGACGAATGGGCGGCCGACCAAGACCCCCTGTTTAAGGAGGTCTTTTATCTCAATCTGTTGCCTGAGCTAAAGGCCAGAGGTAAAACCGTGCTCGTCATCAGCCACGACGACCACTACTACCACGTCGCCGACCGCATCATTAAACTTGATTACGGCCAGTTGGAAACCGACCGGCTCATCACGGCGATGCGCCCTGAGCCGAACGTCGCCTATTAACGCGTGGTGCATCTGATGAGGGGGCTGAACAAAGTACAGATGAAGGTTCGTCTGCGTCGCAGATACCGGCGTGCGTCGCGGCCGGTTGCCGTCTTCGTCTTCTGTCTGGTCTGCATCGCGTGCGGCGCGCGGACTTTAGGGCAGGGCAGCGGTCAATCAGCGGGCACGAGCAGCGTCGTCGAGGCGAGGGTTCATTCGCGCGCGTTGGAAGGCAATCTGCTGGGCGACCCGGCCGAGCAAAAGGTCGGGATTTATCTCCCGGCCGCTTATCAAACGTCTCCGAAC
>DASZCR010000004.1:0-6506 GCA_035942915.1 Pyrinomonadaceae bacterium | reverse complement strand
CGTGTAGCCGCGCCCGTAGCCGAGCAACGGGATGATGCCGAGCACCGTCGCGCGCCGCGTCCGCAGGTCGTCTTCCACGTCGTCAATCGTCAGCTTCTCCGTGCCTTCGATGCGCACGTCGGTCAGCTTGAAGCGGCGTCCGGCCTCCACCTCGTAGAGGATTTGAATGCTGCTGTTGGATAACTCGTCGGGGTTGATGTTGGCGCAGGTTGCGCCCGCGTCCGCCTCCGTGCCTGCGGCGGGCGGCGCGAGCGGCGGCTGCGCCGAACAGACCGGATTGACCTCGACAAAGAAGTAGCCCGCTTCCTGCAAGCGATTGCGCAGGCGGCGCTCGCCTTCGACGATGGCAGAGAAATCAATCGTCCCTTCGCGCAGCACGGGCAGTAGTTCGCGCTGCGTCTTCTCGCTCACTTCGTAGCCTTTGACACGGACGACGACCTGCGGGCCGAGCGCGCCCCTGAGGTTGACGGTCATGCGGTTGGTCGCCGAGTCGTAGAGGATTTGCGGTTCGTCGAGGCGCGGCGCGAGCCGGTTCATCTCGATGATGGAGCGGCGGATGCGCGCGATGTCTTCGCCGAGCGCCGACTGTGTGAAGACCTCTCCGCGACGCAGTTTCAAGTCGTCGGCGACGCGCGCCGGGTCGAAGCCGTTGATTTGAATGTTGAAGGCTTCGACGAGCGTGGGTTCGCCGAGCGTGACGCGGTAAGTGACGGAGGCGCGCGTGCGCGTCGCGTCGAGCGACGACTCGTAATCGACGTTGGCGCGATAGTAACCCCGGTCGCGCAGGTAGACCTGTATGGCGTCCGCCCCGTTCTTGAGTCCCTGTTCGGAGATGCGGCGGCCGGGTTCGAGCAGGTTGAGGCGCGAGCGCAGTTCGTCTTCGGAGACGGCCGGCGCGCCGACCGGCGTCGCGCCAATCTCAATGCGGACTTCGTTGACGAGCACTTGCGGGCGGACGAAGAAACGCAGTGCGACGCGCGGGCGTCCGTCCGCGCCGGGTGCGCCTGAAGCGTCCGACGCCTCGACGCGCACGTTCGCCACGCGTTGCGAATCGAAGAGCCCCTGCAAAGATTCGCGCACCTGTACGACCGAGAAAGGCGCGTCCGGGGCGATGCGGATGAGCGCACGCAACTCTGTGGTCGAGGTGGCGTCCGGCGCGGCCTCCTCAATCAAGACCTCGACGGAGGCGACCATCCGCCCCTCGTAGCGGCTCAAGTCCGGCGCGAGGCCGCGCACGTTCCCCCACACGCACACAGACGCGGCGGCAAGGAGACAGGCGACGGCAATGACCCTCTGGTAATTCAACACGACGATAGTTTGAAGTCTGAAGTCGGAAGTCGGAAGTTCAATAGTCGGAAGCGTTCGGTCTTTGACTTCCGACTGCTGTCTTCGGACTGATGACTTATTCAATATCTCTTGCGGAAACGAATCTCGAAATTGAAATTGTTGTTCTGCGTCCGCAGCGTGTTCTGCGAGCCTTGCTGATACTGCGCGACGAAGGAGAGACGGTCGGAAACTCGATATTCGAGGGCGACCACCTGTTGCTGTTCGCCCGTGACGTTTGTCGAGTAGGTCACGGACAGGTTGCGATTAATCTGACGACCGACAGTGAGGCGCGCCGTCGGAGACGCGCCGCCGCGACCCGCAATCATCGGGTCTAATTCAAAGCGGTTCAGGCCGAACAGTTTATCTGTGGCGCGACGGACGGGCGCGTTAAAGAGTTGCTCGGTGAGCAGGCTCGTCGCCGTTCCGAGTCCGGTCTGCGCCAGCGTCGAGCGTCCCGTCTCGTCGCCCGACAGGTTGCCGGTCGTAATCAGCGCGACCACGTCGGCCTGCGGCAGCGCAGGGTCGGAGCGCAAGGTGGTCGTCGGCTGCGAGAGAGGGCCGGTGATGCCGACGGTGACGCGGTAGCCGCGTATCTCGGACTCGGCCTGAATGTTGACGACCGGGTCGGCATCGCGGCGCGAAGGCAAATCGACGATGGCGCGCGAGATTTCGTAGCGGTCACGACGGAAGTTGAGCGTGCCGCGCGTGGCCGTGATGCGCCCGGAGACGACAGGGTCTTCGCGCGGGCCGCGCACGCGCAGAGAGACGGAGCCGACGGCGTCTGCCAGATTGTTGCGCACGACGAGCGCATCGCGTCCTTCAATCTGAAGGTCGAGCGTGAGGTTCGAGAGCAGGCCGCCCGCGCCGCCGTCTCCTACTTCCTCGATAGTGCCTTCGGAGCGACGGTTGATGAAGTCTGCGAGGTCGATGTCTTCCGTGTACTCCGTGCGGCGCAGGTTGACCGTGCCTTCGAGAATCTGCGACTCGAACGTGCCGCGCAGTTCGAGATTGGCATCGGCCGTCGAGCGGAAGTTGTCGGGGAAGGGCACGGTGACACTGTCGCCGCGCACGGCGAAGCTGAACTGCGAGGGACGGAAACCGGCGAGCAGCGTGCCGCCGGAGACGGAGATGCGACCGCCGCCCATGCGCCCCGTCAGGCTGTCAATCTGCGCGCGGTTCGAGTCGAAACGGACAGAGCCGTTGATGTTGGAAATTTGCAGGCGCTCGTCCGTGATGAGCGTGGCGAATGAAGCGTTCGAGACGGCGGCCGTGCCGGTGATGCGCGGGTCTTCGTAAGTGCCTGCGACGCGGACGTTGGCGTGTGCCACGCCCGCGAGAAAGACGTTCGGCGTGTTGAGGACGCGCAGGTTGAGGTCGCCTTCGACCGTCAGGTTTTGCGCGCCGCCCGCACCAATGGCGGCCGTGCCGCCGAAACGCAGATTGGTGTTAGGCCCCGTAAAGCGCGTCTGCTGGAAGGTAATCTGGTTGGGCGAGAAGAGGACGACGAGCGGGTTCTCGGCGACGAGCGGCACGTCTTCAATCTGCACGACGAGTTCGGTGAACTCGGCGCGCCCCTGAAGGGCTGCTAAGGAGAAGGCTCCTCCTTCGTCGAAGAGGTCGCCGCGCGCGCGCAAGGTGCCGGTGGCGCGTCCCGTCACCTGCACGTTCGAGTCGGGCATCAGGGCTTGGAAGAGCGGCGTCAGGTCTGTGCCGGTCAGAGTCGTCTCGACCGTCGTCGCCAGAGCCTCGCTTGTCAGGTCAACTTCGGCGCGGATGACTTGCGGGCGTCCGAGCAGTCCGGTGGTCAACTCCAAGGTGAAGCGGTTGTCGGCCGTCGTCCGCCCGACGAGCGTCAGTTCGCCTGCGGGCTGGCCGTTGACGGTCACGTCGCGCCCGCGCGCGTCGAGTTCGACGCGATAGCTGCGCTGGTCGTTCAGGTTGCCGGAGGCTGTGGCGGTGAAGTCTGCGAGTCCGCCGAGCGCGGGGGCGCGTCCGGCGGCAAGCGCGCCGAGCAGGTCGAGACGCACGTTATCGCCGCGCGCCTGCAAGTTGAAGTCGAAGGTGTTGACATCGAGGTTGCCGCTGGCGACGACGTGGCCGGTGGCGAAGCGCGCGTCGAAGTTTTCGATATTGACGCGCGAGCCTGAGAAGGTGGCGCGCGCCGCAATCGCTTCGTAAGGCTCGTTGCCGATGCGTCCGGCAGCGATGTTGAGGTCTGCGCTGCCGCTCATCGCGCCGGGCAGACCCGTCACCTGTACGCGCCCCGAAGCAGGCCCCATGCCTGCAAGGCTGCGCGCGAAGGCTCCTCCGCCCGCCGCCTCGCCTTCTGCGCCGGGAGAGCCGACGAGCGCGGCGATAATGTTTCCGGCGTCGGCTCGGTCGAGCGTCGCATCGAGCGTGATGTTGTTTTCGCCGACGCGCGGGATGACGGCTGTGAAGGTCGCTCCGCCGCCGTCAGGTTCGGCGAGTCGCCCGTTGTTGATGCGAACTTCGGAAGCGTTCGAGGCAATCTCTGCACTCAAAGCGCCGAGGTTGCGTCCGCGCAGGGTGAGCGCGCCGATGGCGGCGCGTCCGTTGATGAGCGGGTCTGCGAGCGCGCCCGTCAGTGTGCCGTTGAAGTCGAGGCGTCCGGCCAGTTCGACGCCGAAGTTGTTGAGACGGTCTTCCATCTCGCCGGGCAGCAAACCCGAAGAGACGACGACGCGCTGCAACTCGGCAGCATCCGTCGAGGCGAGATTGATGTTCAGGTTCGAGTCGCCCGCGAAGGAGAACTGCCCTGTCGCATTCAACTCGGTCGCGCCCGTGCGCAGAGAGGCACGGCGAATCTGGAAGAGGCCGCGTTCGGCGTCGAGCGCGAGTTCGCCTGTGACGGGCGTGCGCGCCGTCGCTTCCCTGCCGGTCTCACCCGCAAACTGCGCATCGAGCGTGCCCGATGCGGCCTTGAAGTTCGTGCCGGAGAAACTGAGGTTGACGCGCCCCGTCGCCGCGCCCGTGATGGGAACCGTGCGACCCGAAGCGACGGCCGCCAGCCCGCCCACGTCTAGCCCCTCGAAATCCGAGACGACGTGCGAGGCTCCGCCAGCGGTGTTGATGGTGGCGTTGCCGCGCGCACGACCGCCGAAGATTTCGGCGACGAAATCGACGAGCCGCAGTTCGTTGTTGGTGGCGACGACGGCGCTGCGCGCCGTGCCGAGTTTCATCTCGCCGAGGACGCCGCCGCCGAGACTGAGGTCGGCGCTGGCGCGATAGCGTCCACCCGGCTCAAGGACGAAGCGCGGGCGTGCGAGACGCACGCCGTCGGCGCGCCCGTCGGCCGCCCCGCGCCCGTCGCCCGTGTTGAAGGCGACGGTTCCAACGTTGATGTCGTTTGAGGTGGCTTCGACGCGCCCCTCGTAAATCGCCAGACGAACGCCCGCGACGTTAATCGTTCCCGTCCGCACGCCCTCGGCCTGCAAGCTGCCGATGCGCGCCTGCGCGACCTCGACGTTGGTTCTCCCGTCGGGCGAGATGTTCGCACGCAGGCCGCTTGCGTTGACGCCGCCGACCGTTGCGCCTTCGGCCGTCAACGTCCCGGCGCTCGCGCTCGTCGCAGAGACGCGCGTCTCGCCGTTCTCGGCGCGCTCGAACTCGATGCCCGACGCCGTTGCGCCGCGCACGGTCGCGCCCTCAGAGTTGATGCTTCCGGCGCTCGCAGTCTTCGCGCCGCCCGTCAGATGCCCCTCGCGCATCTCTGCGACGGCGTCTCTTAAAACGAGCCTCGCAATGCTGGTGGCGCCGCTGCGCAGCGCGGCCGATTGCAGTTCTCCAATCCAGCGAAAGTCCGTGCCCGTGCCGACGACGCCGCCCGCCAACTGCACTGCGTTCAACTGAAAATCACCGGCCGTCAGCAGTTCGGCGACGGCGCGCCCCTGCGCTTCGTAAGAGTTTCCCTGACCCGTGCCGGAGGCGTTGACGGTCAAAGCCTTGAGGCGGACGCCGTCGGCGGCGAGCGCGTCGGAAGTTATCTCGCCGTTGAGCGTGTAACGCTCTCCTTCGCCGGAGACCGTGCCCTCGAAGCGACCCGTGCCCCGCAGCGTCGTCGTCGGGTTGAGCACGTCGGAGAGTTGCGTGAGGTCAACGCTGGCGGTAGCGCGTGTCTGGTAACGCAGGTTGCGCCAGTCGTCCATCGTGCCTTCGAGGCGCGCTTCGGCGACGGGCGAACGCAGGATGAGTTCCTCTATCTCGGCGCGCGTCTGATTGACGCGGCCGCGCGCCTCGACGCTGATTTGGTTGACGGGGCGGCCGTCGTAGACGAAGGTCGAATCCGAGAAGGCCAGTTCGACGCGGTTCATCCGGCTCTCTTCGGGCGCAGAGGGGTCGTCGGGCGTGATGACGGCGCGCAGGTTTCGCGCCTCGCCCGACAGTTCGTGCCGCTGGTCGTCGTAGTGAATGACGGCGTTGTTGAGCGTGATGCGCGCCGTCGAGTAGGCAAAGAGGATGCGACTGTTCGGCTCCGGCGGCGGCAGGCGCAGGTTGGCGAAGTTCGAGCGCCCCTGCTCGTCGTAGACGACCCACGCTTCAAGCCCGTTGATTTCCAGTGCTTCGAGGTTGACGTTGCGCCTCAGACTCAAAGCCCACATATCTTCGATGCGGACAGTGGCTAAGAGCCTGTCAATCTTGCCCAACTGCGCGCCGGTCGCGGCGTCGTACATTCGCAGGTCGCGCAGTTCGGCCGTGCGCGGGCCGAACTTCGTCTCGAAAGAGCCGATTTCGGCGCGGATGCCGTAGCGCGCCATCGTCGAGACAATCTGCCGCGCGATGATGCGGTCAATCTGTCCGCTGCGGTAGAGAAAGACGGCGATGAGGACAATGGCCGCAAGCGCGACGACGGCTACGATGGCCGTCCACATCGCGTTGCGGCGGTTGACGACGCGTCGCCACCGGCGACGACGGTGCACAGCCGGCGGCTCGGAGGGCGCGGGCGGAGCGGGAGACGTGGGCGGCGTCCCGGCGTTGCCAGTTTGTTCCGTTGATGATGGGGTGGAGCGTTCGTCGTGCTCGTCAACAGGCATAATGCTTACGTCGAGCCGTCGGGGGGAGTCAACGGCGAACCGCAGGGTTTTCTAAACGGAGAGAGACGCGAACCGGAACGATGATTGATGAATGACCGACGACGAAAGGATGCACGACGAATCAAAAAC
>DASZCR010000003.1:0-10748 GCA_035942915.1 Pyrinomonadaceae bacterium | reverse complement strand
GAGGCGAAGCCGTTCAGAAGAAGGGACAAAAATCACTTTAACGCTCGCCGTTCGTGCGTGGGCCGCCGCCTTTGCTGCCCCGGCCGCGACGGCCGCGCCTGTCCATCTCGTTCTTCAACTGCTGCCATTGCTGCCACTGTTCGGGCGTCAACACTTTTTGCAGGCGCTCGTCCGTCGCGCGTCTCACCTCTTCGACGCGCGGCTCGGACTCTCTGCGTATCGCGTTCAACTGCGCGCGCGCGTCGCCGAGTATCTGTTGCACTTGTGTCTTCTGTGCCTCGTCGAGTTCGAGGCGGTTGAGCATCTGCTGGAAACGGTCTTGCCGCGAACCTGAGCGCGCGTCGAACCACGCGTGATAAGCCTTCGGCGCGAGGATGCCGCCCGCGACGCCGAGCAGGAAGATGAGAAAGGCCGCGAGTCGCAGTTGCCATTTGCTTCTGGTCACGTTGTCCATAGTCACCTTGCAGCCTCCTCTGTGGATTCGTAAATCGTCGTCAGCACGTCGCCGTAGGTCATCTCGTCTTCAAACTGAAGGTCTTGGGCGATGATGGCCTCGTCGGTCGAGTACGGATAGGAGACAAAGGCCGTGTCGGTCTGAAGCGTGTTCGCGGGGGCGAAGAAAGTGACCGACGCGAGCAGCACGACCGAAGCCGCCATCGAAGCGACGAGCGCGCCCGTCGCCTTCCAGACGCGACTGAACGTCCACTGCTGACTAGCCGCCTGACGCTCGCGCCACGCCGCCATCACGCGCGTCTGAAAGAAGGGCGGCGGCTCGAAGGTCGCGGCGGCGCGCTCTCCGATGAGCACAGAGGCGAGGCGCGCGGCCTCGTATGCGCGCTCGCAGTCTGCACAGGCGCGCGTGTGTTCACGGATGCGCTCCATCTCGGCTGCGCTCAAAGCCGCGAAGGGTGCGCTCTCAAGAATGTCGATGATGTGTTCGTCTCTCATCTCTCACCTGCGCTTTTCGCACTCTCGGCGCGAGTCGTTCTCGCTCCGCCCAGTAGCTTCTCCAACCCTTCACGCATCCGTCGCCGCGCGCGAAAGGCGCGCACCTTAACTTTCGACTCAGACCAGCCGGTGCTTTCGGCCACCTCTTTAATCGAAACCTCTTCGCCGTCAACCAACGTCAGGACAAGCCGGTCGTCGGGCGACAAGGTTTCAAGGAGTCTCTCCGCGAGGTCTGCGGCAACTTCGCCGCGTTCTGCCTCGCGCTGGCGCTCGATGGCAGCACCCGCCAGATGGCTCTCAAGCCAAGTGCTCTGGTCTTCGGACAAGTCTGAGGTCGTCAACTCCGGTCGCCTTTTGGCGCTGCGGAGCATGTTCAGACACGTGTTCGTGGCGATGCGCGTCAGCCATCCTTCCAGCGAGCCGCGCCCCTCGTAGCTGTCCAGTTGCGTAAACGCCTTGAGGAACACCTCCTGCGAGGCCTCTTCGACCTCCGCCCGGCGACGGAAGAAGCGGCTGGCAACGCGGAAGACGCGCGGGCTGTAGCGCCTCACAATCTCCGCGAAGGCAGACTCGTCGCCGCCGCGAGCCATTCGCGCCAACTCCAAGTCCGACGCCTGTTCGTACTCTTGCGGCAGGAGTGTCCCTCATCAAAGTTTAAGGGCGGCGGACTCTTGCGCTCGAACGAGAGTCCGCCGCGACCCGTGAAAGTAGTTACTGCTGTTGCTGCTGTTCGACACCGCGACGCGCGCCGCGACGTGCTTTGAACTGTTCGCGCCGCGCTTCGAGTTGCGCGCGCTGCTCAGGCGTGAGCACTGCGAGCAACTCCTGACGGAGACGGAACTGTTCACCCATCAGGCGCGCTTCGAGGCTGGCCGATTCCGTTAGCTTCTGCGTCGCCAGCGCCTCGTTGAAGGTCGTGCCTTCGCTCGCTTGTCGCAACTCCTGCCGTTTGGCATGAAGCTGCTCGCGAATCGGCTTGATGCGCTCGCCATAGCTCTGATGAATCTGTTTGACCCTCGCCTGCTGCTCTTCCGTCAGGTCAACCCCGCGAAAGAGACCGCCGCCGAAATGGCCGCCGTGCCTGCCGCCGCGCCTGCTGCCGCGACCCTCGCCGCGCCATTCCTGTCGCTTCTCCTGCTGTCCTGCGCCCGCGTCCTGCGCCAGCGCGACGGGCACAGACACGGCAACTGCCGACAGGGCTGCGATTGCCAGCGTCTGAATCTTGCCGATTCTCTTCATCTTTCTTTGTACTCCTAAAGTTTACTTGATTTCTGCCTTCAAGGGAGACTCCGCACGAGCCTCCCTTACCTATCCAGACACCGCGCAGACGTTTTCGGTTACATCCCGGCCAGAGCCGCAGACCTTGACGCTGAGGACGGCGCGAGGTTATCAATTCCGAAAGCGTGCGAACGTGACAACGCCGATGCGGCCAGAGATGTGTGGACGCGGACGGACGCTTTTTTTGTGTATGAACCTGAAGTGATTCGACCGATGAGAGAAGTTGCGGAAATCGTCCGGCGCGCGGACGGCGACGACCAAAGTCTCGCAGGAGGACGCCTGAAGGTGGCTGTCCTCGGCGCGACCGGCATGGTCGGACAACAGTTCATACGGATGCTCAGGCAGCATCCCTGGTTCGAGTTGTCTGTCGTCGCAGCGTCCGCCGCCTCCGCAGGCAAGAGCTACGGCGAGGCGGTCGGCGGGCGTTGGGCGATGGAGTTTCCTGTCCCGGAAGAGGTGGCGCGGCTGCGCGTGTCGGACGCGCAGCAGGTTGATGAGATTGCGGCTCAGGTGGATGTCGTCTTCTGCGCCGTCAGTCTGGATAAAGAGAGTGTGGCGCAGTTGGAGCACGCTTACGCGGCCGCAGGCGTCTGGGTCACGTCGAACAATTCGGCCTATCGGCTCGATGCTTTGGTGCCGATGGTGATACCGGCCGTCAACCCACAACACCTCTCGGCCATCCCGCACCAACGCCGCGCGCGTGGCTACACGACAGGCGCGATTATCGTCAAGAGCAACTGCTCGATACAGAGCTACGTGACGGCGCTCGAACCCTTGCGCGGCTTCGGCATCGAGCGCATCAGCGTTCACAGCGAGCAGGCCATTTCCGGCGCGGGCAAGACCTTCGACGTGTGGCCGGAGATGGAGCGCAACGTCATCCCGCTGATTGAAGGCGAGGAGCGCAAGTCGGAAATCGAGCCTTTGAAAATCTGGGGAGAGGTCGGCGCAGACGGTATCACTCCGGCCGCCGCGCCGAAGATAAAGGCGCGCTGCGTGCGCGTGGGCGTCGCCGACGGTCACACGGCCTACGTCGCCGTGAGGTTCAAACGGACGCCGACCAGAGAGCAGATTCTGGAGCGTTGGGAGTCGCACAGTCTGCCCGACGCGCTGCCCTCTGCGCCTGCGCGGATGCTTCACTATCTGAACGAGCCAGACCGCCCGCAGCCGCGACTGGACGTGATGAGAGAGGGAGGGATGGCCGTCAGTCTCGGACAGTTGAAGGTTGACGAGGAGGACGCGACCGTCTACTTCACGGCGCTGGCGCACAACGCGATACTCGGCGCGGCCGGGGGCGCTGTCTGGGCGACCGAGGCAGCCGTCGCGCGCGGTCTCGTCTACAGAAGGGTCTAGTCGAATCCGGCTCTAAGAGAATGCGCGCGCCATGCGGCGGACGCCTTCGGCGAGCACCTCTTTTTCGGCGCAGAAGGAGACGCGCAGGAAGCCTTCACCCTCCGTCCCGAAGGCGACGCCGGGAACGGTGATAACGCCGTGCTCAAGCAGCGTCTCGGCCGCACGCAACGAATCACTTCCGCCCGTCTCAACCATCGTGTAAAAAGCTCCATCGGGTTTGACGGCGCGCCAGCCCCGCACGTCGCCGATGAGCGAGAGCAGATAGTCGCGCCGCTCACGAAACGTCCGACGCATCTCTGCACGCGCCGTCTCCGCCTCCACAGTCCACGCCGCTTCGAGCGCGGCCTTCTGCGAGAGCGTCGAGGCGCACGTCGTCACGTAGCCGTGCAGGACGAGCGCGCTCCTGATGGCCGCTTCGTCGCCGCAGAGCCAGCCGATGCGCCAACCCGTCATGCTCATCGACTTCGACAATCCGCCGATGACGAGCGTGCGCGCGTAGTGGTCGGAGACGGAGGCGGGTCGCTCATCCGTGTAATACAGTTCGCGGTAAATCTCGTCGCTGATGAGATACGCGCCCGTCTCTGCCAGCGCCTCAGAGATGGCCGCCAAGTCTGCGGGCGTGAGCGCGCGTCCCGTCGGGTTTGAGGGACTGATGAGGACGACGACGCGCGTGCGCGGAGTGAGTTGACGGCGAAACTCTGCGACATCGAAAGAGAAATCCGACGCGGCGGGCAGACGATAAAAGACCGGCCGTCCTCCGGCCATACGCACGATGGTCGGGTAGGCGACAAAACCGGGGTCGGGCAGCAACACCTCGTCGCCTTCATCAACGAGCGTCATCAACGCGAGATAGAGAGCCTCCTGCGAGCCAGCCGTGACGATGACTCGTTCGGGCTTGCCGCGCGTGTGCGCGTAAGCGTCTGCGATGCGCTCGCGCAGGGGCAAGAGTCCGGCGTGCGTCGTGTAGCCGTTCTGCTCTTCGAGAGCGATGCGCGCGGCGGCACGTCTGACGACGGCGGGCGTCGGCAGGTCTGGTTCGCCCAATCCGAGGTTGATGCTGTTGGGACGCGCGCGGTCGAAGAGTTGTCGAATCAGGCTCTTCTCGACGCCACGCAGACGTCCCGGCAGTCGAAACTCGCTCAACGCAGGTAGTCCTCCAAT
The DNA here is from genome assembly GCA_035942915.1 of Pyrinomonadaceae bacterium. Classification (GTDB taxonomy): domain Bacteria; phylum Acidobacteriota; class Blastocatellia; order Pyrinomonadales; family Pyrinomonadaceae; genus DASZCR01. The sequence continues at coordinate 6,011 of DASZCR010000003.1, read as the reverse complement.
TGAGCGGCGCGGTCTGTCTTCTCGTCGCGATACTTGATGATGACGGGCGCGTAGAGCGAAAGCCCCCACGCGCGACCGCGTTCGCTTTCGACAGTGCGCGAGCCGGGAACGACGACCGCGCCCGCCGGAATCTCAAGCGGCGCGTCGCTCGTGCGTCGATAGATGCGCTCGCGCACCACGTCATAGACGGGCGTCGAGCCGGTGAGGATTGTTCCCGGCGCAAGCACGGCGCGCTCGCGCACAATCGTCCCCTCGTAAACTCCGCAGCCGCCGCCCACCAGCACGTCGTCTTCAATCACCACAGGAATCGCTCCGACCGGTTCGAGCACGCCGCCGACCTGCGCCGCCGCCGACAGATGCACGCGCTTCCCCACCTGCGCGCACGAACCGACGAGCGCGTGGCTGTCAATCATCGTCGCTTCATCGACATACGCGCCGACGTTGACATACATCGGCGGCATGCAGACGACACCCGGCGCGAGATATGCCCCGTCGCGCACGCTCGACCCGCCGGGCACGATGCGGACGCGCGCCTCCAAGTTCAGAGGGCGGACGGGGTAGGTGCTCTTGTCGAAGAAGAGCAGGCGTCGGTCAGCCGTTGACATATCTTGAAGTTCGCCCATGCGAAAGCCGAGCAGGATGCCCTGCTTGACCCAGAAGTTTGTGCGCCACACGCCGCCCGCGTCCCTCTCGGCCGCGCGCACCTCGCCGCGATTGAGCGCCTCTTTGAACTCCGCAAACAACTCGAAATCCGCGCGCTCGAAGCGACTCTCAACGCGTGCGGCCAACGCCTCGATTCTCTCACGCAGCGACATGGTTCGTTTCCTTCAGCAGTCCGAGTTCCTCCAACACTTCGCGCAGGCGTGCGCGCGTCTTCTCCTCGACAGGCACCAGCGGCAGACGGAAATTCTCTTCGAGCAGATTCATCAACGCCATCGCCGCTTTGACCGGCCCCGGACTCGATTCGATGAAGTTGGCTTCCATCAAAGGCAGCAGACGATAGTGCAACTCGCGCGCTTCTTCCCACGCGCCCGCGAGCGCCGCCTCGACCATCCGCGACATCAACTCCGGCGTCTCATTCGACGCGACCGAGATGAGACCGTCAGCGCCGAGCGCGAGCAGCGCGAGCGTCAGGGCATCGTCGCCCGACAGGACGCGGAAATGTTCGGGACGCTCGCGGAGAATAGCCATCATCTGCGACATGTTGCCCGACGCCTCCTTCGTCGCCACGATGTTCTCCACGTCGCGCGCGAGCCTGATGGTCGTCTCCGCGCTGATGTTTGAAGAGGTGCGTCCCGGCACGTTGTAGACGACGACCGGCAGGTCTTCGACCGCTTCGGCCACAGCGCGGAAATGCGCGTAGAGTCCGGCCTGCGTCGGCTTGTTGTAGAAGGGCGCGACGACGAGCACGGCGTCTGCTCCGAGCGCACGCGCGGCGCGCGAATACTCTATCGCGGCGGCCGTCGAGTTGCTGCCCGTCCCGGCGATGACGCGCGCACGCCCGCGCGCCGCATCAATCGTCGCCTCAATCACACGCCGGTCTTCCTCCTCCGTCAACGTCGCGCTCTCGCCCGTCGTCCCGCACGGCACGAGCAGCGAGACGCCGCCCTCTATCTGCCGCTCGACGAGCGTGCGCAGGCGTGCGAAGTCAACAACGCCGTCGCGTGCAAAGGGAGTGACCAGCGCCGTCGCGCAGCCCCTTAACCATTCAACCCTCAACGTCATCGCTCACGCTCCTTCTCCGTCAATATCTCCTCAATCACTTCGGAAAATTCGTAGACGCCGCGCCGCACACGTATCCAGCGCGCCGCCAGCAGCGCGCCCGCCGCAAAGCCTTCGCGCGAACGCGCCGTGTGCGTCAACGTCACTTGGTCGGCCGCCGAGTCGAAGCCGACGCGGTGCGTGCCGGGAATGTGACCGGCGCGCGTGCTCGACACGGGAATCGCATCGCCGTAACGCGCCGCGAGCAGGTCGCGTATGACGAGCGCCGTCCCCGAAGGCGCGTCGCGCTTGCGCGCATGATGAGCTTCTTCGACGAATGGCGCGTAAGCTTCGACGCGGCTGAACAACTCGGCCGCGTGCGCGACGACGCGATAGAAAAGATTGACGCCGACCGAGAAGTTCGCGCCGTAGACGAGCGCGCCTTCGTGCTCTTCAATCGCGCGCCGCACCTGCTCGGAGCGTTCGCGCCAGCCCGTCGTGCCAACCACTACGCAGACGCCCGCGCGCGCACATGCCTCGACGTTCGTGACGACTGCCTCCGCGATTGAGAAATCAATCGCCGCATCGATGCCCGCCAGTTGCGTCGCTAGATTCTCCGCGTCCGAGCCTGCATCCTTCGACGTGAAGACGCGCGCGATTTCATGTCCTGCGGCGCGCGCCTGCGCTTCGACGAGCCGTCCCATCGCGCCGTATCCGAACAAGGCGATTCTCAACCTTCGTCTCCTTCCGCAGAGTTTGCCAGCAATGCTCGCGCGAGTCTTTCGTAGAGTTCGACGGCGCGCGCGAGTTCCCGTTTAGAGACCCGTTCGTGCTCCGTGTGCGCGTCGAGTATCGAGCCGGGGCCGAGCAGCAGCGGCGCGCCCCAGTTCCGCAGATACGGAATGTCGGTCGTGAAGCGCACGACGCATTGCTCGAAGCCTTCGACCGCGTGCAGACGCACCGGCTCGGAAACCGACAGGTATTCGACCTCTGCGCGCCCCTCGACGACGCTCTGAATAATGCTCATGACCTGCGCCGAATCCGTCACCAGACGAATGTGCAGCACGGCCTCTGCCTGCGCGGGAATGACATTCGAGCGCGTGCCGCCCGTGAGTGTGCCGATGTTGCAAGTCGTCTCGCCGAAGAACGGGTCGCGCGGCCATTCGACGGCGCGTATCCCTGCGAGCACGTCGAGCAGTCTCTCAATCGCCGACTCGCCGTGCTCCGGATAAGCAGAGTGCGCGGCACGTCCCTTCGTCGCAATGCGCACGCGCAGAGAGCCTTTCGACCCGGCGGCGAGCAGATTGTCGGTCGGTTCACCGTTAATCAGGTAACGACACGCGCGCGCCGCCGTGTGCTCGTTGGCAAGCTTCGCGCCGAGACTCGCCACCTCTTCGTCGACCGTGAAGAGCAATCCCAGACGCCGCTCGCCAGCGGCGCGCAGACGTTCGGCCGCCTCGACCTGCGCGGCAATGATTCCTTTCGCGTCGCACGCGCCGCGCCCGTAGATGTATTCGTCATCCTCGCTCGCCGGGATGTGCGGCGGCACTGTGTCCATGTGCGTCGAGAGGACGACGCGCGGCGGCTCGCCGGTCAGTGCAAGCAAGTTCCTGCGGCCGTTCGATACCTCCTGCAACTCGACCCTGTAACCGGACGCTTCGAGGCGCTCTGCGAGAAAGCGCGCGACCGCGTCCTCGTCGCCGCTCACGGACGGGATGTCTATCAGTTGTCTTGTCAGCGCATAGATGTCCATCGGCTCAGTGTCGCGCGTGCTGCTCGAAGAAAGCTGCGTGAAGCTGTCGCACGGCGCGCACGGCCGATGCCTCCTCGACGACAAAGGTCAGGTTGATACTCGAAGCCCCCTGCGAAATCAACATCACGTTGATGTCGCGCACGGCCGTAAAGACTGTGGCGGCAATGCCCGGCGTATTGCGCAAGCCCTCGCCGACGACGCAGATGAGCGCGCGTTCATGTTCGACTTTGACTGCGGCTATCCCTCGCAGGTCTGCGCAGATGGCTTCGAGCGAGCCTACGTCTTCGAGCGAGAGCGAGACGCTGACTTCTGAGGTGGTAACGAGGTCAACGATGGTGCGATGGCGGTCGAAGACCTCGAAGAGCGCACGCAGGAAACCGTATGCGCCGAGCATCCGCGCCGAAGTCACGTGCATGATAGTCACGCCCGTCTTGTGCGCGATGGCTTTGACGGTGCGCGGAGACATCTCCGTGTCGAAATAGATGCTCGTACCTTGTTCTTCCGGCGCACGTGAATTGCAGATGCGGACGGGGATGCCGAGGACGACTGCCGGGAGAATCGTCTTCGGGTGCAGCACCTTCGCGCCGAAGTATGCAAGCTCGGCCGCTTCCGCGTAAGAGAGGCGCGGGATGGCGTGCGCCTCCGGCACGACGCGCGGGTCTGCCGTGAGCACGCCCGATACGTCCGTCCAGATTTGAATCTCGCGCGCCCTGAGCGCCGCGCCGAAGAGCGCCGCCGAATAGTCTGAGCCGCCACGCCCAAGCGTCGTTGTCCGCCCGTCGCGCGTGCGCGCGATGAAGCCGCCAAGCACTGGAACGACGCCCGCCTCGACCAATGCACCGGCGTTCGCACGCGTGCGCCGCGCCGTCTCATCCATGATGGGAGAGGCGCTCCCGTGCTGTCCGTCCGTCACGATGCACTCACGCGCGTCTACGTAACGCGCCTCTAAACCTTCCGCGCGCAAGACCGCCGCCAGCAAGTCCGCCGAGAGCCTCTCGCCGTAAGAGACGACCTCATCCTGCCTCGCCGCCGTCTCGGACGCGTCCGCTGATGTTGTGTCCAGCAAGGACTCTATCTCCGCGCGCGCACGCGCAAGTGTAGAAGCGAAAGCATCCGCCTCCGCGCGAGGCAAAAGCTCGGCCGCCACATGCTCGTGTCGCGCGAAATGCTCGGCCAGCATCTCGCGCGCACTCTCTGTCTCACCGCTCTGCGAGGCATTGAAAGCGTCGAGGAGCGCGTCAGTCACGCGGCTCATCGCGGAGACGACGACCACAGGAGCCGAATCGCGCCGGTCGCGCACGATGCGCGCCGCGCGCCTGAAGGCGTCCGCATCTTCGACGGAAGTTCCGCCGAATTTCATCACTGTCGGTTGAGAGTCCAAAACGTGCGCCACCGCCGCCAAAATCAGAGTTGCGACTTTAGTTAGCCGCAAGCAGACTCCTTGTCAAGCAACTGCCGCGCACGCGGCGCGTCGGCGCACGATGCAGGATTGGCTGCGCCGATGGCCGTCTCTCGGCGCTCAAGCAACCCATCTTCATCATCTGGGGGCGCGAGGAGGGATTGACGCCGCTGGCGCGCGAGGGCGCGCGCTTCAGGAAGGAACTACCCGGCGCGCAGTTCGTCATCTTCGACAACTGCGGCCACGTCCCGCAGGTCGAGAAGGCCGCCGAGTTCAACGCGGCCGTGCTCAAATTTCTCTCCGGCATGTAACGATGTCTTCGTGCTGTTCGTCTTGGCAATCAAGGAGACGAAACCCCACTCGCCTGCGCACTCAGCGCGCTCCTCCTCTGGCGCGGCAGCCGCAAGCTGCACACACACGACGGCTGATGCCGCACAAGAGTCCGATAACGTCTGCTCTGAGACCTTTCTTGAGACCTGTTCGCTGTCTGTTAAGATAAGTTTGAGCGCGAGACGACGTGTGGTGGGTCGTCGCTCGTGGACATGTAGTGAACATCAACAACGTTGGAGACAAGGAATGAGACGCAAAGCATCGGCCGTCTGGATGGGCGGCCTCAAGGATGGTCAGGGAACTATCTCGACCGACAGCGGAGTCCTGTCGGAGACGCAATACTCCTTCAGCACGCGCTTCGAGGAGGGTATGGGGACGAACCCCGAAGAGTTAATCGCGGCGGCGCACGCAGGCTGCTTCTCGATGGCTCTCTCCGGTCAACTCGGCAACGCGGGGCTGACAGCCGACAGCATCAGGACGACGGCCACCGTCAGACTCGAAAAGACGGACGCGGGTTTTACCATCACCTCCGTCCATCTGGACGTGACGGCACGCGTCCCCGGCGCAGACCAGCAGGCATTCGACACGGCGGCCAACAACGCCAAGGCGGGCTGTCCCGTCTCCAGAGTGCTCAACGCCGAAATCACGCTCGACGCGAAACTCGAAGCATAGAGACCGCACGCGCGCTCCGTGTGCGCCTGAATGACGGCGAACCAGCACACGCACGCGTGCCGCTCTCGACACACGACATCTCACGTCGAGTGAGGCCACGCGTTTGTGTCCAAAGCCGAGTCGAAGAAGCATGAGACATGAGAGCAGTCTTCATGC
>DASZCR010000002.1:0-34312 GCA_035942915.1 Pyrinomonadaceae bacterium | reverse complement strand
GAAAAATTTGACCGGTCGAAGCCGCACGTCAACATCGGAACCATCGGGCACGTCGATCACGGGAAGACGACATTGACGGCGGCGATTACGAAAGTCTTAGCCAAGCACAACCCGCGCATCACGGTGCGGGCCTTCGACTCGATTGACAATGCGCCGGAGGAGAAAGCGCGCGGCATCACGATTGCGACCGCCCACGTCGAGTACGAGACAGCGAATCGTCATTATGCGCACGTCGATTGTCCGGGCCATGCCGACTACGTCAAGAACATGATTACGGGTGCGGCACAGATGGACGGTGCGATTCTGGTCGTCGCCGCCACAGATGGGCCGATGCCGCAGACGCGTGAGCACATTCTGCTGGCTCGTCAGGTGGGAGTGCCGGCGATGGTCGTCTTCATGAACAAAGTCGATGCCGTCGATGATGAAGAACTCTTGGAACTGGTCGAACTCGAAGTCAGAGAGTTGCTTTCCGCTTATGAGTTTCCCGGCGATGACATTCCGGTCGTGAGAGGCTCAGCTTTGGGAGCCTTGAACGGAGAAGCGAAGTGGGAGGAGACGGTCGACCAGTTGATGGCCGAAGTTGACCGCTACATTCCGACTCCGGAGCGGGATGTGGAGAAGCCGTTCTTGATGCCGGTCGAAGACATCTTCACCATTCAGGGGCGGGGGACGGTGGCGACCGGCAGAGTCGAGAGAGGACGTGTCAAAGTCAACGAGAGTGTGGAGATTATCGGCATCCGTGATACGCGGACGACCGTTGTGACGGGTGTCGAGATGTTCAAGAAGTTGTTGGATGAGGGTGTGGCGGGAGATAACGTCGGATTGTTGTTGAGAGGTGTGGAGCGGCGAGATATCGAGCGTGGGCAGGTGATTGCTAAACCGGGCAGTATTACGCCGCACACGAAGTTCAAAGCGGAGGCTTACATTCTGACGAAAGAGGAAGGCGGGCGTCACACGCCGTTCTTTACGGGATACCGACCGCAGTTCTATTTTCGGACGACGGATGTGACTGGGGTAGCGACCTTGCCGGAAGGTGTCGAGATGGTGATGCCTGGGGATAATGTGGCGATGGAAGTGACGTTGATTACGCCGATTGCGATGGAGAAGGGGCTACGGTTTGCTATTCGCGAGGGTGGCAGAACGGTTGGTGCAGGCACTATCTCCGATATCGTGGAGTAGCCTGACGCCGGGCGTTTCAAACGAGTTGAGAAAAACATGCTGAACGAAAAAATCAGAATCAGACTCAAGGCTTACGACCATCGCGTGCTCGACCAGAGCACTTCGGAAATCGTCGAGACGGCGAAGCGCACGGGCGCGCGTGTCGCAGGGCCGATTCCGCTTCCCACGTCCAAGAACAAGTGGACGGTGCTGCGCTCGCCTCACGTCGACAAGAAGTCGCGCGAGCAGTTCGAGATTCGCACGCACAAGCGTCTGATGGACATCCTCGACCCGACGCCGCAGACGGTCGACGCGCTGATGAAGCTCGACCTGCCCGCAGGCGTCGACGTGGAGATTAAGGCGTTCGGCAGCGACAGATAAAAGAGTGATGGGTGATAGGTGATAGGTCATAAGATAAAACCTGTCTTTCTCTTATCACCTATCACCTCTCACCTATCACCGAGGTAAGTGATGATTAACGGAATCATCGGTAAGAAAGTCGGTATGACGCAGTTGTTCGCTCCTGATGGGACGGTTACTCCGGTGACGGTCATCAAGGCCGGGCCGTGCGTCGTTGTGCAGAAGAAGTCGGCGACCGGGCGCGACGGCTATGACGCCGTGCAGGTCGGCCTCGTCGAAGAGAAACCGATTAAGCTCAAGAACGTCAACAAGCCGATGCGCGGCCACTTCGAGAAGACGGGCGGCGGGCTTCCGCCGACGCGCGTCCTCAAAGAGTTTCGACTCGACGCCGCCAATGGCGATGTCAACGTCGGCGACCAAGTGCTCGTTGACCAGTTTGCCGACGGGGACATGATTGAGGTGGTCGGCAAGTCGAAGGGGCGCGGCTTCGCCGGTACGGTCAAGCGGCACAACTTCAACCGGGGGCCGGAGTCGCACGGTTCGATGAACGTGCGCGCGCCGGGTTCTATCGGACAGTCGGCCTACCCTTCGCGCGTCATCAAGGGTACGCGCTCTTCGGGTCACATGGGCGACAAGCGGGTGACCGTTAAGGGGTTGACCGTAGCGCGCGTCGATGTGGAGAACAACCTGCTGATGGTGCGCGGCGCAGTGCCGGGCGCGAACGGCTCGGTCGTCATCGTCCGCAAGTCGGCGAGACAGAAGAAGCAGTAGTGATAAGTGATAGGTGATAAGAAAAGCCTTTCTCCTATTACCTATCACCCATCACCTATCACCGGAGTTGAGTTTATGCCTACCGTCAAGGTGCGCAATTTGCAGAACGAAGAGGTCGCCGACCTCGAACTGTCCGACGCCGTCTTCGGCGCGGAGTTGAACGAGTCGCTCATCCATGCCGCCGTCAAGGGCTTTCTGGCGAACGCGCGGGCAGGCACGGTCGGGACGAAGACGCGCGGCGACGTGTCCGGTTCGGGGCGCAAGCTCTGGAAGCAGAAAGGCACGGGGCGCGCGCGCATCGCCAGTCTCCGCTCGCCGCTCTGGAAGGGCGGCGGCAACGTTCATGGGCCGCAGGCGCGCGATTGGTCGCAGAACCTGCCGAAGAAGATGCGGCGCGGCGCTCTGCGCTCGGCGCTCTCGGAGCGTCTGCGCGAGGGCAACCTGATTGTCCTCGATGAGATTGCCTTCGAGCAGCCGAAGACGAAGACCTTTGTCGGCGCGCTCGGCACGCTCGGCGTCGCCGACGGCAAGACTTTGATAGTTGACTCGCTGGCGAACGACAACCTCTTGCTCGCGTCGCGCAACGTCAAGCGCGCGAAGGTTGTCTCAAGTCGTGGCCTGAACATCTACGACGTGCTCTATCACGAAAAGATGGTCATGACGCGCGCGGCCGCCGAAGAGTTGAACCGCATGCTCGACCCGCAGCGCGCGGGCGGCGCGGAGCAGGAAACAGCAGAGGAGGCCGCGTAGGATGAGAACGGTTTGGGACATCATCAAGTCGCCGGTCATCACGGAGAAGGCGCTGGTGGCGAAAGAGGAGTCGTCCGACGCTCGCCAGTTGTTGACCTTCCGCGTCGACCGCCACGCGACGAAGCCGGAGATTAAGTCGGCCGTCGAGAAGATTTTCAACGTGCAGGTCGATGCCGTCCGCACCATCAACTACATGGGCAAGAAGGCACGGCGCGGGCGCTTCGAGGGGCGTAAGCCTTCTTGGAAGAAAGCCTACGTCACGCTGAAGGCAGGCGAAGCGCCGTTCGACTACGGCGAAGCGATTGGATAAGAGCAGTGATAGGTAATAGGTAATAGGTGATAGGAAAGAACAGTTTTTCTCTTATCACCCATCACCTCTCACCCATCACCGGATAAAGCTATGGGCATCAAGAAACTGACACCGACATCACCGGCGCGGCGTTACCAGACCTATCTGACGCGCGACGAGTTGACACCGGGCGCGGAGCCGGAAAAGGCTCTGCTCGAACCCAAGAAGCGCATATCGGGGCGCAACAACGACGGGCGCATCACGGTACGTCGGCGTGGCGGCGGTCACAAGCGTTTCTATCGCATCGTCGATTTTAAGCGCGACAAGGCGGGCATCCCCGGTCGCGTCACGCAGATTGAGTACGACCCGAACCGCTCGGCGCACATCGCGCTCGTCACCTATCTCGACGGAGAGAAGCGTTACATCCTCTCGCCCGTCGGGCTTGAAGTCGGCAAGACCATCATGAGCGGCCCCGAAGCAGACATCCTGCCCGGCAACGCTCTGCCGATTCGCAACATTCCGCTCGGCACGCAGATTCACAACATCGAACTGCGTCCCGGCAAGGGCGGGCAGATGGCGCGCTCGGCCGGAGCGTTCGCGCAACTCGTCGCCAAAGAGGGCGATTACGCGCAACTGCGGATGCCTTCGGGCGAGGTGCGACGCGTGCCGCTCGTTTGCATGGCGACCATCGGTCAGGTCGGCAACGTCGAACACGAAAACGTCTCCTACGGCAAGGCCGGACGCTCGCGCTGGAAGGGCATTCGCCCGCACGTGCGCGGCGTGGCGATGAACCCGGTTGACCACCCGCACGGCGGCGGCGAAGGCAAGACCTCCGGCGGCCGGCATCCGGTGACACCCTGGGGACAGCCGACGCGCGGCTACAAGACGCGCAAGAACAAGCGCACCTCGAAGATGATTGTGCGCGACAGAAGAACGAAATAAGGGATGAAGGATGAGGGATAGGCGATGAAGGAAAAGCAGTCTGCTGAACTTCATCCCTCGTCTCTCCGCCCGCAACCCTGAGAAGTGGAGCGAAGCGAAACGACATGGCACGTTCAGTTAAAAAAGGCGCTTTCGTCGACGAGCATGTGCAGAAGGCGGTTGACCGCATCCGCGAGAGCGGAAATCGTCCGCCCGCCGTCAAGACGTGGTCGCGCCGCTCGACGATTACGCCAGAGATGGTCGGCCTGACCTTCGCCGTGCATAACGGCAAGCGCCACCTGCCCGTCTACGTCACAGAGAACATGGTCGGGCACAAACTCGGCGAGTTCGCGCCGACGCGCACCTTCAAAGGTCATTCCGGCACGAAAGCTGAGAAGGGGTCGAAGGTAGGAAGATGAGAGTGAGAGGTGAGAGGTGAGAGGTGATAAGACAAAGACAGGTTTTCACCTATCACTTATCACCTCTCACTGAGGTTGAACGATGGAAGCTAGAGCGAGTGCGAAATACTTACGCGGGTCGGCGCAGAAGGCGCGGCTCGTCGTCGACATGATTCGCGGCCGGAGAGTGGGCGAGGCGCTGGCCGTCCTGCGCCACACCAATAAGCGCGCCGCCGACGGCATCGAAAAGTGTGTGCGTTCGGCCATCGCCAACGCGACCGAGATGGCCGAGAAGCAGAACATCGCCGTCGACCCGGACGACCTCTGGGTGAAGGCCTGCTTCGTCGATATGGGGCCGACCAAGAATCGGCGACGCATGCGCCCCGCCCCGCAGGGACGCGCCTACCGCGAGCAGCGCCACTTCTGCCACGTGACCGTCCTCGTCTCCTCGGATGAGCGTGAGACGGCGCGCGGCCGGGGCACGGCGGGCAAGAAGGTGAAGAACGCGCTCTCCGGCGACGCCGCCACCACAACAGGCAAGGCGGATGCGAAGCGCGCGCCGCGCACGGCCGCGAAGAAGACGGCGAGCAAGGCGGCGAAGAATGAGACGGGCGAGACTACTGCTGCTGCCGACACGCAGACACAGGCTCCCGCCGAAACAGCGACGACCGAAGAATAGTTGAACGGAGAAGATAAGTGGGTCAGAAAGTTCATCCTTACGGCTTCCGCCTCGGCTACAACAAGGACTGGCATTCGCATTGGTACGCGAAGAAGCAGTTCGGCGACTTCCTCCTGGAAGACCTCAAGCTGAAGGCGCAGATGAAGGCGCGCTTTGCGGGCGCAGGCGTCTCGCACGTTGACGTGGAACGTGCCGCCAATCGCCTCAAGCTCATCATCTACACGTCGCGTCCCGGCATCATCATCGGGCGCAAGGGCGCCGAGATTGACAAACTCAAGGCCGACATCGCCTCGCGCACAGGCCGCGAAGTGCTCGTCTCCATTCAGGAGATACACAAGCCGGAACTGAACGCGCAGTTGCAGGCCGAGAAGATTGCCGCGCAGTTGGAGAAGCGCATCGCCTTCCGTCGCGCCCTGCGGAAGACCATCGAGGAGTCTCTGCGCTTCGGCGCGCAGGGCATCAAGGTGCAGTGCGCAGGCCGCTTGAACGGCGCGGAAATCGCGCGCACCGAATGGCAGTTGCAGGGGCGTCTGCCGCTCCACACCTTGCGCGCAGACGTTGACTACGGCTTCGCCGAGGCACACACCACGTTCGGCGTCATCGGCATCAAGTGCTGGATTTATCGCGGAGAAATCCTCGACCCGAAGGCGGCGATGGCGCGCGGCACGCAGCCCGACCCGATTAACGAACCGCGCGGCGAGCGCGGCGACCGCGAACGCCGTCCGCGCACGCGACGCGAGCGTGAAGGCGGCGACGGACGCGGCGACCGAGGCGACCGAGGCGGCGACCGTCGCCCGCGCGGCGGCGACAGAGGGTAAGAGATAAGTGATAGGTAATAGGTGATAGGTGATGGGAAAGAAGTGATGAGTGATAAGTGATAGGTGATAAGAAGAAGACAGGATTTGTCCTATCACCTATCACCCATTACCTATCACTAATACGGAGTAAGCAATCATGTTGATGCCGAAGAAAGTTAAGCACCGGAAGCAGATGCGCGGGCGCATGACGGGCAAAGCCCAACGCGGCGCGGAAATCAGCTTCGGCGAGTTCGGTCTAAAGTGTTTGGAGCCGGCATGGATTACCGACCGCCAGATTGAGGCGGCGCGTATCGCCATGACGCGCCACATCAAGCGCGGCGGCAAAATCTGGATTCGGATGTTCCCCGATAAGCCGGTCACGAAGAAGCCCGCCGAAACCCGTATGGGCAAAGGCAAGGGTGCGCCCGAATACTGGGTGGCCGTCGTCAAACCGGGTCGCATCCTCTACGAGATTGAGGGCGTTTCGGAAGAGTTGGCGCGCGAGGCGATGCGTCTGGCCGCGCAGAAGCTCCCCGTCAAGACCAAGTTCGTGACGCGCGCGCAGCAAGAGGGAGGCGCAGTCTAAAAGTTATGAAGAGACGCGAAGAGTTGGACAGATTGCGCGAGATGTCGGACGAGGACTTGCAGCAGGAGGCCGCGCGCCTCAAGGAATCGCTGTTCCGCCTCAACTTCAAACTCGCGCTCGGCGAGATGGACGCGGTCAAAACCGTGCGCCGCGAGAAGAAGTTTCTCGCACGCATCCAGACCATGATGCGCGAGCGTCAGCAGCAGCAGCAGGCGGCGAAATAGGAGAAGGTGATAAGTGATAAGTGATAGGTGATAAGAAACAGCCTTTCTCCTATCACCCATCACCCATTACCCATCACGAGGATTTCAGAGATGGCAGAAGAGAACAGGCAAGAAGGCGCGGTCGCATCGGACGCGGAGGCGGCAGAAGTGACGCCGTCGGGCGAAGGACTCGCCAGAGAAGTCGATGCCTCCGTCGATGCGCAGGCCGGAAACGCTTCGGGCACAGAGGCGGGTAAGCAGCGCCGACGCTCCGAGAAGATTGGCATCGTCGCCTCTGACAAGATGCAGAAGACTGTGGTCGTCCGGGTTGACCGCCAAATCAAGCACCCGAAGTACCGCCGCTACGTGCGCCGCACGTCGAAGTTCATGGCGCACGACGAGAAGGGCGCGAGCGTCGGAGACAAGGTGCGTATCGTCGAGACGCGCCCGCTGTCGGCGCGCAAACGCTGGCGCGTGGTCGAGATTTTGCAGAAGGCAGAGAAATAGTGATGGGTGATAAGTGAGAGGTGAGAGGTGATAAGAGAAGACAGGATTTCTCCTATTACCTATCATCCATCACCTATCACCGGCAAACGGAGTGAGCAATGGCGATTCAGATGCAAACGTCTCTGGACGTGGCTGACAACTCAGGCGCGCGGCGCGTCGAGATGATTATGGGCATCGGCGGCTCGACGGGTCGGACGGCCTCGCTCGGCGACAAGATTAAGGTCACGGTCAAGGAGGCCGCGCCGGACGGAGCGGTCAAGAAGGGCACGGTGCATAACGCCGTCATCGTCCGCACGCGCAAAGAGGTGCGTCGCAAAGACGGCACTTACATCCGCTTCGACCAGAACGCGTGCGTCCTCATCAAACCCGACGACACGCCCATCGGCACGCGCGTCTTCGGCCCCGTCGCGCGCGAGTTGCGCGACCGCAACTTCATGAAGATTATTTCGCTCGCGCCGGAGGTGATTTAACAGTGGCAGGACAGGGAACAAAACGCTCACGAATCAAGAAGGGCGATCAGGTCATCGTCATTTCAGGGCGCGACAACGGCAAGCGCGGCCGCGTGCTCGAAGTCTTACCGGCCAAAGGCAAGGTCAAGGTCGAGGGCATTGCGATAATGAAGAAGCACCAGAAGGCCAACGCGCAGGTCAATCGCTCCGGCGGCATCATCGACAAGGAAGCCTATATCAACATCTCGAACGTGCAACTGGTCGACCCGCAGAGCGGCAAGCCGACGCGCGTGCGCTACGAAGTCAACGCCGACGGCTCGAAGACGCGCGTGGCGTCGAAGAGCGGACACATCCTCGACAAGGGGTAAGTTAAAGAGAGAACGGACGAAGCACGGAAACGGCGCTCTTGAGTCGCCCGGAAGTTTCAAGGCGCGCAAACGTCGAGACCCGTGCGCAAGAGGTGAGGTGGAAGAGAGATGGCAGCAAGATTGAAGGAACGCTACCAGCGCGAGATTGCGCCCGCGATTCAGAAAGAGTTCAACATCACGAACCCGATGGCGACTCCGCGTCTGGAGAAGATTGTCATCAACATGGGCATGGGCGAGGCGATTGCCAACGCCAAGGTCATCGACACGGCGGCCGACGAACTGCGTGCCATCACGGGGCAGAAGCCCGTCACGACGCGCGCCAAGAAGTCCATCGCGTCGTTCAAATTGCGTCAGGGGATGCCCATCGGAACGATGGTCACGCTGCGCGGCGACAGGATGTATGAGTTCCTCGACCGCCTCGTTTCGGTGGCGCTGCCGCGCGTCCGCGACTTTCGCGGCATCTCGCCGAAGGCTTTCGACGGGCGCGGCAACTACACGCTCGGCATCCGCGACCAGCTTATCTTTCCGGAGATTGATTTCAACAAAGTGGACAAGGCGCGCGGCATGAACATCTCCATCGTCACGACCGCGCGCAACGACGAGCAGGCGCGCGCGCTGCTGCGCGCCCTCGGCATGCCTTTCAGACAATAGAGCGGTGATAGGTGATAAGTGATAGGTAATAAGAAACAGCCTGTCTCCTATCACCCATCACTTATCACCCATCACTTGAGGTTGTTATGGCTAAGAAGTCGATGATTGCGAAGGCGAAACGGACACCGAAATTTTCAGCGCGCGCCTATACGCGCTGCCAGCGTTGCGGGCGGCCGCGCGGCTACCTGCGCAAGTTCAAGCTGTGCCGCATCTGCTTCCGCGAGCTGGCCTTGCAGGGACAAATTCCCGGCGTCGTGAAGTCTAGCTGGTAGGAAAAGCGGTGATAGGTAATAAGTGATAGGTGACGAGAAAATTCCTATCACTCATCACCCATCACCTATCACTTGTTAAGTGGAGTTGTAGAGTAATGACTGACCCTATTGCCGACATGCTCGCGCGGATGCGTAACGCGATTGCCGCGAAGCACTCGCGCGTCGACATCCCGGCGTCGAAATTGAAACTGGAGATTGCCCGCATCCTCAAGGAAGAGGGCTACATCAACAACTTCGTCATCAAGGGCGAGGGCGTGCGCCGCACGATTCGCATCTTCTTGCGCTACGACGCGCGCGGCACCTCCTCGATTACGCATCTGTCGCGCGTCTCGCGCCCCGGCAGGCGCGTCTACATGGGGTCGGGCGAGATACCGCGCGTGCTCGGCGGCTACGGCATCAACATCGTCTCGACTTCGCGCGGCCTGATGAGCGGCAAGCGCGCCCGCCGCGAAAACGTCGGCGGCGAAGTGCTGGCGGAAATTTATTAGTGATGAGTGATGAGTGAGAGGTGATAAGAGGCGAGCCTTTATCCCATCACCCATCACCCGTCACCTCTCACAGAGGTTGTTATGTCTCGTATCGGAAAGAAAGTCATCACCGTCCCGGCGGGCGTCACCGTCACGGTCGGCGCGCGCGAACTTGAAGTGAAGGGGCCGAAGGGCACTCTGCGGACGCCGGTTCCCGAAGGCATCACGTTCCGCCTCGAAGGCGACCAGTTGCAGGCCGAGCGCGCTTCGGACGACCACGCGGCGGCGCATGGTCTGGCGCGCGCACTCGCCAACAACGCCATCGTCGGCGTCACCGAAGGGTTCAGCAAGCAGATGGACGTGGTCGGCGTCGGCTACAAGGCAGACGTGCAGGGCAAGCGCATCGTCTTCAGCCTCGGCTATTCGCACCCCATCGAGTTTCCTCTGCCGGAGGGCATCGAAGTGCGCTCCGAGCGCGTCCCGGCGAAGACGTCCATCAATCAGTATCAGGTGACGCTGACGCTTTCGGGCATCGACAAGCAGAAACTCGGACAGGTCGCCGCCGAAATGAACGCGCTGCGCAAGCCAGACCCCTACAAGGGCAAAGGCGTCCGCTACGCAGACGTGCAGTACAAGTTGAAGCCGGGCAAGACAGGAAAATAAGTGATAGGTGACAAGTGATGGGTGATAGGTGATAAGACAAAGACGGGTTTTCTCCTATCACCCATCACCTATCACTTATCACCTGTGAAGAGGACTGAAATGGCACAGAAGGATAGAGCAACGGTGCGCAGGGCTGTGCACAAGCGCATCCGGCGCAAGGTGAGCGGTTCGGCCGAACGCCCGCGCCTGACGATTTACCGCAGCCTAAACCACATCTACGCGCAAATCATCGACGATGAACGCGGGCAGACGCTCGTCGCCGCCTCGACTACGGAGAAGGACTTGCGCGGCGAGACGGGCGGAAACGTCGAGGCGGCGCGTCGCGTCGGGCGCGCCATCGCCGAGCGCGCGGCCGCGCGCGGCATCAACCACGTCGTCTTCGACCGGGGCGGTTATCGCTATCACGGCCGCGTCAAGGCTCTCGCCGACGCCGCGCGCGAAGCGGGTCTCAACCGTGAAGAGACGGCGGCGGCTGCGGCGGCTGCCGGTGGCGGCGGCGAGGCCGGTGCGGAGTCGGCTGAAGGATAAGGCAAGACAAGGATAAGAGATGCGTCAATCGAAGAAACTCATTCCGTCGCAGGGGCTTGACCTGACCGATCAGGTCATCTCCATCAACCGCGTGACGAAAGTCGTCAAGGGCGGTAAGAACCTGTCGTTTGCCGCGCTCGTCGTCGTCGGCGACGGCGCCGGACACGTCGGCTTCGGCTCAGGCAAAGCGCGCGAAGTGCCGCTCGCCATCAAGAAGGCCATCGAGTCGGCGAAGAAGAACCTGATTCGCGTGCCGCTCATCAACAACACGCTGCCGCACCCGCTCATCGGAGTGCACGGCGCAGGGCGTGTCTTGATGAAGCCTGCCTCCGAAGGCACGGGCGTTATCGCCGGGGGCGCGGTGCGCGCCGTGATGCAGGCGGCCGGTGTCCATGACGTGAGAACGAAGGTGCTCGGCTCGACCAACCCGCACAACGTCGTGCGCGCCACCTTCAACGGCCTGCTCAACATGAAAGACCCGATGGAGGTCGCGCGCCTCCGGGGCAAGCAGGTGGAAGAACTGTGATAGGTAATGGCTGATGGGTGATAGGAAAGAAGCTTTTCTCCTATCACCCATCACTCATCACCTGTCATTTATCACAGAGGTTTTCAGAGATGGCAGACGAGAGACAGACGCAGGGCGGCGAGAGCGGCGGCGGCAGCGGCAAGATTCGCATCCAGTATTACCGCAGCTTCATCGCCTTCCCGAAGACGCAGAAAGAGATTGTACGCAGCATCGGGCTGACGAAGCTCAACCAGATTGTCGAGCGCCCCGACACGCCCTCGATGCGCGGCGTCGTTGCCAAAGTGCCGCACCTGCTGCGGATTATTGAATAGTGATGCGTGATAGGAAGGAGGTGATGAGTGATAGGTGATGGGTGAGAGGATAAAACCTGTCTTCTCTTATCACCCATCACCTATCACCTATCACTCATCTCTTACCACAGAGGTTTTCAGAGATGGCTATCGGTCTTAATAATTTGCACCCGGCTCCCGGCTCGACGCACAAGAAGAAGCGCGTCGGGCGCGGCCCCGGCTCAGGACTCGGCAAGACGGCCGGGCGCGGCAACAAGGGACAGAAATCGCGCTCCGGCTACAGCGCCAAACTCGGCTTCGAGGGCGGACAGATGCCTTTGCAGCGCCGACTGCCGAAACGCGGCTTCACCAACATCTTCAAGAAGCAGTGGATTGAAGTGAGCCTCTCGGTGCTCGAACGCAGCTTCGAGGCGGGCGAGGAGATTACGCCCGAACTGATGCACGAGCGCGGCGTCATCGCCAAGGGGCGGCGCGACGTGGTGGTGCTCGGCACGGGCGAAGTGTCGAAGGCTCTGCGCGTCTCGGCGCACCGCTTCACGAAGAGCGCGCGCGAGAAGATTGAACGCGCGGGCGGCGCGGTCACCCTGATTGCGGCGCGCGCGGCGGAAGGTGCGGCCGACACTCCGGCTGCGCCCGCCGAGTAGACGCTCTATTTTGCACACACGTTCGTCAACGGCACGCGCTGGAGACGCCGCGAGAATCCGGGGTCGGGTCTCTGCAAGCGTCTTCAGCGTTATTTGCTAAGAGGGTTCGTCCCGTTGGGCGCTTGCCTGCCGCGCCGCCGGGGGTGATAATCCGAGCGAAATCTTTCGCGCGAGAGAAGCACACGTTATGGAAAAGTTTTTCGCCGCCGTCCGCAACATGTTCAGCGTCCCCGATTTGCGTAAGCGCATTCTGTTTACGCTCGGCCTGCTGGCCGTCTATCGCTTCGGGGCGCACGTCACGACGCCGGGCGTCAACAAGGCGCAGTTGGAGCGCGTCTGGAACGAAGTTGGCAGCACGCTGCTCGGCGTGCTCGACCTCTTCTCAGGACGTAACTTCCGCACCATCTCCGTCTTCGCACTGGGCGTGACGCCATACATCACGGCCTCCATCATCCTGCAACTGATGACGACCGTCTTCCCGCAACTCAAGAAGTTACAGGAAGAGGGCGAGGCCGGACGCCAGAAGATTAACCAGTACACGCGCTACCTGACGGTCATCCTCGGCGGCTTTCAGACCTTCATCGTCGCGCGCTGGTTGCAGGCTAACGACGTGGTTGCGCCCGGCGTCGGCTCGGTCGTGACCGTCGTGCTGACATTGACGACCGGGACGATTTTCGTCATGTGGCTCGGCGAGCAGATTACCGAGCGCGGCGTCGGCAACGGTATCTCGCTGCTCATCTTCGCAGGCATCGTCATCGGTCTGCCGAGCGGCGTCGGACAGGTCTTCGAGCGCGTGCGCGGCGGCGACACGTTTGCGACCATCGGCGTCATCGCGCTCCTCGCCGTCCTCATCGCGCTCATCGCCTTCGTCGTCTTCGTCGAATCAGGACGGCGCAAAGTGCCCATCAGCTACGCCAAGCGCCACGTCGGCCGCCAACTCGTCGGCGGGCAGCAGACGCACATGCCTCTGAAGGTCAACATGGGCGGCGTCATCCCGGTCATCTTCGCCTCGTCCGTGCTGGCGATTCCGCAGACCATCTTGCAGTTCATCTCCTACGACCCGAACGTCGACAACTGGCGCTTGAAGATTCACAACTTCTTCGCGCAGTTTCACGGCGGCGACCCGTACTATGAACTGGTCTTCATCTCGCTCATCGTCATCTTCACGTTCTTCTACATCACCATCATCTTCAACGTCGAAGAGGTGGCCGACAACCTGCGCAAGCACGGCGGCTTTATTCCGGGCATCCGACCGGGCAGGAACACGGCCGAATTCCTGAACACGATACTGACACGGCTCACAACCGTCGGCGCGCTCTATCTGGCGCTCGTCGCGCTCATCCCGCAGATTATGCTGAGCGGCTTCCGCGTCGCTCGTCTGCCCTTCATCGGTACGCAACTCGACGCCTTCGTCAGCACGACGCCGGGCTTGGGTTGGATTCCCACAGGGATGGGATATCAGTTCTACTTCGGCGGAACGTCGCTGCTGATTCTCGTCGGCGTGGCGATGGACACCGTCGCGCAAATCGAGGCGCAACTCGTCATGCGCAACTACGAAGGCTTCTTCGGGCCGGGCAGCCGTCTGCGCGGCCGCAGGGGATAGCAGTTCGAGACGAGCCTGAGTTATGTCGAAGATTGTCGTCATCATGGGCGCGCCGGGCGCAGGCAAGGGGACGCAGGCGCGTCTGCTGCAAGAGCGTCGTGGTTTGCCCCAAATCTCGACGGGCGACATCTTCCGCGCGCTGAAGGAGGCGAAAACGCCGCTCGCCGAAGAGGTGCGAACGATTATGGAGGCCGGTCAACTCGTGCCCGACGAGTTGACGATACGCATCGTCAGCGAGCGCACGGGGCAGGAAGATTGCCGCGACGGCTACATCCTCGACGGCTTCCCGCGCACCACCGCACAGGCCGAAATGCTCGAAAAGCTCGCGCTCGAACAGGGACACGAACTCTTGGCCGTGCTCGTTGACGTGCCCTTCGACGTGCTCGAAAAGCGCATGACGGGGCGTCGCAACTGCCCCGTCTGCAACGAGATTTACAACGTCTACTTTCGTCCGCCGAAACGGGAAGGCTTCTGCGACCTGCATCCGCAGACGCCGCTTAACCACCGCGCCGACGACAACCCTGAAACCATCAAGGCGCGCCTCGACACCTACGAGCGACAGACGCAACCACTGCTCGAATATTACGAAAAGACCGGCCGCCTGCGTCGCTTCGACGGCACACGCGACCCGGAAGCGGTCTACGCTGACATAGAAAAGGTGGTGACGGGTGATAAGTGAGAGGTGATAAGAGAAGACAGGTTTTGTCTTATCATCCATCACCTATCACCCATCACAGCATTTATGATTATCGGGAAGTCCAGAAAAGAGTTGGAGAAGATGCGCGCGGCGGGGCGGCTCATCGGGCTTGTGCGCGAGGAGTTGCGGCGGATGGTGCGCCCCGGCGTAACGACGCTTGAACTCGACCGCGCAGCCGAGAAGATGATTCGCGACGCGGGCGCGCTCCCGACCTTCAAGGGCTATCACGGCTTCCCCTACTCCATCTGCGCCTCCGTGAACGAGCAGGTAGTTCACGGCTTCCCTTCGGAATACGTCCTCAAAGAGGGCGACATCTTCTCCATCGACTGCGGCGCGACGCTCGAAGGCTTCGTCGGCGACACGGCGACAACCGTGCCGGTCGGCCGCGTCGATGAGGACAAACTGCGTCTGATTCGCGTCGCCGAAGAGTGTCTTGAACGCGCCATCGAGCAGTGCCGCGTCGGCCGACATCTGGGCGATATCGGTTGGGCTGTGCAGGAGCACGCCGAAGCGCACGGCTACTCGGTGGTGCGCGAGTACGTCGGGCATGGCATCGGGCGGCGGATGCACGAAGACCCGCAGATTCCGAACTACGGAAAGCCGGGCACGGGCATCAAGATTAAGGCTGGTTACGTCTTCGCCGTCGAGCCGATGATTAACATGGGCACGCACCGGACGAAGACGCTCGCGGACGGCTGGACGGTCGTCACGCTCGACGGGCAGCCGAGCGCGCACGTCGAGCACACCATCGCGATAACAGAGGAAGGGCCGGAGGTCTTCACAAAGGTCGCGGACGCAGCCGAGCAGCCTTCGGAGCCGGTCGCGGCCGGTGCTTGAGAGGGTTGACCCCCAGGGGAGGCTCTCAAGGGATGCCTGCACGGCTTGGCTTGCCGCCGTTGCTGTGGTACTATTCGCAGTTTGCCAGCCACGCCGGATTCTCCTCTGTCGTCGGACGCGAGGGTTTGGCGAGGCGTGCGGCTCGACAGACAGCCTTTTTGCTACAAAAAAACAGGTGCGGGACGCGCTCAAGGGCGTTCGCGCCAGAGGTTGGTGAGTGAATGAAAGTACGGGCTTCAGTCAAAAAGATGTGCGATAACTGCAAAATCATTCACCGCAAGGGCGTGGTCAGGGTGATTTGCACCAACCCGAAGCACAAGCAACGGCAAGGGTAACTTATGTTGGCAGAGGCGCTCGATGGGCGTCGCTGAATCCGAAATCGCTTGAGTTTGGAGAAGATTAAGAGATGGCTCGTGTAGTTGGCGTAGACCTTCCGGTTAACAAACGGGTCGAAATCGGCCTCACGTACATTTACGGTATCGGGCGCTCGCGCGCTTCCTCAATCGTGCGCGAGGCCGAGATTAACCCCGACACGCGCGTCCGCGAACTCGACGAGGCGCAACTCGGCCGCATCCGCTCCATCATCGAGGGGCAGGGCGAGGTCGAGGGCGACCTGCGCAAGCGCGTCCAGATGGACATCAAGCGTCTGATGGATATCGGCTCTTATCGCGGCCTGCGCCATCGTCGCGGACTTCCCGTGCGCGGGCAACGCACGCACACCAACGCGCGTACGCGCAAGGGGCCGCGTCGCGCCACCGTCGCCAAGAAGAAGGCTCCGGGCAAGAAGTAACAGACAGAAATAATCGGTGGCCGGCAAACGCGGCTACTGATTGATGTTTACCGAACTACTGAATACCGAATCATGGCAAAAGCAGCAGGCGGAAAGAAGAAGGTCTTTCGTAAGAAAGAGAAGAAGAACATCCCGAACGGGATTGTCCATATCGCGGCATCGTTCAACAACACGATGATTTCGATTACGGACACCGAAGGGAACCTCGTCGCGCAGTCGTCTTCGGGCGCGCGCGGCTTTCGCGGCTCACGAAAAGGCACGCCCTTCGCCGCGCAGCAGGCCGCGTATGAAGCGGCCAACAAGGCGAAGGACGCAGGCATGCAGCAGTGCGAGGTGCGCGTTAAAGGGCCGGGCGGCGGACGCGAGTCGGCCATCCGCGCCATCAACAACGCGGGCATCCGCGTGACCTCGATTCGCGATACGACGCCGATTCCGCACAACGGCTGCCGTCCGCCGAAACGGCGCAGAGTCTAAAAGAGTAGGTGATAGGTGATAAGTGATAGGTGATAAGAGAAAACGGATTTTCCTATCACCTATCACCTGTCACCTATCACCTTGTTTGTAACCTAAAGGATGAAGGGTCGCGCGCGAGCCGCGTGCGGTCTGTAAACTTTTCCGTCTCATTAAGTAGACCGGAGGCAAAAAGAAGTGGCTAGGTATAGGTCAGCGGTGTGCCGTCTGTGCCGCCGCGAAGGCGCGAAACTATTTCTCAAAGGCGACAAGTGCTATAAGCCGGCCTGTCCCATCGAAGCGCGCGGCACGCAGCCGCCGGGACAGCACGGCAACTCTCTGCGTCGCGGCAAGGCGCTGGTCGGCTATGGTCAGCAGTTGCGCGAGAAGCAGAAGGTCAAACGCATCTACTTCGTGCTCGAAGGGCAGTTCCGCAACTACTTCGAGCGCGCCGCCCGCCAGAAGGGCATCACGGGCGAGAACCTTTTAATCCTGCTCGAACGCCGTCTCGACAATGCCGTTTACCGCGCGGGCTTCTCCACCTCGCGGCGTCAGGCGCGGCAGCTCGTCAATCACGGGCACGTCGAAGTGAACGGGCGCAAAGTCGACATTCCCTCGTATCAGGTTAAGCCGGGCGACATCGTCAGCATCAAGGAAGCGAGCCGTCGCAACCCTCACATCGAGGGTGCGTGGCAGACGGCTGCCGGTCGTGGACGCCCCTCGTGGACGCTCCCGGCCGAGGGCGGCGAGATGAGCGCGCGCATCGGAAGTCTCCCGACGCGCGACGACATCGACCGCTCCATCAACGAGCAACTGATAGTCGAACTCTACAGCAAGTAATCAGTGGACGGCGTCCGTTCGAGGGCGCGCCCCGCACGCGTCGAGGTCTACAAGCAATGGCCTCCGCCAAGCGACGGGTACGTACTCGACACGGCTCGCCGTCCGTCAGCCTTTTTTAACACGGGAACGACTGGCAAAAATTATGGCTATGGATCAACACAATCTCTGGACAGGATTTCAGATGCCGCGCCGCCTCGCCGTCGAGGGCGAGACGCTGACCGAACGCTACGGGCGCTTCTCCGCGCAGCCGTTCGAGCGCGGTTTCGGCACGACCATCGGCAACTCTCTGCGCCGTGCGCTGCTCTCCTCTATCGAGGGCGCCGCGATTACGGCTGTGAAGATTGAAGGCGTCGAGCACGAGTTCTCTTCGATTCGCGGCGTCGTCGAGGACGCGACCGACGTGATTCTCAACCTCAAGCAGATTCCCTTCAAACTTCACGGCAACGAGCCGAAGACGTTGACAATCACGCGCGACGGCGCGGGAGAAGTCACTTCAGGCGACATCGAATCGGACGCTGATGTGGAAGTCCTCGACCCGAACGTCTACATCGCCACCGTTAGCGAGGGCGGCTCCCTGCGTATCGAGATGCGCTTGAAACGCGGTCGCGGCTACGTCTCGGCCGAGCGCAACTTCGACGAAGACCTCTCTTTGGGTTACATCCCAGTCGATTCCGTCCATACGCCTGTCAAGAAGGTCAACTACACGGTCGAGGCCGCGCGTCTCGGCCAGAACACGGAGTTCGATAAGCTGACCATCGAAGTCTGGACGGACGGCTCTGTCAAGCCGGACGACGCCATCGGGCTGGCTGCGAAGTTGATTAAAGACCACATGGCTATCTTCATCAACTTCGAGGAGGACACAGACGACTTCAACTACGCGAACATGGAACGGCCGCCGCTCCCGCGTAACGACCAACTCGACCGCTCGGTCGATGAACTTGAGTTGTCTGTCCGCTCCTACAACTGCCTGAAGAACGCCAACATCCGCACCATCCGCGACCTCGTGCAGCGGAGCGAGCGCGAGATGCTGGCGACGAAGAACTTCGGCAAGAAGTCACTGAACGAGATTAAGGACATCCTGCACGGGATGGGACTCGACTTCGGCATGGAGTTCGACGAACAGGGCAACCCGATACCGGGTACCGGCGGCGGCGACGCCGACCTCAGCGACTTCGCCGACGACGAGGACGACGAATAACATCAGTGATAGGTGATAGGTGATAAGAAAACAGCTCTTATCCCATCACCCACCACCTATCACCTATCACCTCTAAAGCTATGCGACACTTAAAAGCACACCGTAAACTGGGGCGGACGACCGAACATCGGATGTCGATGCTGCGCAATCTGGCAACCTCGCTCATCAATGCGCGCGACGAGCGCATCGTCACGACGCTGCCCAAGGCGAAGGAGTTGCGCCCGTTCATCGAGCGCGCCATCACGCTCTCGCGCAAGGCCACGACGCTCGAAGGCGAGACGGCGGCCGTGCAGGCCGTCCACCTGCGCCGACAGGCCGCAGGCTTCTTCCACGCAGGCAACCGCCAGCAGGTGGCGACGACGGGTCGGCGCGGCGCGCCGCGTGCCCCGCGCACGGCCGGCGTCCTCGCCCTCAAGCGTCTCTTCGACGAACTCGGCGAGCGTTTCAAGGACAGGCAGGGCGGCTACACGCGCATCATCAAACTCGGTCGCCGCGACGGCGACAACGCCGAACTCGCCATCATCGAGTTGGTTGACAACCCGCGCGAGCGCGAGGCCATTCAAGCCGCCGCGAAGCGCGCCAAGCCTGCCACGTCCGGCAAGAAGAAGACGGCGCGCGGCGGCGGCGGCGGTGATGCGGGCGGCGGTTCGGGTAAAGCGGCGAAGGATAGCGATAAGGCGGGGCGCGGCGGACGACGCTCGAAGAAGACCGAATCGACCGCAGCCGAGCAAGAGACAGAGTAAGAGTTAGTGAACGCGAACGAGAGGGCAGGCCGTCCGGCTTGAACCAGATGGCCGCCTTCTCCACACGACTCGCCAACGGCGCGCGAAGCCCCATCGAACCGCCCATTCGGCGAGCGGCTGTGGGGCTTTGGCGTTGTTGGAGATTCTCCCACTAAACGGAGTCGCGAAGAGCATGAGCGAGAAAGAACAGGCGCAGCAGCAAACGCCCTCGGCGGGACAGGAACAGAACAACAGAGAAGGCGCGCGCGCGTCGCAGGGAGAACGCAACGCTTCGGCAGGTGGCGAAGCGGGCAGCGCAAGCAGAGGCCGCTCCGGCGGCGGTGGTGGTGGCGGCGGGCGTCACGGTCGCAGGCGTCACGGACAGTCATCCTCCTCCTCGCCACAGGGCGCATCGCGCCGCAACGAAAACTCTCTCAACATGCAGGAACTGCGCGACCTGATGGACTTGTTCACGTCGCACGGCCTGACCGAGTTCGAGATTGAAAACGAAGAGATACGCGTCCGGCTGAGCCGCAATCTCATGCCCCTACAGCAGGCCGCCGCGCCGACGGAAGGCTTCCAGACGCCGCACGCCTCCGCCGCCGCACCGGCACGCGCGCCGGAGAGTGCCCCTGCAACGCCCGCGACCTCTGCGACTGCCGCTGCCACGACGGCTCCGGCCGAAGCCTCGCGCGCCGAAGAGAAGGCAGAGGATTTACACATCATTCCTTCGCCCATCGTCGGCACGTTCTACCGCTCGCCCTCGCCGACCGCCGAGCCGTTCGTCAAACAGGGCAGCCACGTCGAACCGGACACCATCGTCTGCATCATCGAGGCGATGAAACTGATGAACGAGATACAGGCCGAGACGACCGGCGTCGTCGAGAAAATCTACGTCGAGAACGGCCAGCCGGTCGAGTACGGTCAACCGCTCTTCGGGATTAAGAAGTAATAGGTGATGGGTGATAGGTGATAGGCAGAAGGTGAAGAGTGATGGGTGATAGGTGATAGGAAAATACTTCTTGTCTTATCACCCATCACCCATCACCTATCACTCTCTACTTATCACCCATCACCTATCACCTATCACTCTATTATGAGTAAATTTCGCAAAATTCTGATTGCCAATCGCGGCGAAATCGCGTGTCGCATCATCTGGACGTGCAAGGAGATGGGCATCCGCACCGTCGCCGTCCACAGCGAGGCCGACCGCGACTCGCTCCACGTCCGCTTCGCAGACGAGGCCATCTGCATCGGCCGCGCGCCGTCTGCGCAGAGCTACCTGAACATTCCTTCGGTCATCGCCGCCGCCGAGATTACCAACGTCGATGCCATCCATCCGGGCTACGGCTTCCTCGCCGAGTCGGCCTACTTCGCCGAAATCTGTGAGGCGTGCAACATCAAGTTCATCGGGCCGCGCGCAGGCGTGATTAGGATGATGGGCGACAAGGTGGAGGCGCGTCGGGCGATGAAGGAGGCCGGGTTGCCGATTCTTCCGGGCAGTCCCGACCCGCTCACCTCGGAAGATGAGGCGCTCTCGCTCGCACGCGAGATTGGTTATCCGGTCATCGTCAAAGCGGCGGCGGGCGGCGGCGGACGCGGCATGCGTATCGTCCGCACCGAGGAAGAACTCGGCCCCGCCATGCAGACGGCCTCGAACGAAGCGGCCGCCGCCTTCAAGAACGGCGACATCTACATCGAACGCTACATCGAACGGCCGCGCCACATCGAGATACAGGTGCTCGCAGACGAGCACGGCAACTGCATCCACCTCGGCGAGCGCGACTGCTCCATCCAACGCCGCCATCAGAAGCTACTCGAAGAAGCGCCCTCGCCCGTCCTGACGCCGGAATTGCGTGCGCGCATGGGCGAGGCCGCCGTCGAGGCCTGTAAGCGCGTCGGCTACTCGAACGCCGGAACCATCGAGTTTCTGCTGGACGAGGACGAGCGTTTCTACTTCATGGAGATGAACACGCGCGTTCAGGTCGAGCATCCCGTGACGGAGATGGTCACGCTGCTCGACATCGTGCGTAATCAGATTCTCGTCGCCGAAGGGGAGCCGCTCGGCTACAAGCAGGAGGACGTAGACATCCGGGGCCACGCCATCGAGTGTCGCATCAACGCCGAGAACCCTGAGACGTTCGCGCCGTCGCCGGGTTTGATTACGGCCTTTAACCTGCCGGGCGGCCCCGGCGTGAGAGTCGATACGGCGGCTTATCCCGGCTACTACGTGCCGCCTTTCTACGACTCGATGATAGGCAAGCTGATAGTGCTGGCGCGCACGCGCGAGTTGGCGATTGCGCGCATGCGCCGCGCGCTCGAAGCGATGGTGGTCGAAGGCATCAAGACGACGATTCCGCTCCATCTGGCGATTATGGACGACCCGTATTTCCGCGCCGGAGAGTATTCGACGAAGTTTATGGAGCAGTTTTTCGAGCGTCGTAATGGCTCGAAATAGGCCGCCGCGCGGGGGGTGGGACGCGTCGCCTGCGGGCGTTTGACTGTTTCCCGTAGGGCCTTTATAATAAACGACTTTTCTGCGGCAAGTAGGGCTTGCCTAGAGGCTGAAGGAGTAAAAATCATGGCTTACGCAATCATCAGGTCGGGCGGCAAGCAGTTTCGCGTCGAAGAGGGCGCGACCGTGCGCGTCCCTTCCATCGACAAGCAGGCCGGTGAAGCGGTCGAGTTGGAGGCGCTCGTCGTCGGCACGCCTGACGGTGTGAGAGTCGGCGCGCCGCTCGTCGAGGGCGCACGCGTGGCCGCGACGGTCGTCGAGCACGGCCGGGGCGAGAAGGTCATCGTCTTCAAGAAGAAGCGGCGCAAGCAGTACAAGCGCACGCAGGGACACCGGCAGAACTACACGACCGTCAAGATTGATTCCATCGGCTAACAGTTCCAGAGGTTTTAGTTATGGCACATAAAAAAGGTGTGGGTTCGTCGCGCAACGGCCGTGACTCGGCAGCGCAGAGACTCGGACTCAAGAAATTCGGCGGCGAGCGCGTGCTCGGCGGCAACATTCTGGCGCGCCAGCGCGGAACGAAGTGGAAGCCGGGCAAGAACGTCGGGCGCGGCAAAGACGACACGCTGTTCTCTCTGATTGACGGCGTCGTGAAGTTCGAGGACAAGGGACGCCAGGGCAAGTTCATCAGCGTCTATCCGGAGGTGGCCGCCGCGCCGATGCCGGAGGACGCTCCGCCAGCGGTCGCTGCATAGTCTCGCAGAGCCGAACGCTTCTGTTCTTGAGATGACGCCCGCGCCGAGTGCCTTTAAGCAAGCGACGGGCGTCATTTGGATTTTTAGAGACCGAACTTGTTCATCGACCGGGTCAAGATTCGCGTGCGCGGCGGTCACGGCGGCAATGGCGTGACTGCCTTCCGGCGCGAGAAGTTTGTGCCGCGCGGCGGCCCCTCCGGCGGCGACGGTGGGCGCGGCGGCGACGTGTGGCTCGAAGCAGATTCTTCCCTCAACACGCTCCTGCACCTGCGCTATAACCCTGAGCACACGGCCGAGCGCGGCCGTCACGGCGAAGGCTCGAACCGTTACGGGCGAGAGGGCGCAGACGTGATTGTGCGCGTGCCGCTCGGCACGCAGGTCTTCGACGGCGAGACGGGCGAGTTCTACTGCGACCTCTCTGAAGAAGGCCAGCGCTGGCTCGCCGCCAAAGGCGGACGCGGAGGCTTCGGCAATTCCCACTTCGCCACCTCGACCAATCGCGCGCCGCGCTATCATCAGGAGGGCAGCCCCGGCGAAGAGCGCGAACTGCAACTCGAACTCAAACTGCTCGCGGATGTCGGCCTCGTCGGTTTCCCGAACGCGGGCAAGTCCACACTCATCTCGACCATCTCCGCCGCCAAGCCGAAGATTGCAGACTATCCTTTCACGACGCTGGAGCCGCATCTCGGCGTGGTTGACCTCGGCGATTATCGCACCTTCGTCGTCGCAGATATCCCCGGCCTCATCGAAGGCGCGCACGAGGGCGCGGGCTTGGGCGACCGTTTCCTGCGCCATCTGGAACGGACGAAGTTGCTGCTGCATCTCGTCGATGTCTCGTCCGTGTCGGGGCGCGACGCGGTTGAAGACTACGAGACGATAAACAGGGAGTTGGCCGCTTACGACGAGCGGCTGGCGGCGCGCCCGCAACTGGTCGTGGCGACGAAGCTTGACGCGCTCGACGAGCCGGAGCGTCTTGAGCGTCTGCGTGAGCGCGCGCGTGGGGACGGACGCGAGTTTTATGAAATCTCTTCGGCGACGAGGCGGGGCGTTGACGAGCTTGTGCATCGGGTCGCGCGGAAGCTCGATGAGTTGGAGCATGAGAGACGCGCTCGGACGGCGTCAGGCGCGTCGTTCGTGGCCGAGAGCAACGCGGAAGGATGAGCGGCGTCGTCAAGCGGATTGCCCTCTACGGCGGCAGCTTCGACCCCGTCCATACGGGGCACACGTCGGTTGCACGCAACCTCTCGGAGTTGTTCGCGCTCGACGAGGTGTTGTTCATCCCGGCGCACGTCGCGCCGCACAAGCGCGACCGGAAGGTCACGCCCGCGCTGCAACGCTATGCGATGCTCGCGCTGGCGACGCAGAACGAGCCGCGCTTTCGCGTCTCCTCAATCGAGTTGGACGCGCCGGAGCGCCCCTACACGGTCGAGACGCTGGGGCGTTTGCAGGAGACGCTCGGACGCGAGGCGCGGCTGTTCTTCGTGATGGGCGCGGACTCTTGGACGGAGATAAGGACGTGGCGCGAGTGGGAGCGCGTGCTCGAAATGGCGGAGCACATCGTCGTCACGCGACCCGGTTATGAGTTGGACGCCTCGCACGTGACGGAAGCCGTGCGCGAGCGCATCGTAGACGTGAGAGGCGCGACGCGCGAAACGGTTGAGCGCGAACTGGCGCGCGAAGAAGGCCGGAAGATTTACTTGACCGACGCGGTCGAGTTGGATGTCTCGGCTACGGCCATCCGCGAGGCCGTGCGAAAGGGCGCGGCGAGCGAGATGCTGGAAAGGTTCGTCGCGCCCGAAGTGGCCGACTTTATCAGGAAATACAGGCTTTACAGAAACACACATGAAACAGAATCCTTCGAGGCCGGAAGCCAAGACGAAGCGCGCGGGTAGCGCGCAGCGTGAGCGCGCGGCGCGCGACGCCGAAGAAGCACAGGTCGAACAGCCGACCGAAACGGCTGCCACAGTCAACTCGCCCGCCGCAGAAGATGAAGGGCTTGATGAGCGGATGCTTGCGGCTCTCCATGCGGCGAGCGACAGGAAGGCGCTCGACCTCATCGCCCTCGACCTGCGCGCTGTCGCCAGCTTCACGGACTTCTTCCTCATCGCATCGGGCACAAACCAGCGGCAGGTGCAGGCGATTGCGGATGCCGTCGTCGAGCAGTTGAAGACGCTCGGCAGTCGCGCGCTACGCGTCGAAGGCTACAACGCGGCCGAGTGGGTGCTGTTGGATTACGGCGATTTTATCTTCCACATCTTCGAGGATAAGGCGCGTCGCTTCTACGACCTCGAAAGGCTCTGGCGAGAGGCGGCACGTGTACCACTGCCCGGTGAGTTGGCCGGGACGAGCGAAGGGGGCGACGGTCGCGGCAACGCAGACGGCGACGACAGTTCTTTGAGAAGCGAGCGGTGATGGAGATTGTCGCGCAGTCCGAGGCGATGCGCGAAGCCCTGCGTCTGGCGGGGCGCGTCGCCGCGACTGACGCGAACGTGCTCGTCACGGGCGAGTCGGGCGTCGGCAAAGATGCGCTCGCGGCATACATCCACGCGCACTCGCCGCGCGCGGCAGGCGAGTTCGTCCGAATAGACTGCGCCGCGTTGCCACGCGAGTTGCTCGAAGCAGAGTTGTTCGGTTTCGAGCGCGGCGCGTTCACGGGCGCGGGCGCGGCCAAACCGGGACGGCTCGAAGCGGCGCACAAGGGCACACTCGTCCTCGACGAGATTGCACATCTCTCGACCGATGCGCAGGCGAAACTCCTGCGCGTCATCGAGCGGCGCGAATTCGAGCGGCTCGGCGGGCGGCGGACGATTCGCGTCGATGCGCGGCTCGTCGCTCTGACGAACGTCGATTTAGAAGAGGCGGTCGGGCGGCGCGCCTTCCGCGAAGACCTCTTCTATCGTCTGAACGTCGTCCGCATCCACGTCGCGCCGTTGCGCGAACGACGCGAGGACGTGCGACCGTTGGCCGAGCGTTTCGTCCGCGTCTATGCGGCCAAGCACGGCCGACGCGCTACGGGGCTTGCGCCCGATGCGCTGGCGCTTTTGCAGGAGTACGAGTTTCCGGGCAACGTGCGCGAGTTGGCGAACGTCGTCGAGCGCGCCGTCATTGTTTCGGAAGGTGCGCGCATCACGGCGGCCGATTTGCCGGAGGCGGTCAGGAGCGCGGCCGTCGCAGCCGAGCGCCGACGCGGCAGGCGTCCGACGCTCGCGGAACTAGAAGCCGATTACGTCCGCGAGACGCTCGCAGAGACGCGCGGCAACAAGTCGGAGGCGGCGCGCCTGCTCGGCATCAGCCGCAAAAACCTCTACGAGAAGTTGGCGCGCTACGCGTCGCAGGCGGCCGGGTCGGCCGCAGTCGAACGAGATGGCAGGCGACGCAACGAAGAGGTTTGAAAGTGCGCTTCGAGAGGCGAACGCGGGAAGGCGTGCGGGCATCTGATGACGATTAACGCGCGCTTCGGGTGCGCGGCCTTCGAAGTTGGGAGATTTGAAGGAACGGCTCTCGTCAGAGAATCGTATTGAAAGAAATTTAGACAAGAGGGCGGAGGGAATCATCGAAGATGGATAAGAGGAAAGTTAAGACATACCGTGATCGTCTGTTGGAGCGGCGCGAATCCCTGTTCAGTCAGGTGACCGAGGCCGAGATGTCGAGCCGCGAGCGCGACGCCGAAGCGACTCAAGACCCGGCCGACATGGCTGCCAACGCGTACACGAAGGAACTGCTGATTTCGATGTCGGCCAACGACCGGCGTCTGCTCGAACTGATTGACGAAGCACTCAAGCGCGTCGAGGGGGGCGATTACGGCGAATGCGTCAACTGCGGTGAGGCCGTGCAGGAAAAACGGCTCGACGCCGTGCCCTGGGCGCGCTACTGCGTCAAATGTCAGGACTTGCAGGAGCGAGGGCTGCTCAACGAAGACGAAGAATAGCCTCCCTCTCAACAAACAGCACGCCAGCCCCGGACTCGCGAAGCTTTCCGAGTCCGGGGCTTTCGGTTTATGCTTGACGAAATTCCCGGCGCGCCGCCAAAAGCCCCGCGCCGGAAGTTGGCTCGAAGTTCAAACGCCCACCCGCACCTCTCTCAAAACGTGCGCCTGACGCGAACCATCGACGCGCTCTACGACGCGACGCTCGCTCTGCTCTATCCGCAGACCTGCGCGGCGTGCGGCGCGGCGTCGGTCGAAGCGCGCGCCGACGCGCCCGCCTGCGCGGCCTGCTGGGAGGCGGCGACCCTGTTCGATGAAGAGACGCCGCTCTGTGTGAAGTGCGGCGCGGCATCGACGGGGGCGCTCGCGCCGGAGGCGAGAGGGGCGCTGCGCTGCGGGCGCTGCGAAGATGAGTCGTTTACGGCCGCGCGCGCGTGCGGCGCTTACAAGGGCGCTCTGCGCGCCTCCGTGCTGGCCTTGAAGCGCGAGCCGTCCGTCGCATCGAGACTCGCGCGGATGCTTGCGGACGCTTGCGGACGCGCGCCGCTCGACAACGCGACGCGCATCCTGCCCGTCCCGCTCCATCCGTTGCGCCTGCGCGAGCGAGGCTTCAATCAGGCGGCGTCGCTCGCACGCGCGCTCGCCGCGCGCACGCGTCTTCCGTGCGACGAATGGAGCCTCACGCGCGTCGTCCACGCAGAGCGACAGCGCGCCGGGATGGACGCGCGCGGTCGGCGCGAGAGCGTTGATGCGGCTTTTGCCGTGACACGGCCGCGTCTCGTCCGGGGCGAGCGCGTGCTGCTCGTTGACGACGTGCTGACGACGGGAGCGACCGTCTCGGCCTGCGCCGGGGTGCTGCGCGCGGCTGGGGCGTGCGAAGTTTACGTGCTGACGGTCGCACGCGCTTGAGACGTGCGGTGCGACTTGTGTCCAAGACTCTGAGAGTCGGAACGCGATGAGAGAGACGCTGGCCTTCAGCCCTGCGACCTCTGTATGATGAAGCGCATGAGAACCTTTTATCCTCCAATCGAACCCTATGACGAGGGCACGCTGGCCGTCTCGCCCGTGCATACCATCTACTACGAGCAGGTCGGCAACCCCGAAGGCCAGCCGGTCGTCTTCCTGCACGGAGGCCCCGGCGGCGGCATCATCCCCGACTATCGTCGCTTCTTCGACCCGCAGGCCTACCGCATCGTCCTCTTCGACCAGCGCGGCGCGGGGCGCAGCACTCCGCACGCGAGCCTGGAAGAGAACACGACGTGGCATCTCGTCGCCGACATCGAACGTCTGCGCGAGCATCTCGGCATCGAGAGTTGGCTCGTCTTCGGCGGCTCGTGGGGCAGCACGCTGGCGCTCGCCTACGCACAGACACACGCCGAGCGCGTGCGTGCGCTCGTCCTGCGAGGCATCTTCCTCTGTCGTCCGAAGGAGATTCGCTGGTTTTATCAGGAGGGCGCGAGCGCGCTCTTTCCCGATGTGTGGGAGGAGTACGTGAAGGTCATCCCTGAAGCCGAACGCGGCGACATGGTGGCGGCTTATCACAGGCGTTTGACGGGCGACGACGAGGCCGAGCGGCTCGCGGCGGCGCGCGCGTGGAGCATCTGGGAGGGAAGCACCTCGAAGCTCTTTTTCGACGAAGACCTCATCAACAAGTCGGGTCAGGACGAGTTTGCGCTGGCCTTCGCACGCATCGAGTGCCACTACTTCATCAACAACGCCTTCTTCGAGACGGACAACTATCTCATCGAGAACGTTGGCAAGATTCGCCACATCCCGGCCGTCATCGTGCAGGGGCGTTACGATGTGGTCTGCCCGGCGATGAGCGCGTGGGAGTTGCATCGCGCGTGGCCGGAAGCAGACCTCCGCATCATCCCCGATGCAGGCCACTCGGCCACCGAACCCGGCATCGTCGATGCGCTCATCGAAGCGACCGACAGGTTCAAAGGGTGACAGGTGATAAGTGATAGGTGATAAGTGATAGGTGATAGGAAAAAAGCTATTCTCTTATCACTTATCACCCATCACCTATCACAGTTTGAACTTGTCACTCGTCACTGCTTTGCGTAATATCGGTAGGCAATATGAACGGACGTGTTTTAGTCCTGAACGCCTCATACGAGCCAATCAACGTGTGCACCGAGCGGCGCGCGGTGGTGATGATTTTCAAGGGCGTGGCGCGGATGGAGGAGCACAACGGTCACATGCTCCACTCGCGGACGATTACGATGCACGCGCCCTCTGTCATCCGCCTGACTGAATACATCCACATTCCGTTCAAGAATCGGTCGCTCTCGCGCAAGAATATTCTGCTCCGCGACCACACGACATGCCAGTATTGCGGCAAACAACTGCCGCCGTCGGAATTGACGCTCGACCACGTCCTGCCGCGCTCGCGCGGCGGCGAGTCGACGTGGGATAATCTGGTCGCCTGTTGCAAACGCTGCAACCATCGCAAGGGCAACCGGACGCCCGAAGAGGCGCGGATGCATCTCGTCCGGCGGCCGCGTGGATTTTCCCTGCACGTCAACCGCCAGATTATGCGTTACTTGGGGCGCGCCGACGAAACATGGCGCAAATATCTGTTCTACGAATCGGACGCAGGCTGACCGACGCTCGTCGCGCACGTCCTAATTTCTCGCCCCGGCGCGCCGGGTCTGACGGAGGTTTCTGGTTATGAATTTTAGCGGTTGGGAAATATTGGTTGTTCTCTTCATCGTGCTGTTGCTCTTCGGCAGCACGCGTCTGCCGCAACTCGCCAAGGGCATGGGCAAAAGCATCCGCGAGTTCAAGAAAGGCATCAACGATGGCGAGTCGGACACGGCTGAACTCGATGCGGCGCAGCGGCGCGAGCGCCTGAACGCGGGCGACGCGGCCACTACCACCTCGACCACTCTGCGCGAAGACGAGTTGGCCTCCGACAAGGCGCTGCGCAAATAGACCGGCAGCGAAAGAAAAAAGATGGCCGGTGACATTCGTCCGCAGAGACGAGTTGTCACCGGCCATTTCTCCTGCCTGTTAATCGAACTTGCGGCCGACGACGACCGTCGCCTTAATCGAGAGCGCAAACTCTGCGTCGTGCCGTTCGTCGTCGATGATGCGCTCGACCTCTCGGAGCACGTCGGCGCGCGCCTCCTCGTCCGGCAGCGACGCGAGCCAGCCGCCGAGAAGGAAGTCTCTGATGAGCGGCGCACTGAGGAACTCGCCGCCCGATGCGTAGTCGAACTCCTCGATGCGCGTCCACGAGCGCACTTCGTCCAGAGCCTCGCGCGCGGCGGCCGACTCGACCTCCGAGACGGTCGGCAACTCTTTGATGAGCGTTTCGACACCGGCCGCCTGCTCGAAGAAGCCTGTATTCGAGAGCGCCTCCCAGTAGACGGAGAAGAACTCGCCGAAGCTCGAAGCCGTCACGACGTTGAGCGCGACGGTCGCACCCGGCGCAGCCACGCGCACCATCTCCATCAACATCTCCGGCAGACGCTCCGGCGAGACCAGCGAAGCATCGCCCACGACGAGGTCGAACTGTTCATCCTCGAACGCGAGCGCCTCCAATTGCGAGACGCGAAACTCCGTCCCGGCGCTCGCCTTCGCCGCGACGGCCTTTGCGCGCGCCAACTCCTGCCGCTCCGGACTCTCATCGACGCAGACGAGCGTCAAACCCTCACCGGCTCTCTCCTTGAGCGCCAGCGCATGACCGCCCGTTCCCGAAGCGACGTAGATGGCGCGTCCCTGCTTCGGCAACTCGACGTGCTCGTCAATCAATTCCGCGAAACGCTCGCCCCAATCGGTCGCCACGTACAGGTCGTGCAGAAAAGCCAACTCCTTGTCAGTCTTGTTAGTACTCATAAAAAACAGGGATGAGGGTTGAGCGATGAACTAAAGAACAGTTCTTCTTCATCCCTCCGCCCTCATCCATCATTCCTTCCTTCGTCTTCCTTCCAGTATTCTTTGCCGCGCAGGGCGTCGGGCAGACAGGCCATCTCGCGCCGTGCTTCCGGGTCGTCATGGACGTAGCGATAGCCGCCTCCGTAGCCGATGCGCTTCATGAGAGGCGTGACGGCGTTACGCAGATGAAGCGGGACGGGTTCGCGCGCCGTCTCTGCGGCATCTTCGGAGGCGGCGAAGAAGGCGCGCTTGACGGCGTTCGACTTCGGCGCACGTGCCAGATAGACGGTCGCCTGCGTGAGCGGGTAGAGCGCCTCCGGCAGTCCGATGAGATGCGTAATCTGCGCGGCGGCCGACGCCTGCACCATCGCCTGCGGGTCTGCCAGCCCCACGTCTTCCGAAGCGAGGATGCAGAGGCGTCGCGCGATAAAGAGCGGGTCTGCGCCGCCTTCGATAAGACGCGCCAGCCAGTAGAGCGCGGCGTTCACGTCCGAGTTGCGCAAAGACTTGATGAGCGCGGAGGCGAGATTGTAGTGCTCCTCGCCGCCCTTGTCGTAAGCGTAACGCGCGCGGCCGAGTGCCTCGACGATTGTTTCGTCCGAGACGCGACGCACGCCTTCGGAGTCGGGCGGAGTAGACTCGACGGCCGCCTCCAAAGCCGTCAGCGCGACGCGCGCGTCGCCCGCAGAGGAATGCGCCAGACGTGACAGAAGTTCGTCCGTGATGACCGGATGGAGGTTTGCCAGACCGCGCTCTTCGTCCGTGATGGCGCGACGCAAAATCGCCTCGATGTCCGACTCGTTGAGAGGCTGAAGGACGAGGACGCGGCTTCTCGACTGCAAGGCGGCGATGACCTCGAACGAAGGATTCTCCGTCGTTGCGCCGACGAGCGTCACCGTGCCGTCTTCGACCGCCGGGAGCAGCGCGTCCTGCTGCGCCTTGTTGAAGCGATGTATCTCGTCGATGAAGAGGATGGTGCGTGCGCCCGCGCGACGATATTCGCGCGCCTCTGCGATGGCGGCGCGCACTTCCTTGACGCCGGAGAAGACGGCCGAGAGTTGTACGAAGCGTGCGCCGCTGCGGCCTGCGAGCAGGCGCGCCAGCGTCGTCTTGCCCGTGCCGGGGCCGCCCCAGAGAATCAGCGATGGCAGCGCCCCTTCGCCCTCGATGAGACGGCGCAGGACGCGCCCCTCGCCAATCAGATGTTGCTGGCCGACGAACTCTTCGAGCGTGCGCGGGCGCATTCGCTCGGCGAGCGGCGACGCGCCGCCGTCGTCTGCATCTGCGCGCGTCGCCTGCGCCGCGCCTGTCTCCGGCTCGTCGAAAAGTTCTTTGTTCGTGCGTCGCGGCATGGCCGTTTTCTCTCTCTCTCCGCGCGTAAAATCGCCGACCAAATTTTTAGTGGGACAGAAATGAGATTAGCACAGAGGGCGCGCGGGATGCCTGCGCGGCGTTACGAAAAACCGTATTCGGCGGGGATTTAGCGACGCCCGGCGCGCGCCATCTTGGACGGAACGCGCGCGCGCCCGGCTTCGTATAGGGGGTCAGCGGTAGAGACGCCCGTCAGAGCCAGAAGGTAGGGCACGAACAACGGTGCACGGGCAGGAGCGGGAGAGGTGAAGGAGATGAAAGACGTAAAAGACATGATGCGTATTGTTGGAATAATTCTTCTCGGAATGTTCGTGCTGGCCGTCGGCATCCCGCTGGTGTTTGCCGCCGCAGGCATCTCTTTATTCATCCTTGGCGGCATCATCCATCTTGCCATCGGCCTCATCAAGATTGCCGTCGTCCTCGCACTCGCTTATCTGGTTCTCGTCGGCCTCCGCGCCGTCCTTCGTTAAGAGCGAGTGATGGGTGATAGGTGATAGGAGAAATCCTGTCTTTCACTTATCACCCATCACCTATCACCTGCTTCCTCTCACCTCTCACCCATCACCTCCTTCCCATCACCCATCACTTATCACCTAGCACTAACCAGAGATTTCCATTTCGGAGTTGACGGACGAGGCGTGTGTGGACAAATATGCACGCGCGCGACGGGCGTTTCATCCCGTCGCCGTTGGCCTGAGATATCGAGGAGCAGAGACGAGCCGTGACGAAGTCGCGTGCGTGAGCGACCCCTCCGTCAGGCTCGCAAGCAGGCGCGCCTCGCCTTAATCATCCTACACAAACCGACGGCCACGCGGTCGGAAGGAGTCTCACATCATGGCGAGTAAGAAAAGAGTCGGTACGAAAAAGCGTGGGGCGACCAAGAGCGGCGCAACACGCGCGCGGAGCGGCGCTGTCAGGAGCGGCGCGGTTAAGAGCGGGTCTGTCAGGAGCGGTGCTGCACCGTCGGGCACAGGGCTGGCGGGCGTCGAGTTGAAAGAGGCGGACAACGCGCCGGTGTTGACGGACGCGAAAATCAAACTGCTCAACATACGCGGCAGCGAGAACGTCTCGGACGAGTTCAAGGACAAGGTCGTGCAGATTGCCGAGCGGCTCGAAACCAATCCGAACTTCCTGATGGCCGTGATGAGTTTCGAGTCGGGCGGGACGTTCAGCCCAAGCGTGATGAACGCGGCGGGCAGCGGCGCGGTCGGCCTCATTCAGTTCATCCCTCCGACGGCGAAGGGTTTGGGCACGAGCATCGAAGAGTTGAAGCGGATGACGGCCGTCGAGCAACTCGACTTCGTCGAGAAACATTTCAGGCCGTTCAAGGGGCGTCTCAACACCATCGAAGACACCTACATGGCGGTGCTGCTCCCGAAGGCCGTCGGCAAGGGTCCCGACTTCGTCCTCTTCCAGAAACCGAGCAAGGCTTACGACCAGAATCGCGGTCTCGACATCGACCGCGACGGCCGCATCACCGTCTTCGACGCGACCGACAAAGTGCGTCGTCTCTTGAGCGAGGCCGGGGCGGGCGTCGGCGAAGTCCTGCGCAGGGGGTCGGAAGGGCCTGAGGTTGACAAGTTACAGGACGAGTTAATCGAGTTGGGACATCTGCGTGAGGAGCAGAAGGCGACCGCTCCCGGCAAGTTCGGGCCGATGACCGAAGCGGCGCTCAAGGAGTTTCAGAGCGACAACCACCTCGAAGCCAACGGCACCTACGACACTCCGACGCAGGAAGCCATCCGGCAGTTGAATCAGGGCGTCGCAAGGGGCAGTCGCGGCAGCGTCGTGCGCGGGTTGCAAGACCGCCTCGTCAAGCTCAGAGCTTTGACGGCGCAGGACGTGGCGGCGGGCGCGGGCACGTTCGGGCCGAAGACCGAAGGCGCGCTCAAACTCTTTCAGCAGCATCACGGCATCGTCGCCAACGGCATCCTCACGACCGAAACTTACAAGGCTCTGCGCAACGCTGCGCCCGTCGTCCAGCCGGGCGCGGTGTCGGGCGGCACGAGCGTCGATACGCTGCTACCGGCAGAGGGGCGCGGCTACAAGACTTACAACCGCGAGCCGGGAGGCTCAGACCAGTTCGGACGCGCCTCGACGATTCGCAACATACAGGCGCTCGCAGAGACGTGGGCGGACAGGCGTCAGGACGGCATCCCCATCTACGTGGGCGACATCAGTCTCAAAGGCGGCGGCCCCTTCAAACCCCATTCGAGCCACAAGGACGGGCGCGACGTAGACCTGCGCCCCTTCAAACACAACGGCGTCGAAGGGCCGACGCAGGTCGGCGCGGTTGACTACGACCACGCGTTGACGAGGGAACTCGTCCTGCTCATCCGCGAACTGTTCCCGAACGTGCGTATCCTCTTCAACGACCCCGTGCTGATTAAGGACAAACTGACGCAGCACTTCGCCGGTCATCACAACCATCTCCACGTCCGCCTCCTCGACTGAGAGTTTAGCGGGCGACCACACGGAAAAAGGAGACGGGCGCGGCGTGTGAATAT
>DASZCR010000001.1:0-3078 GCA_035942915.1 Pyrinomonadaceae bacterium | reverse complement strand
GTTGTAGACTGCTCGACGCATCCTGAACACAGTCCGGCGCTGAAGAGAGCAGTTAAAGCAAATTTTTCGGACTCGACTTATCGCCGATTATAGCAGAAGGCTCTGATGACGCCTGACATCGCCAAAGTTCTCATCCTCCTCTTCGTCGCGCTCGTCCTCTTTGCGACGGAAAAGATTCCGATTGATATCGTCACCATCCTGCTCGTCATCGCGCTCGTCCTCTCCGGCACACTGACGGCAGGAGAAGCCTTTGCAGGCTTCGGCAACGACATCGTTATCACCATCGCCGGGCTCTTCGTGCTCACCGGCGGCTTGGTCAAGACGGGCGTCGTCGATGTCGTCGGCCGACGCCTCCATCGTATCGCGGGCGGCAACGCCTTCCGCCTCGCCTCGCTCGTGATGTTCGTCGCCGCCGCCTGCGCCTCCGTGATGAAGAACACGACGACGACGGCGATGTTCGTCCCCGTCGTCCTTGGAATTGCCGAGCGTGCGCGAGTCCAGCCGTCGAAGTTGCTGATGCCGCTCGCCTTCGGCGCCATCCTCGGCGGGACGTGCACGCTCATCGGCACTTCGACGAACCTCGCCGTCTCCGGCGCGCTCACCAAACTCGGCGAGAATCAGGAACTCTTGCAGCAGTTTCGCGTCGACCAACAACTGCTCAGACCGTTCTCGATGTTTGAACTGACGCCGGTCGGCATCGCGATTGTCGCCGCCGGGATGCTCTACATGCTGCTTATCGGGATGCGTTTGCTGCCCGCGCGCGGCCACGTCGAATCGCTCACAGACCAATACCACATACGCGAGTTCATGTCGGAAGTCATCGTCATGAAAGACTCGCCGCTCGTCGGGCAGACGCTCGCCGAGGCGAACCTCAGCAACTCGCTCGACCTGACGGTGGTCGGCATCATCCGGGGCGTGCGTGGTCGCATCGCGCCGCGCGCCGACGAACGCATCGAAGCAGGCGACCTGCTGCTCGTGCAGGGGCGACTCGAAGACATCCTCCGCGTCAAGACCGAGGCGGGCATCGAGATTAAGGGCGATTTCGAGTTGAACGACCAGCACTTGGAATCGGGAAACCTCGAACTCTTCGAGGTGATGGTCTTACGCGGCTCGGACTTGAACGGGCGGACGCTGCGCGGTCTTAACTTCCGCGAGCGTTACGACCTGACCGTGCTCGCCATCAACCGGCACGGCGTCGCGCTGCTCTCGAAACTGAGCACAGTCAGCCTCCGCTTCGGCGACGTGCTGCTCGTGCAGGGCGAGCGTGCGCGCGTCGAGCAGGTGGCGAGCGAAAGCAACCTGCTGCTTTTGGAAGACGTGTCGGAGCGACGCGGGCGCGCCGGCAAACGCATCTACGCCATCGGCGCGTTTCTCGTCTTTCTCTTCTGCTCGGTGACGCATCTCGTGCCGCTCTCGGTCGCGGTCTTGCTCGGCGTCCTCATCCTGCTGGCGACCAAAAGCGTCCGCACACAGGAAATCTACGAGTTGATAGACTGGCGGCTCATCGTGCTCATCGCCGGGATGATTAGCTTCGGGACGGCGATGGAGAAGTCGGGCGCAGACCAATACCTCGCCGCGCTGATTCGCGACTACTTCGAGTCTTACGGCGGGCTGGCCGTGCTCGCGGGCTTCTTCATCCTGACGGTGGCGCTGACGCAGCCGATGTCGAATCAGGCGGCGGCGCTCGTCGTCCTGCCCATCGCTGTGAAGACGGCACTGCTGCTCAACTACAACCCGCGCACCTTCGCTATCGCCGTCACCTACGCCGCCTCGTGCTCTTTCCTGACGCCGCTCGAACCAGCCTGCGTCCTCATCTACACGCCCGGCCGCTATCGCTTCCTCGACTTCGTCAAGGTCGGCTCGATACTCACCCTCGCCGTCTTCGCCATCGTCATGTTGCTCGTCCCAATCCTCTGGCCGCTCTAATAAAGAGAGGGTCTGAAGAAAGATTGAGAACTGATTATATTTTCTTTGCGGTGAAGGGTTTAGCCGGGTTCAGACGTTTTCCCTTTTGCCTTTGCATGGCGCCTTGCGTATAATGCGCGGGCTTTCGGAGGGCCTCCTGGCAGGCCATAACCGTGCGGGCTCCGAGACGAACTTCGAGCCTTCCACAGATAAAAAGCGGACAGAAGAATAATGGCGAATAACACTAGCTGGAGAGAGCGTCGTCGTGTCGCGCACACCGCCACCACGTCGCGCCCCACGCCTCTGCGCTCGCTGGCCGCCGGTCTGATGCAGGTTGCACGCGCCGCCTTCGCCGAGCCGTATCAACTCTCCGTCGAACGCACGACAGTCACTCTGCGTCGCCTGCCGCGCGAACTCGATGGGTTGCGTATCGTCCAACTCTCGGACATTCATCACAGCCCGTTTACGGGGCGCGAGCAGGTCGAGCGCGCCGTCGAGGTCGCCAACAGCCTTGAGCCTGACATCATCGCGCTGACGGGCGACTACGTCTCGCACGAGCGCGAATACGCAGCGCCCTGCGCAGAGATGCTCGGACGCCTCAAGGCGCGCTGCGGCGTCTATGCAGTGCTCGGCAACCATGACAACTGGGTCGATGCCGCGCTCATCACAGACCTCTTCCGCGCCGAAGGCATCCGCATGCTCGTCAACGAGGGGATGCGCTTCGAGCACAAGGGCGCTTCCTTCTGGCTCGCCGGAGTTGACGACACGATGGTCGGCCTCGAAGACCTCCCGCTCGCTCTCGCCGGCTCAAGCGCGGACGAAATGAAACTGCTTTTGGCGCACAATCCGGTGATTCTGCGCCGCGCCGCACGCGCCGGCGTTGACCTCGTGCTGGCAGGCCACACGCACGGCGGACAGGTCACCTGGCGCTCGGAGGCGTCTCCTTCCGGTCGTGTCCGCCGACGCATCCTGCGCGGACTGGCGCGCCACGGCGAGACGCAGATTTACGTCACGCGCGGCCTCGGCACGGTCGTCCTGCCCGTACGCTACGGCTGCCTGCCGGAAGTCTCCTTCCTGCAACTGCGCTCTATCAAATAGTCCGGAGCCCGGAGCCTCGGGAAGTCCGGAGTCACAGACGGTTTTCGACTTTCGACTTCGGACTTCTCAAGGCTC